>NZ_CM001776.1:2363267-2729986 GCF_000332275.1 Synechococcus sp. PCC 7336
TTTTGGTCACAGTGCGCGCTTCCTTCAGTAGCTCCAGCTCAACCCTAACCCCTCCAGTTGACTGGATAGTCAAGAGGTAACTGTTAACTTTTTAATCGCAGACTGCGATAGGACTTGATTCTCCATCTCGATGGAGAGTTTAAAATTTATGCGTCATACCAGAAATTGCTCTAGTATGACGGACTCCACTCAGTTAAACTGAAATGCAGAATAGTCCCATGAAATCATTTGCTACTCGCTGGTTCGAGCGTGTGTTATTGCTACCGGAAGTCAATCTGTTTGTCTTTGCTTTCCTAGTAAATTTTGTTTACGAAGTTTGGCAATCTCCTTTCTTTGAGTTTTACGATCGATCGTCTCTGGCAGCTAAGATTGCTGCCATCAATCACTGCACAGTCGGCGATGGCATTATTATCGTCGTCTGTTACTGGATTGCCAGTTTACTGCTGCGATCGCGCTTCTGGATTTTACAGCCGGGTTGGCGACAGGTGGTTTTGTTCGCCAGCCTGGGATTTGCCTATACTTTTGTTTCTGAAATTTACCGAGTGCGGATTGCCCATCTTTACGGCCTTTCAGGGTTAGTTGTGCCGGGAATAGGAATCAGTTGGCTGCCCCTTCTGCAGTGGATTGTTCTTCCACCCTTGATTCTCTACTTCGTGCGTTGGCAGTTACTCGGACATGCAAAAATATCTCAACCTCAGCAAGATCGTTAATTAGTCAGGGCAGCCTATAGTGATTTCTCGTGTGGCTGGCGGTAAAGGCTGACAGTTGTCTAAAGGGTTGCCCGAGAGATCTAATTCCTTTAAATTCCTCAAATTAATCAGTGGACTGACATCGACAACACGGTTATTACTGAGGTGTAGCTCGACCAGATTATCTAAGCTCGATAGCGGACTGAGATCCTCGATCTGGTTGTCTTCGAGATGGAGATAGATGAGCTCATTTAGATTGGCAAGAGGACTAATGTCGGCAATCTGGTTTCCTTCAAGGTGTAGGTCACTGAGCTCAGTTAAATGGGCAAGCGGTGCGAGATCGCGGACCTGATTGTCAGTCACCAGAAGCTCTTGTAGCTTCGAAAGCTTTTGGATACCCTCAAGAGAAGCAATACTGCCTGATTGAGGTCTAGTCCGCGAAATATCTAACTGAGTGATTTGCTCAATCGAATTGGCTCCTGGTGACTGTTCAGTTTGAAGCCTGAGAAACATTCTGATTCCTGCCTCCAGTTGCGGATCTGGGAAGATCCAATCGCGCTCACTTGCTGCCGCACGAGCAATTGGGATGCTTACTATAGTAAAAAACGCGATCGACTGGATGGCGATATTTTTTGTATTCATAATTCACCACGATAGGGCTTTTACCATAGATTGCCATAAGAATAGATGCTTTTCTGCCTGCTCTAATAGCGCATTCATGCAAAGATTGATTACATTTGCTTTAGTCTCCAGTTGAGGGGAGATTTTACGATTGAGGTGTAAGAGGCCGTCTTGCGATCCAAGTATGGGTCCCGGCCAGATGATGTCGCAACGGCACAGGGGCGGAGGCTGGATGAGAGGCGATCGCTGGGGGTACGGCCAGCAGCATGGCAGAATGTATAACCTCAACACCGTTGAAACGGTGCGAGGCACGATTGTCGGCACAGACTCTTTCACACCCTCAGCAGGCATGTCTCCAGGGATGCAAATCTCGGTGAATACTGGCACGGAGACTCTACCCATTCACCTCGGTCCGCGCTGGTTCTTAGATTCGCAAAATTTAAACCTGGCCTCGGGTGATGAGATAGAAGTTACCGGCTCTCGGGTGGACTTTGCAGGCCGCTCGACCATTGTTGCGTCCGAACTGCGGGAAGGGGATACCGCGATCGCCCTGAGAGACTCGGATGGGATACCCAGCTTACGCCCCCGCTAAGCATGGCATCAACCATAGCTTTGGGGCCAGAGGAACAAAATCTAGCCAAGATTTGCGGCGGTTTCTCCTCTCTCCCTCGGGAGAGGAACTGGGGGTAAGGGCAATGCAGAGCTATCGAACTCAGGTTGTACCGATGGAAAAGCAGATCGTGTCTGGTCAAACAACAGAGCTTCTAAAAATAGGAAAACTCAGAGAGGAAAGCGGTATTCCGGTCAAAACCATTCGCTATTACGAAGAACTGGGATTGATTGAGGCAGAGAGGCGTACCGAGGGAGGCTTTCGCCTCTTTTCCAGAGCAATGCTCCCTCGTTTGAGGTTTATCAAACAAGCCCAGGGCCTAGGCTTTAGCCTACGAGAAATTGGTGCAATTATCAAAATCTACAACCGCAGTGAAGCTCCTCGTGGCGAAGTGAAGCAGAATATTCAAGCCAAACTTTTAGAAATCGAAGATAAAATTCGGAAGTTAGAGGAATTGAAAGCTCAACTGATAGCTCTGGTCTCGGATACCCATCCTGCTTCCGTACTCAATTGAATATATGATTTCTCTCTAGATTGCCTTAATAACGGGTAATTTTTAGCTTGTCTCGATCTAGACACCAATGCAAAGATTTGTTACTTTTGCTTTAGCCTCCAGTCAAGGGGAGATTTTACGCTCGACGTGTAAGCATCAATTTCTAGAATGGAGGTTCTGTCTATGATGGATCGAGCTGTTTCTCTCGTTATTCCTCCTGCCGCCACTATTGCTAGAGTAGCTATTGCTGCTTGAAACTTTGTTCGAGCAGTTGCCTTTCAACTCGACGAAACCCTGTCGGGTTGGCACCCACCATCGATTTCGTTCTACGATCGCCTGAGAATTTATACTATGTCTTGCCAAATAACAGAGCTTCTGAAAATAGGAGAGCTCAAGGAAGAAATTGGTATTTCAGTTAAAACCATTCGCTATTATGAAGAACTGGGATTGATTGAGGCAGAGAAGCGTACTGAGGGAGGTTTTCGACTTTTTTCCAGAGCGATGCTCCCTCGCTTGAGATTTATCATAAGAGCCAAGGAATTGGGCTTTAGCCTGCGAGAAATTGGTTCAATTCTCCAAATTCACGATCGCGGCGATATCCCCTGTGGTGAAGTGAAGAAAAACATTCAAGCGAGAGTTTTAGAAATTGAGGATAACATTCGAAAACTAGAGGAACTGAAAACTCAATTGAGAGACTTGATCTCGGATGCTAGTCCTGCCTCTGTTCGGCAGGAGGGAATCATTTGCCCAATTATCCAACACGATAATGATGGAGCTTGACTCTCGATTGTGCATCAAAAAAGCGTGGGTTCCCAACAACTAAGGGCAGCCATGTTTCGATCTAAGACCGCCAGCAGCCTCAAGATCTCCCCAAGAGCGCGCGTGTTGCAAAAAGAATAACAGTATTCTCGATCGCTCCGAGATCGCCGCCTCTGACTGGCATTCATCTTAAGCGAAGGCAAAAAAATCTTCAGGGCTTGACTCTCCACTTGAGGGGAGATACTACATTACGTCAAAGTTCATTCTCCCGCTCTGTCGCGAACTGCTCGAACTTATGCCGAACAAACATATTCTGTCCGACATTGCCCCGCTCCTGCTCTTGTTATCCACCGCTAGTCCCGCCTTTGCCCACGGCGGACATGGGGATGAATTTCAAACGGGCGGAGCGATTTCAGCCGCCGATGCAGTGCAGGTGGATGCCGATACGGCCGAGCGTCTGGGCATCGAGATAACAGCTGTAACGTTGCAGCAACTGACTTTCGGAGTTGAGGCCACCGGACAGTTAGAGCTCCTACCCAACGGCCAAGCAGAAGTCACCAGTCCCGTGGAAGGGACACTCACTCAAGTGTTGGTGGCTCCCGGCGAAACCGTGGAAGCGGGGCAGCCGATCGCCATTCTCTTCAGCCCAGAGTTAGCGGAACTGTACGTCAGCGCGCAGGAGCAAAGCATAGCAGCGGCAACCGAAATGCAGCTAGCGCAGGCAGAGTTGCAATTGGCGCAGCAAAATTACGGGCAACAGCGACAGATTGCTGCGGCTGAGCGATCGCGGGCCGAGATCGATGTCAAAACGGCTCGGGAGCGGTACGAGAATGATAAAGCTCTGCTGTCTCGGGGAGTCATTGCTCGGCAATTGGTGGCAGAGTCAGAAATTCAATTGGCAGCGGCGGAGAGTGCGCTGACTCAAGCCAGCCATTCGCGATCGCTGCTCGAAGCCTCGGCAGAGTTGGAGCGCGCCCAAGCTAATCTGCAGGCCGCTCAATCCCGTTTGCAGTTGAGTGGAACCGTCTACGAAGCTCGCCTCGAGCAATTGGGGGGCAACGTCACTCCAGATGGCATTCTCACCCTCGCGGCCCCCATTGCGGGAGAGGTGGTCGAGCTCGCCGTGACCTCTGGCGAAGCACTGTCAGATGCCGGGCAGTTGCTGATGGCGATTGCGAACAGCGATCGCCTCTTTGCCACCGCCAATATCCAAGAGAAAGATTTAGCCCGCACCTTTATCAACCAGTCAGTTCGGGTGGAGGTGGCCAGTTTGCCGGGGCAGATTTTCCCAGGCCGGGTGGCCAGTGTGGGAGCGGTGGTGGATGGAGCGACTCGCGTCGTGCCGGTACGAGCCGAAATTGATAATGCCGACGGCTCGCTCAAAGCCGGAATGTTTGCCGAACTAGAAATTTTGACCGAACAAACTCCCGCCCCCGTGATGGTGGTGCCCCAATCTGCAGTATTGGAGGTGGACGATCGGACGCTTGTGTTCATTGAGAATGGCAGTGTTTTCGAACCCCTGGATGTGACGGTGGGGCGGACGGCTGGCGATTGGGTGGAGATCGAGAGCGGACTCTTTGAGGGCGATCGCGTTGTCAGTCAGCGGGCCAGTCAGCTCTATGCCCAGTCCTTGCGGGGGAGCAGTTCTGGTGCGGACGACGGGCAGGTTGGAGCAACGGAAACTTCTGGCGCTTCCATGCCTTGGTGGGGGCTGGGCTTGGCTGGCGGGGCGATCGCAGCCAGCACCTTCTGGGCGGGAACGGCCTGGGCGGGGCGGCGCGAACGCGACAAAACCTCAGCCACAAGTGCTCAAACCGACAAGCCCCTTGAAGTCGCGAGAAAACTGTAAAGTCATGCTCAATGCCATTTTGCAATGGTCCATCGTGCAGCGTTGGCTGGTGGTGCTGGGGGCGATCGCCGCGACCGTTTTGGGGGTTTACAACCTCACCCAAATGCCCCTGGATGTCTTCCCCAACTTTGCGCCGCCACAGGTGGAAGTGCAAACCGAAGCCCCCGGATTGGCCCCCGAAGAGGTGGAGTCGTTAATTACGCTACCGATTGAAAGTGCCGTTAACGGCACGCCGGGGGTGCAAACGGTGCGCTCCTCCTCCGCTGTGGGCATTTCGGTGGTGAAGGCCATTTTCCAGTGGGATACCGATGTGTTTCGGGCCAGACAACTGGTGGCGGAACGACTGCAGCAGGTGCGAGAGCAATTGCCAGAGGGGGCAGAATCGCCGCAGATTTCCCCCATCTCCTCCCCCATCGGCACGGTGCTGATGTATGCACTCACTGCTGAAACTACGCCGCTGATGGACGTGCGTCGGTTGGTGGATCGGGATATTAGCAATCGCCTGCTGTCGGTGCCGGGGGTTTCTCAGGTGATTGCTTACGGCGGAGACGTGCGGCAGTATCAAGTGCTGGTGAACCCCGAGCGTTTGGCTGCCTTCGACGTGTCGCTGCAGGAGGTGACGGAGGCTGCTGCTGCCGCCAATGTGAATGCGGCGGGCGGATTTCTGATTACCCCCGATGTGGAAACGATTGTGCGGGGGGTGGGCCGGATTGAATCGCTAGAGCAGTTGGGGCAATCGGTGGTGACCGCTCGGGACGGACGACCGGTGCTGCTGTCGGATGTCGCGGACGTGCGCATTGGGGCGGCTTTGAAGCGGGGAGACGGGAGCGCCAATGGCAAGCCTGCCATTGTGGTGGTGGTCAACAAGCAGCCCGCCTTCGATACTCCGACCGTGACCCGCGCGATCGATCGCGCCATGGCGGAGATTGCAGCCAGTTTGCCCGCCGATGTCGAGGTAACGGAAACATTTCGGCAGGAGAACTTTATCGCTGCGGCCATTCAGAATGTGCGCGGCTCGTTGCGGGATGGCATCATCATTGTTTCGATCGTCCTGCTCTTATTTCTGATGAACTGGCGGACTGCTGTCATTACCTTGTGTGCCATCCCTCTGTCGCTGCTGGTGGGGCTGATCGTCCTGAATGCCTTTGGTCTGGGCATTAACACCATGACGCTGGGGGGATTGGCGGTGGCGATCGGGTCGGTGGTGGATGACGCGATCGTGGATATGGAAAATGCCTATCGCGGCCTGCGCAACAATCAGCTAGAGGGCAACCCAGTCCCCCCCTTGCAGGTGGTCTACGACACGTCAGTTGAGGTGCGCAGCAGCGTGATCTTTTCGACCGTCATTATTGCTGTCGTGTTTGCCCCCATCTTTAGCTTGACTGGGGTAGAAGGGCGCATCTTCGCGCCGATGGGAATTGCCTATTTGGTCTCTATTTTCGCGTCCACGTTGGTGGCGATGACCTTATCTCCCGCACTCTGTGCCTTCCTCTTGACTCATCGCCCCCTACCCAGCGACGAAACTTGGGTGACGGCACTGTCGCAGCGATGCTATCGTCCGATGCTGGATTTTGCCTTGCGCCGTTCGCGGATGGTGTTGCTGACGGCGGCCACTGCTCTGCTGCTGTCGTTACTGCTGTTCTCTGGATTGGGGCGGGTGTTTTTGCCCGAGTTTCAGGAACCTTCCCTCGTGAATGCCATGCTGCTGTATCCGGGGTCGTCGCTGGAAAGTACCAATCAGGCGGGGTTGGCGATGCAGGCGGCTCTCAAAGACGATCCCCGCTTCAGCTCCTTGCAGTTACGGGCGGGGCGCGCGGCGGGAGATGCAGATGCGGGCGGGGTGAATTTGGGGCATTTGGATGTGGAGTTGAGTGCCGAGGGGCTGAGGGATCGAGAGGGGGCGATCGCCGCCATTCGCGCAGAGTTCGCCCGCATCCCCGGCATCGCCCCCAATATCGGCGGATTTATCACCCACCGCATGGACGAGGTGCTCTCGGGGGTGAGAAGTGCGATCGCCATCAAGATTTTCGGTCCCGATTTGGACCAACTGCGCCGGATTGGGCGGGATGTGGAAACGGCCATCCAAGGCGTAGAGGGCTTGGTGGACCTGCAACTGGAACCGCAGGTACCGATTCGGCAGGTGCAAATTCAGTTCGACCGCGCGGCGGCGGCTCGCTACGGTCTGACGGTGGGCCAAATCGCCGAGGTGGTGGAAACGGCCTTGAACGGTCGGGTGGTGTCGCAGGTTCTGGACGAGCAGCAATTGGTGGATCTCGTGGTGTGGCTGCAGGAAGAGGCTCGCAGTAATTTAGAGACCATTCGCAATTTGTTGGTGGACACCCCCAGCGGCCAGAAAATTCCACTGGCGCAGGTGGCCCGCGTCGGATTTGGCACCGGTCCCAATACGATCGCTCGGGAGAATGTGTCTCGCTTGATTGTGGTGTCTGCCAATGTCGCCGGTCGAGATTTGGGCTCGGTGGTGGACGATATTCAAGCCCGCGTGCAGGAACGGGTGAATTTCGACTCGGGCTATTTCATCCAATACGGCGGCCAGTTCGAATCGGAGCAGCGGGCTCGCCACAACCTACTCGTCTTCGGTGGCTTGGCGATCGCCACCATTGCCGTACTGATGTACTTTGCCGTTCACTCCGTTGCGGGAATGCTGGCGATTTTAGTCAATCTGCCGCTGGCCTTGGTGGGAGGGGTGGTTTCCATTGCGCTGGGCGGCGGCGTGCTGTCGGTGGCCTCGATGGTGGGCTTCATTACTCTGTTTGGTGTGGCCACTCGCAATGGCTTGCTGCTGGTGGATAACTACAACAGCAAATTCGCTCGGGGGATACCGCTGCATCAGGCGATCGCCTCGGGATCGATGGAGCGGTTAGTGGCGATTTTAATGACAGCCCTGACTTCTGCCTTGGGGATGTTGCCGCTGGTGTTCGGTCGCGGTGCGGGGCAGGAGATTTTGCAGCCGCTGGCGGTGGTGGTGTTGGGAGGACTGTTCACTTCGACAGCTCTAACGCTGGTGGTGCTGCCCGCCCTGTATGCCCAATTCGGCAGATTCTTGATCTCCGAGCGCTCGACTGCTGCACCTAAACCCAAAATTTTGGCAGAGTTTGAAGCCAGTCTCTGAGTTTCAGAGGCGATCGCAAAGTTTCCAAACCCTAGTTCACTTAGAGGATTACCCCCATGACCGTCAAACCATCCACTGCCATCCTGCTAGCTTGCGCGGGCATCGCAATGTCCGCCTTTGGAGCATTCGCAAGAGGAATGAGTTTCGAACAGCAGGCATCTCGCGCGGAGAGTTACGTCCCTGCCACAGGCTCGGGGTCGGCTTTACTGGCCCACGTCGACGCGCAATATGGCGGTCAAGCACTGGAATCGGGGGATTATTTCTTGGAATTCGTGCCGGAGATCGAAGCAACGACTGTTCATCTCGATTTCTTCCTCGAAACCCGCGACACCCACGAAGCCATTCCCGATGCAGCCGTCAAGGTGCAAGTTCAACTGCCCGACGGCAGTCAGGCAGTGCTAGACATGACCTACGATGCCGAGGGCCAGCACTACACCACAGTTTTAGACAGCACAGTGGCTGGAGAGTATCGGGTGGCGGTATTGAGTGATATTCAAGGCCAAAAAGTGAATGGTCGCTTCCGGTTTACGCGCTAGGGCGAACCCTATGAACGTCAGTTCGGCAGGTGTCTGGCCCCCATCCCCTAACCCCTTCCCCCAAACTTGGGGGAAGGGGAACAGAACGGTAGATTGCGGGTTTGAGGCTGTCGCTCCCCTCTCCCTGGGGAGAGGGGCTGGGGGTGAGGGCAATGCAGCGCCATCGAACTCAGGTATATAAAGGAATTTTGTTGAGGGATAAAGCTCTTGCATAACGCGATCTCAACCGCTCTGAATGACGATTTATCTAGCTGCCTTTGCCCCCTAGAGCCCCCACTCGTGGGGGGCTCTAGCCCAGTTGTTGTCGAACCCGATCGAGCTCGGAAGCCCCAAAGACAATCTCGCACCAGTCCTCCAATGTTGAGTTTTGGGGGGGAGAGGGCAACACAGCTTCTGGTTGCAGCAACTGTCGGCAGCACTATCCTTTCCGGCTTGGCTCCGTCCGCGATCGCCCAGACGATCGCCCTGCACCTTCCCGACCCACCCGCCACGACCCGTCAAGCTCCACCTCTAGAAACCAGTCTCGATCGCCTGCTCTTACCCACCCAACCGGCGGACGTGCAACTGCAAGACCTACAGCCCATCACGTTAGATGAAGCGGTCGATTTAGCACTGCAAAACAACCGGGGTTTGCAAATTGCCCGACTGGTACTGCAGCGCAGCCAAGCGGGTTTGCGAGAAGCCCGGGCTGAAAATTTCCCCACCTTGGCAGTAGCAGGGGACGTTGAATACGAGCAAGATGCCCGCGAAACCCTCGACGATCGCCAAGATGGGGAAGACAACCCCGACAGCTTGTTTTTGGATGCCGCCATCGAACTCGAATACGACCTATTCAGCTTTGGTCGGCGGGGGGCAGAGCAGGCAGCAGCCCGAGCGCAAATCCGCTCGGACGAGTTGGAGATCCAGCAACTGGAGCAGCACATTCGGCTGGATGTGGCGATCGCCTACTATGCCGTGCAAGAGGCGCAAGAGCAGTTGCGGATTGCGCGGGCGGGGGTGAAAAATTTCCGTCGCAGTTTGAGCGATGCCCGCTGGCTGGAGCGGGCAGGTAGGGGATCGCAGTTTGACGTGGTGCGGGGGGAAGTGCAATTGGCCAACGCCCAGCAGGAGCTGATTCGGGCGGAAGGGACAGCAGAGATTGCGCGGCGGGAGTTCACGCAACTGTTGGGGCTGGGGGAGATGGCAAACGTCACAACTGCCGATCCGGTGGCTGTAGCGGGGGAGTGGGATCTGAGTTTGGAGGATAGCATTCTCTTGGCCTATCACAATCGGGCTGAATTCGAACAACTGCTAGCGGAAAGGCGGATTGGCCTGCAACAGCGACGGGCCGAGCTCGCAAGCACTTGGCCCCAGTTCAATTTATTTGCCAACTACCAATTGACAGACGATCTGGAAGACGACATTGGCGGCAACGACGGCTATGCAGCGGGGGTGAGAGTGCGGTGGAATTTTTTTGATGGGGGGGCGGCACGGGCAGCAGCAGCGCAGGCGGCGGCAGATGCGGCGATCGCCGAGGTTCGGTTTGCCGATACCCGCAGTCAAATTCGCTTGGAGGTAGAGCGGGCGTTTAGGGCATTAGAGTCCAATGCCAGCAATCGAGAGGTGGCTGACGCGGCACTGGAGGGAGCGCGACAGGGGTTGGCAAGTGCTCGTTTGAGGATGCAGGCGGGGGTGGGAACTCAGTTAGATGTATTGGTGGCCGAGGGCGACTTGACTCGGGCGGAGTCGAATCGGGTGAGTGCTTTGTTGAATTACAATCGGGCCTTAGCCGAGTTGCAACGAGCTGCTAGCGTTCTATAGCAGCGGTTGGGTAGCCGTTCTGTCCCGTGAAATCATTACAGTTCTCACTCTTCTCGCCTAAAGTTGCGCTTGGCGACACCGCATCAACTCGCACCACACAGCTGTCATGGCTTGAAATCCCGATCGCGATTGCTAACATTAAGGAGCCAACCCAGCCGTCATCTCTGCCTGCTTCTCCAATAGCGGAAAACCCAGTTCCTCTCGCTGCTGCAAATATGCCCGTGCCACCCGCCGAGCCATGCCCCGCACGCGATCGATAAACCGATTCCGCTCCGTCACCGAAATCGACCCGCGCGCATCTAAGAGATTGAACGCATGCGAACACTTGAGCACATATTCGTGGCTGGGCAAAATCAGATCCAGATCGAGTAACTTCAATGCCTCTGTTTCGTATAACTCGAACAGTTGAAACAGGATTTCGGGGGTGGATGCCTCAAAATTGTAACGACATTGCTCGATCTCCCCTTGCAGGTGAACGTCCCCATAGGTGAGCTTGTCATTCCAGCGAATCTTGGCGATCGCGTCTACGTTTTGCAAATACATCGCCAGCCGTTCTAAACCGTAGGTCATCTCAATCGAGACCGGCTTGCAATCGATGCCGCCACATTGCTGAAAATAGGTAAACTGAGTCACCTCCATGCCGTCCAGCCAGACTTCCCAGCCCAACCCCCAGGCCCCCACAGCGGCGTCTTCCCAGTTGTCTTCCACAAAGCGAATATCGTGCTCCTCGGGATGGATGCCCAAAGCCCGCAGCGAGTCGAGATAGACCTCTTGAATGTCGTCGGGAGAGGGCTTGATCAGCACCTGATATTGGTAATAGTGCTGAAAGCGATTGGGATTTTCGCCATAGCGGCCGTCAGCCGGACGGCGACAGGGTTCCACATAAGCCACCGACCAAGGCTCGGGGCCAATCGCCCGCAAAAACGTGTGGGGACTCTTCGTGCCCGCACCCTTTTCCGTGTCGAAGGGTTGCGCAATTAAACAGCCGCGATCGCCCCAGAACTGGTGTAGCGTCGCAATCGTTTCCTGAAAATTCACCGTCAAACTCCTTCAGACAGCCTGCGCACCCTATCAAACCTAACGCACAAGGGGGACCGCTATACCGGCAGACTGTGGCGCTCTGCACTGGACCTCAAACACTCGACAATCTTAAGCTTCGTGCGCGATCGCTGTACGGAGCGAGATCGCCTGCTTAGGATTGAAGTAGAGGCGTATCGCTGGAGATAATGATGAGCAAATATCTAGTGGTCGTAATGGATGGCACCAAAGCCCGTTTTTTGACCTTAAAGCCCGTAGATTTTCCAGAACACGAATCGGGGCCAGATTTAATCGAGCGGGACGGATTGACGGATGAGGCTAAGGGAATGCACGGCAGCGAGCTGTGGGCCAACGTCCAAACTGGTCGAAATCGCGGTTCGAACAGTCGCGGCCACACCTATGACGATCGCCGCCAAAATCACATCGTGGAATTCGAGCGCCGGTTTGCCCACGCCATTGTGGATAAAATCGTCCAATTCGAGCAAGCTGAAGGGATTCGACGGCTGATTGCGATCGCCGAACCTCAGATCTTGGGGATTGTGCGGGGGTTATTGCCAACTGCATTGACCAACCGTCTCCAAATCCACGACATCGCCAAAGACCTTTGCCATCTCAAACCCCACGAGATCCAGGAATATCTAGCCAAAAAATCCCTCTTACCCGCGCGCAATGCTGTCACGAGAGCGTGAACTCGATCGCCAATTTCGCTGACTGGTCCGCACCCTCGTCCGCCGAGCGATCCTGAGAGATTGTTTCAAACCTTAAACGAATGTAAAAAGTCTCGATGGTTGGTGAATTATTGAGCGATATCGCTACGAGTGAATGAATGCCGACAGTCGAAATAGCTACTATTGTAAGGACTATCAGAGCGCCTACGTAAAGAGGATGTAATCCCATGTTGAAGGCTCCACAAACGATCTATGACAGGCTCAGATTGCTCGAGCAAATAGACGGTATCGACGTTGTGACCAGTGCTTCCTATCGAGAGCTGGCTTACGAAGCCTTAACGAACCCGGAGGTCAATGTCAGTTTGCAGCAGGCGATCGCCGATCGACTCCATCAAGCCAACCTGCAGCTCGGCATGCAAACTGTTGACGGCGATAGTTACTAGATAGGGTGGGGCGAGCGGGGCCGATATGCCTGCTGGAACTCTATAGTTAAGTCCCTTTGTATCCATCGCGTTCGGTCTAAACTGAAAAGGCCGAACGCGATTCTGTTGCTCTAGTCTCGATGGTTGCCGGTAAGCCGGGAACAACCTGAGTTCGATGGCTCTGCATGCCCTCACCCCCGGCCCCTCTCCCAAGTTTGGGAGAGGGGAGAAACAGCCGAAAATCCTTACGGGGCCTTGTTCCCCTGCCCCCAAAGTTGGGGGTAGGGGTTAGGGGAAGGGGGCCACAGGCATCTAGACAAATGGCCAATGTTTCGGAATATGAATTTCGCCAGCAGCATCAATTTTGGGGGAAGGGGCTAGGGGATGGGGGCCAGACACTTGGCGAACTGACGTGGAACACCTTGTATAGACAGACGACACCATTTTTATAGACAGGCCACACCATTGAATCGACAATCTCTGAAGGTCAAGATTTAAGATTTTCCCGTCAAGATCTGAGATTTTCCTTAAGACAGGGCACTGCGACCTCGACCTCGAAGAAGATTCAAATACAATGAGCTCTCCCGGTCAGCGTTTGAGAAGTCGATCCGAACCGACTTGTCACGACTTTTTCCCAGCTCCCTATCACTTCCAACTCCCTATCAGACGTTATTAGCTGCCATTGCCATGAATAGCCATCAACTGCCTCCGAAGCAGGGTCTCTACGACCCGAAATTCGAGCGCGACGCCTGTGGTGTTGGTTTTGTCGTGCAAATGAAAGGGCAGCAATCTCACGACATTGTCGAACAGGCTCTGACAATTCTGTGCAACTTAGAGCATCGCGGTGCTTGCGGAGCCGAAATCAACAGTGGCGACGGGGCCGGAATCTTGCTGCAGTTGCCCCACAAGTTTATGCAGAAGGTTGCAGCAGCAGAGCAGATTGACCTGCCGCAACCCGGCCAGTATGGGGTCGGAATCATTTATGCCTCCCCCGATGCCGACGAGCGAGAGCGGGGTCGGCGGGCCTTCGAACAGATTGCGGCCGAGGAAGGTCAGCAGGTACTGGGCTGGCGGGACGTACCGACAGACAACTCGACGCTGGGCAACACGGCGAAAGCTAGCGAACCCTTTATGCAGCAGGTGTTCGTTCAGCGAGGGGAAGCGATTGCCGACGAGTTAGCCTTCGAGCGCAAGCTTTACATCATTCGCAAGCGCACTCACACTGCCATCCGCGCCACAGATCTCGATCCCTACTGGTATCCCTCCAGCATCTCCTGCCGCACGATTGTCTACAAAGGGATGCTCATGCCCTTGCAGGTGAGGGAGTACTATCCCGACTTGCACGATCCCGATATGGAGAGCGCCCTCGCGCTGGTCCACTCCCGCTTCAGTACCAACACCTTCCCCAGTTGGGAACGCGCCCATCCCTACCGCTATATCGCCCACAACGGCGAATTTAACACTCTGCGCGGCAATACCAACTGGATGCACGCCCGCCAGTCCATGTTTGAGTCAGGCTTGCTGGGGGACGACCTCGCCAAAGCTCAGCCCATCTTCAACATCCACGGCAGCGATTCGGGCATTTACGACAACACCTTGGAATTACTCGTGCTGGCAGGGCGATCGCTACCTCAAGCGGTGATGATGACGATCCCCGAGCCTTGGTCTCAGCACGAGTCCATGAGCGACGAGAAAAAAGCCTTCTACCAATATCATTCCTGTCTGATGGAACCGTGGGACGGTCCCGCCTCGGTTGCGTTTACCGATGGCAAGTCGATCGGGGCGGTGCTCGATCGCAATGGCTTGCGCCCTTCCCGCTATTACGTCACCAAAGACGATCTCGTGATTATGGCCTCCGAGGCAGGGGTGTTGCCGATCGCCCCCGAACGGGTGGCGTTGAAGGGTCGCTTGGAACCGGGGCGGATGTTTCTGGTGGATATGAAAGCGGGTCGCATTGTTGAGGACGCAGAACTCAAGCATCAAATTGCCAGCGAGCAGCCCTATCGCGAATGGCTCGATCGCTTCTTGGTGAATTTAGAGGATCTGGCCGCCGCCCCCGAGCCTGAGGCATCAGACCCCGACACCGTGCTGCAGCGCCAGATGGCCTTTGGCTATACGTTTGAAGAACTGCGCATGTTGCTGACGCCGATGGCGGCGAACGGGGTGGAGGCGATCGGCTCCATGGGCTCGGATACACCGCTGGCGGTGCTCTCCGATCGCCCCAAGCTGCTCTACGAATACTTCCAGCAACTGTTCGCGCAAGTGACCAATCCGCCGATCGATCCGATTCGAGAGGCGATCGTCACATCGGCCCAAACCACCATCGGAGCCGAACGAAATTTGCTGGAGCCCGTACCGGAGAGCTGCCATCTCATCAATCTGAAGACTCCGGTGCTGAGTAACGCGGAACTGGCCAAGCTGAAGTACGTTTCCCAAGGCGCATTTCGGTCGGTAACGCTGCCTATCTTGTTCGATCCCCAGCAGGGGGCGGCAGGACTGGAAGCCGCCATGGACGAGATTTGCGCCCGGGCCGATCGGGCGATCGCCGACGGTATCAGCATCGTCATCCTGTCCGACCGAGGCACAGACCGAGACAATGCGCCGATCCCGGCACTGCTGGCAGTCTCTGGCTTGCACCACCACTTGATTCGAGCTGGGACGAGAACGCGGGTGGGGATCGTGCTGGAATCGGGCGAACCGCGAGAGGTACATCATTTTGCCCTCTTGCTGGGCTACGGCTGCGGAGCCATCAATCCCTATCTGGCCTTCGAGACGTTAGAGGACATGATTCATCAGGGCTTGCTAGTCGATATCGACCCCGACAAGGCTTGTCAGAACTACGTTAAAGCCGTAACCAAAGGGGTGATTAAAATTGCCTCGAAGATTGGCATCTCCACCATCCAGAGCTATCGCGGCGCGCAGATCTTTGAAGCCATTGGCCTGAACCAAGCCTTCATCGATAAGTATTTCACCTGGACAGCTTCTCGGATTGAAGGAGTGGGGATAGAGGCGATCGCCCGCGAGGCGATTTTGCGGCACCGCCACGCCTTCCCCGATCGCGACGTCAACACTCAAACCCTCGATGTCGGGGGCGAGTATCAATGGCGTAAGGACGGCGAACGGCACCTATTCAGCCCGGAAACCATCCACGCCCTGCAGCAGGCAGTGCGGGCGGGGGACTACGCTCTATTTAAGAAATATTCTGCGCTCGTGAACGATCGCAGTCAGGGACACTTCACCCTGCGCGGCCTGCTGGAATTCAAAGCTCGAACGCCAATCCCGCTTGAGGAAGTGGAACCGGTTGAAGCCATTACCAAACGCTTCAAGACGGGGGCCATGAGTTACGGCTCGATCTCGAAAGAGGCCCACGAGTCGCTGGCGATCGCCATGAACCGCATCGGCGGCAAGTCCAACACGGGCGAAGGGGGGGAAGATCCCGAGCGCTATACCTGGACCAACGAGCAGGGCGATTCTAAAAACAGCGCCATCAAACAGGTGGCCTCCGGGCGCTTCGGGGTGACTAGTCTGTATCTCTCGCAGGCAAAAGAACTGCAAATCAAGATGGCGCAGGGGGCCAAACCCGGGGAAGGAGGTCAGCTCCCCGGTCGCAAGGTCTATCCCTGGATTGCCAAGGTGCGTCACTCCACCCCCGGCGTGGGTCTGATTTCTCCGCCCCCCCACCACGATATTTACTCGATCGAGGATCTGGCCGAGCTCATCCACGATTTAAAGAACGCCAACCGCGAGGCTCGCATCAACGTCAAGCTGGTGTCGGCAGTGGGGGTGGGCACGATCGCCGCAGGCGTCGCCAAAGCCCATGCCGATGTCGTGCTGATCTCCGGCTTCGATGGCGGCACGGGGGCATCGCCGCAGACCTCCATCAAACATGCAGGGCTGCCTTGGGAGCTGGGTCTGGCCGAAACCCACCAAACCTTGGTGCTCAACAACCTGCGCAGCCGCATTACCGTCGAGGTGGACGGCCAGATGAAGACGGGGCGCGATGTGGCGATCGCCGCGTTGCTCGGGGCCGAAGAATTTGGCTTCTCCACCGCACCGCTGGTCACCCTCGGCTGCATCATGATGCGCGTGTGCCAGAAAAACACTTGTCCGGCAGGCATTGCCACCCAAGATCCGCGACTGCGGGCCAACTTCATTGGCGATCCCGCCTACACGGTCCACTTTATGAATTTCATCGCCCAGGAAGTGCGGGAGATTATGGCCCAGTTGGGCTTCCGCACCTTCAATGAGATGGTGGGTCGGGCGGATGTGCTGGAAGCGCACAAGGCGATCGACCATTGGAAGGCCGAGGGACTGGACTTCTCCAAGATCCTCTACCAACCACAGGTGGGTCCCGAAATCGGACGCTACTGCCAGATCCCGCAGGATCACGGCTTGGAAAAATCCCTCGATATGACCCTGCTGCTCGATCTGTGCAAGCCTGCGATCGAGCGTGGCGAAAAGGTCAAAGCCACACTCCCAATCGCCAACATTCATCGCGTCGTCGGCACCATCCTCGGCAACGAGATTGTCAAGCGCCACTGGGACGGATTGCCCGACGACACCGTTCACCTGCACTTTCAGGGCAGCGCCGGACAAAGCTTTGGGGCGTTTGTGCCCAAGGGCGTCACCTTGGAACTGGAAGGAGACGCGAACGATTACCTCGGCAAGGGGCTGAGTGGCGGCAAGATTGTTGTCTATCCTCCGAAGGAATCCAGCTTCACTCCCGAAGAAAACATCATCATTGGTAACGTCGCTTTCTATGGTGCCACCAGCGGCGAAGCTTATATCTACGGTGTCGCGGGCGAGCGCTTCTGCGTTCGCAATTCGGGCGTCCGCGCCGTGGTCGAATCCGTCGGCGATCATGCTTGCGAATACATGACCGGCGGTCAGGTGGTCGTGCTCGGACCCACCGGCCGGAACTTCGCAGCAGGCATGAGCGGCGGTGTGGCTTATGTTCTAGACGAGCGGGAGGACTTCGCCAGCCGCTGCAATACTGAGATGGTGGATCTGGAAGTGCTCGAAGAGCCCGAAGAGATTGAGGATCTGCGCCAGACGATCCAGAAACATGCTGACGTTACTGGCAGCAAGCAAGCCCAGCGGGTGGGCGATCGCTGGACCGAGATGGTGCCGAAGTTCGTCAAAGTCATGCCCAGAGATTACAAGCGCGTGATTCAGAACATCAAGAAATCGCTGGCAGAAGGCATGAGCAACGACGATGCGTTAGCAGCAGCCTTCGAGCAAAACTCCCGCGATGTCGCCCGTATTAGCGGCAGTTAGGGCGATCGCCCACTCTCTCTATTTCCATCCCCACCATTAATCCCCCAAGACACCACCATGGGAAAACCAACCGGCTTTATCGAATATCTGCGGGAACTGCCCCCCGAACAGTCGGCGATCGAGCGCATTCGCAACTGGGACGAATTCCACCTGCCGATGCCAGAGGACAACCTCCGCACGCAAGCGGCGCGCTGTATGGACTGCGGCACGCCCTTTTGCCATAACGGCACCGTCATTAACCGAATGGCGAGCGGCTGCCCAATTAATAACCTGATCCCCGAATGGAACGATTTGGTCTATCGCGGTCTCTGGAAAGAAGCCCTCGATCGCCTGCACAAGACCAATAACTTTCCCGAATTCACGGGCCGCGTCTGTCCCGCCCCCTGCGAAGGCTCCTGCGTGCTCGGCATCCACGATCCGCCGGTCACGATTAAGAACATCGAATATTCCATCGCCGAAAGGGGCTGGCAAGAAGGCTGGATCGTTGCGGAACCGCCTGCCGAGCGCACCGGCAAAAAAGTTGCCATTGTGGGTTCCGGTCCTGCCGGTCTGTGTGCGGCTGCCCAACTCAACAAAGCCGGTCATTGGGTCACGGTGTTCGAGCGGGAGGATCGCCCGGGGGGGTTGCTGATGTATGGCATTCCCAACATGAAGCTGGATAAGCAAAAGGTGGTCTCGCGCCGGATCGATTTGCTGGAACAGGAAGGGGTGAAATTTATCTGCAATACTGCGGTGGGTCAGGATCTGCCTGCGGATCGGCTCCTGCAGGAGTTTGATGCCGTGGTGCTCTGCATTGGGGCAGGCAAGCCGCGCGATTTGCCGGTGGCAGGCCGAGAGTTAAAGGGCGTCCACTTTGCGATGGATTTTCTGACGGCGAATACAAAGGCCATTTTGGCTGGCAGTAGGAATAACGAGTTTATTTCTGCCGCAGGGAAGGATGTCGTCATTATTGGCGGCGGCGACACCGGGACAGATTGCGTCGGCACATCCATTCGCCACGGTTGCACCAGCCTAGTGCAACTGGAAATTATGCCCCGTCCGCCGCAAGAACGGGCTGCCGATAACCCCTGGCCCGAGTATCCCAAGGTCTATCGCCTCGATTACGGTCAAGAGGAGGCGGTGGCCAAGTTTGGGAACGATCCTCGGGTTTATCTCAACACGGCGATGAAATTTGAGGGGGATAGCAACGGTCAGGTCAAAGCGGTCCATACCGTGCAGATTGAGTGGGCCGAGGATGATGCGGGGCGCTTTGTACCCCAGCATGTTCCCGGCACCGAGCAGGTGATGCCCGCACAGTTGGTGCTGCTGGCGATGGGCTTTTTAGGCCCCGAGCAACCGCTGATTGACGCCCTCGAACTGGAACGAGATGGCCGCAGCAATGTTAAAGCGGACTACGGGCAATATGCCACGAGCATTCCGGGTGTGTTTGCGGCGGGCGACTGTCGCAGGGGGCAAAGTCTGGTGGTTTGGGCGTTTGATGAAGGGCGGGGGGCTGCTCGCGAATGCGATCGCTACCTCATGGGCAGTACCGACCTGCCTTAAGGGGCTGTGTTCGGATTGAGTTTCTACGTCTCTGCGCAGGCAAGACTGGCAGAGATTGCTCTTGCCAGCCGAGAATGGCGATCGCTTAGACTAGAAACTCTCTCATCGGACGATGCCGCAATTGTCGCCAAACGCTTCAACGTCCCCAAGCACTTCGCGCAGTTCCCGCCAGTGGATGTGGGGGCTAGCTTGGGGGTTGGGCTGGACGATCGCCCTCAACCTACTGGCCAATACCCCAATTGTCTTGCAAGCGGAGCGAGCCCTACAGCGTCAGGTATGGCGCTGGCGCGGCCCCCAAGCCCCTCCCGAAACTGTGGCAATAGTGGGGATTGACGGGCGGATTGAGGGTCGCGAGGCAGGAAATGCCCCAGATTTTTCGTTAGAGCGATCGAATTATGCGGCCCTGACGGTGCGCTTGCTGAAGGAGGGGGGAGCGCGGACGGTGGTGCTCAACTTGCCGGGAAGCTTTGTGGTGCCCCAAACCCTAGGCGATGCCGATCTCGATGCGCCGCTGCGTCGAGTGGTCGAACAACATCCCGATCGCCTCCTGCTAGCCACCCGGACGAGTGAAAGTTTTAGCCAGATTGAAATTCCGATTTTCAACCACTTTATGCCCTTTTCCTTTCGCGATCTGCAGTACATCGTCCCCCCCGAATGGATGCAGGGGTTCATGCAGTTTCGCAGCGACAGTCTGGGGATTGTGCGCCAAATTCAGGTCCGAGAGGAAATGGTGCGGCGAGACAGCCAGCGGCTTCAGCCCTTTTGGGCGGTGGAAGCTCTGGCGATCGCCAAAGCCTTTCCCCATCGCCGCAGCCTCATTCCCGACTCCAACACCCAACTGTTTTATAAACCGTGGGGACCGTCAGGACAGATTCCAATTGTGCCAATTGAGGCGATCTGCCCGCCCCAACCGATTGACTCTTGCCTAGCTCCCCCCGAGTCGGGGGCGATCGCCTCGCTGCGGGACAAGATTGTGTTGGTAGGGTTTGTGGGGGGGAGTCCAGAAGTGGCATCGGTGCGGGCGGCGGATGGCAGCCAACTGGCGGCGGTGGAGTTGCAGGCCCAGGTGCTCTCCAGCTTGCTGCAACAACAGGTCTATCGGGAAGTGGACTCTGCCGTGGCGATGGGGGTGGTGGCGATCGCCGGAGTGGGGACGGGGCTGCTGCTGACGGCGGGCATCAACCTGAAATCCACCAGCTTGGGTCAGCAGCTTAGAAGGCGATCGCTGGTTTTGCGAATAGCCGTTGTGACCACTGCGATCGCGGGCTATTCCAGCGCTGGCATTGCGGCTCTCTGGTGGGGTCAGTGGCTGTGGCCGCTGGCGCTGCCGGTTTTGGTCGGCACAGCCACTGCCATTTGCACAATTTTGACGGTGGTGTTGTTGCACAATCGCGATCGCCTGCAGGCTCAGCAGCGGGAGTTGGAGATTCTGCGACAGGCAGAACAAGAAGCCGCCATCCACCAAGCCCGCAAGTTGCTGTATCGGGTAGCCACCGACATTCACGATCGCGAGTTGCAAGAACTCAAGCTGGCCATGGACGAGTTGGAACTCTTGCAGTGGCAGGACCCCAACCTCAAAGTGGATGGCTTGCTCGACCAACTAGAGCACATCGGGGCAGGCATTCGCAGCCAACTCAACGATGCTCGCATGCTGGCCAGCAAAGTAGGAATTTCTGCCAATCTCAAAGAGGGACTGCATCGCGGCATTGCCGATCACATTGGCGAGCTGATGGATGAAGGCTGCCTCACGATTGAAGTGAAGCAAAACTTGCCTCCCCTGCAAGAGCCCCACACCAGCGATTGGTTCGACGCCCGCGAAGACATCTTTCGGTTTGCCCGAGAGGCGATCGCCAATGTCATGCACCACGTTCATCCCCCTAGAGGATCGGCGACTTACATGCACATCGAGTTGGTTCGGGAGGGCAATCGTTGTTTGCTACAGGTGACGAACGATGGCGTCGAGCTGGTGCCAGCCAAAAAAGGGGGTTACGGTACCAAGGCGATGAACACTATTGCCGAGCAATTACCGAATGGTCAGTGGGAGCGCCAGCATTTAGCGGATGGTCGCACAGTAGTGAGTTTGAAATGGGATCTACAGCCAGATTAAGAATTATTGAGATTTAACTTTCAGTGATGCTGAGACTGAAAGGCGACTGTCATTCGAGTTCGCCTGCGAAGTATCTCGGATTGTTTCGGTACGGTAATGTTGCTGGAATTCTCAGCATCGATCTTTCAGAATCTAAATAGAACAATCACCAGATTGGCAATGAGGTTTTTGTCGACTAAATAATATAACTGTAAGGGAGATTACGATCGTGCTAGAGTCAGCAGCACCCGTCGATCGCCGCCAGCAAATTACTGCCCTGTGGACAGCCTTCTTACTCGGACTCTTGTTTCATACCCAACTGGGCTTAATGCCGCTGTTTCACGGTATCGATGTCGCCCACGCACACCTGCACGATACGGGCTCGGTAAAGATGTCGCTCATTTTGTGGCTGATGCTGGGGTTCTTTCTACTTCCCTTAATTGCAATTATAGGAACTGTCTTTTGGGGCTCTATTCAATACCGCAGAGCCCATTTCACCGTAACTGTTGCCTATTCGGTCATGAACTTTTTACATGTCATTGCCGATTTGCAGGTTCGCCCAATTGAGTGGTATCAAATTCTATTGATGGTATTTTTGTTTGTCATTGGTTTGCTATTAAATAAAGTTGCTTTTGAGTGGATGCGAGAGGGGGACAGACGGCATCCTGCACGAAGCGAATATTCCACCGCAATGAAACGATAGAAGGCACTATTTTTGAAGGTGCTGGGTTGAAATATTCTTGCCCACACAATCTAAGCCTGCAAAATTCTGTAGACCGTCATGTGGCTGGGGCATATGGATCGAAGCAAAGAAACCCTTGCTCATCTCAACATCTCATCACTTCAGACATCGAGGTCTGTTCCGCCCCCGAAAAACTTGGCATGATGGAGAGCATGAGCTTTGGGTGAAAACATGGCGATGAAAACTCGCGGCTGGCTGGTAGCCGCAGGCGTCGGAATGGGGTTTGTCGGTACAGCAATTTGGGGCGGTAGCACTGGTGCAGCTCCTGCCAACCCAGACTTAGAAATCGGCATCGTGCAGCGATTTGGGGAAAGTTCGACCGATCGCCTCAACATCTCCACTAGCGGCGGCGCACACTTGGTGATGGAATACGACGATGCCAGCGGTGAAGAGATCGTGCGGAACGTCCCAGCGATCGCCATTGGCATCCACAACCGCTTGCTCGATCGCCCGTTTGAGGACAGTCGACTCATCCTCAGTAGCCACCGCAGTTTCGAAAGTGCTGCGGCCAGTGCCGAGGAATGGGAGGCCAGAGGTGTGCGCACGCTCGTGGTCCAACCGGATGAATGGCAGGTGTGGGCGCATCCAGAGGAATACACGCTTACCGCACGCTTAGAAATTTTGGAGCGAGCTCGAGCGCAGAACCGCCCTGGCGTTCGCCTCGAACGGCAACTCATCTCCACCAACCCCGAGCTCAGTTGGACCATTCTGGGAGAAACCTTTACCGATCGCGAACTGCAGATCCGCTCCAGCAATGGCTCTCCCCTCACCGTCAACGGCAAAACCTACGCCGGCACCCTCACCCTCCAGCCCAACACTTTCGACACCTACACCCTAGTCAACACCGTCCCGCTCGAAACTTACCTGCGCGGCGTCGTTCCCCACGAGATCGGCCCCGGTGCGCCATTCGAAGCCATCAAAGCTCAAGCCATTTTGGCCCGTACCTACGCCCTCCAAAATCGACACCGTTTCACCCCCGACAACTACGAGTTGTGTGCTGACACTCAATGCCAGGTCTATCGAGGGCTGAGCGGTACAATTCCTAGTGCCGATCGGGCGATCGCCTCAACTGCAGGATTAGTGCTCACCTTCGACGGGCAATTGGCAGATGCAGTCTACTCCTCTACAACGGGAGGCATCACGGCTGCTTTCAACCACATTTGGGATGGCGACCCCCGCCCCTACCTGCAACCAATCCCCGATACCTTATTACTCGGACAACAGGTGGTCGATCTCGACCTCACCCGCGACGATCATTTCCGCCGATTTCTCAGCCTGCGCTCGGGCTTTAACGAAACAGGTATCTCCAATTACTTCCGCTGGGAAATTCCGCAACCCCTGCCCAAACTGACCCACAATTTGCAGGAAAATCAAAAATATCTCAGTCTGCCCTTTCCCCCCTACCAATCCATTGCCAGCCTCGAAATTTTGGAGCGATCGCCGAGCGGTCGCGTGCAGGCATTAAAGGTGAATCTGCGCCAAGCGGACAGCAACATCATTCCCGTCACACTCCGAAAAGATGCGATTTTACTGGGTTTGCGAGCGACCTATAGCTTGCTGTTTACGGTTGACCCGATCGCTTCAGGTGGGGTTTTGCGCGGATATAACTTCAGCGGTGGCGGCCTCGGTCACGGGGTAGGGATGAGCCAGTACGGCTCGTACCACTTAGCCCGCCAGGGATACCGCGCCACTGACATTCTGGCCTTCTACTATCCCGGCACCACCCTCACTCCCCTCACTCCTGCTCTTGCCGCCCTCTGGCCAGCCAACTAACGGTTCTGGGCGAGTTCCTCATTCTCTCGTCAAGCTGACAGCGCCGCACGTAGGTCCGCGAGCTGGTGCGGGATCTCTCAATCAATGGACATCGCTTGAGACTGACGATCGCCTGCCATTATTACGGAACCAATGTATTCCTGGCACTTGTTGTGGATAAGCCGCCCGCTATATGGTTGCTGCGGTCAAGCGGGACAACGGGTGCAAGCCAGTTGCAATCAATACTGCGTAGTTGCTCTGAATCCTTACGGGCCACTGCCCTCAATATGTGTGAAAACATATGTCAACTGTTTTTATCAACGAAATTCATTACGACAATAGCGGCGCTGATGTGGGAGAGGCGATCGAGATCGCCGGCTTAGCCGGAATCGATCTCGCCGGTTGGAGCCTCGTGCTCTACAACGGCAATGGGGGTGCTCCCTACGACACCATCGCCCTCGGCGGCATCATCCCAGACCAAGACAGCGGGTTTGGCACCCTCGCATTTAGCAATAGTGGCATTCAGAATGGCTCGCCCGACGGCATTGCACTGGTGGATAACAGTGGCACTGTCGTAGAGTTTCTCAGCTACGAAGGGAGCTTCACCGCTGTGGGCGGTCCTGCCGATGGCTTGACTAGCACCGATATTGGCGTGGCCGAAACGAGCAGTACGCCAGTAGGCTTCTCAGTCCAGCGCACCGGTACGGGCACTGCTGCTGCTGATTTTGTCTTTGTGGCTCCTGCAGACGATAACTTCGGCACTGTCAACAGCGGCCAATCCTTTGGCAGCACGGCGATCGCCAATGTGTTTATTAACGAAATTCACTACGACAACACTGGGGCTGATGTCGGCGAAGCGATTGAAGTGGCAGGCACTGCCGGGACCGACCTCTCCGGTTTCAGCCTCGTGCTCTACAACGGCAATGACGGCGCTCCCTACGACACTATTGCCCTCAGCGGCGTCATCCCAGACCAGCAAGGCGGCTTCGGCACCCTCGCGTTTAGCAATAGCGGCATTCAGAATGGCTCGCCCGACGGCATTGCACTGGTGGACAACAACAATAACGTGCTGCAGTTTCTCAGCTACGAAGGCAGTTTCACTGCCGTGGGCGGTCCCGCCGACGGCCTCGCCAGCACCGATATCGGCGTCGCCGAATCGGGCACCACCCCAGCTGGCTTCTCGGTGCAACTGACCGGCATTGGCTTGAGTGCCGATGACTTCTTATTTTCGCCCCCCAGCGCCGATAGCTTTGGCAGCATCAATGAGGGCCAGACCTTTGCGGAACCGCCACCGTCGGCCGAACTCGGGATCTTCGACATTCAGGGGGCGGACCACATTTCCCCCTTTGTCAGCCAGTCGGTTCTCACCAGCGGCATTGTGACGGGGATTGACAGTTCCGGCTCGGTGCGGGGCTTTTATTTGCAGGATGCTTTGGGGGACGGCAACATCGCTACCGCCGACGGCATTTTTGTCTTCACTGGGGGCACCACGCCGACGGTGGCTGTGGGGGATGAAGTGGAAGTGGAAGCGATCGTGACCGAGTTCAGCGGTTCCGGCAGCGATTTGAGTGTGACCCAGTTGGTCAGCCCGACTTTGACGGTGCTGTCGTCGGGGAATTTGTTGCCCGATGCGGTGGTGCTGGGGGTCGATCGCACAGCCCCAACCGAGATTATCGATAACGACGGTCTCACCAGCTTCGATCCCCTCGAAGATGGCATCGACTTCTACGAAAGCTTGGAGGGGGTGCGCGTTGCCATTCAGGGGGGGACGGCGCTGACGGCCACCAATGTCTTCGGCGAAATTATCCTGCTGCCCGACAATGTCGGAGCCACCGGCATTAACTCTCGCGGCGGCCTGACCATTTCTGCAGGCGACTTCAATCCCGAGCGTCTCCAGATTGACGATTCATTGCTGGCAGGCTCCTCGCCGCTGGTGGACCCCGGTGACTTACTCGGTCCGGTGGAGGGCATTCTCAGCTACAGCTTCGGCAGTTTCGAGTTGCTGGCGACCGAAACCCCCACGGCGACTCCGGTGACGCTGACTCCGGAAACCACGACTCTGGTGGGCGGCGCGGACCAACTCACCATCGCCAGCTACAACGTCGAAAACCTCGATCCCGGCGACGGCACTCGCTTCGACGCGATCGCCGCTCAGATTGTCAACAATCTCAACTCCCCCGATATTATCGGTCTGCAGGAGGTTCAGGATAACGACGGTCCGGGCAACGCCAGTGGCAGTTCAGTCACCTCTGCCGACCAAACCCTGCAGGAGTTGGTGGATGCGATCGCCCGCATCAGCGGCGTCACCTACGAATTCATCGACAATCCCTTCATTGGCGACGACACCAACGGCGGCGAACCCGGCGGCAACATCCGCACCGCCTTTTTGTACAACCCCAATCGAGTCAGCCTGGTGCCGGGGTCTGTCCAAACTGCCGTCGATCCGCTCGACCAGCAAACCAATCCCGACAATCCCTTTTTCGGCAGCCGCTTACCGCTGGCGGCCACCTTTAGCTTCAATGGCAACGATGTCACGCTGGTCTCCAACCACTTCACCTCTCGCGGCGGCAGCGATCCGCTATTCGGTCAGGTGCAGCCCCCCAGCATCGGCGGCGAAGCGCGGCGGGAAGCTCAGGCTCAGGCGTTGAATGATTTTGTCGACGGGATTTTGGCGGCAGATCCCAATGCCAATGTGGCGGTATTGGGGGATTTCAATGGCTTCCCCTTCGAGAGCTTTCAGACCAGTACTCTCTCGGGTGGCGTACTCGATAGCCTCCTCTCCACATTGCCGGCGGAGGAGCAGTACACGTTTGTGTTTGAGGGGAATTCTCAAGCCCTGGATAACATCCTCGCCACGGGTGGCTTGTCGGCGATCGCCGAGGTGGACATCGTTCACGTCAATGCTGAATTCCCCAACACGCAACCGAGCGATCACGATCCGATTGTGGCTCAGTTTAGCTTTGCCAATCACGTCAACGAGCTAGTGGGTATCAATAGCCACGATGTGCTGGAGGGGACTGCCGAGAACGATCTCATTTCCGGTCTGGGAGGCCGGGATACGATTGTCGGCGGTGCTGGCGATGACATCATTGTTGGCGGTCGCGGACGCGATCTCCTCAGCGGTGGTGCTGGCAGTGACGTATTTGTTTACGAGGCATTCTCGGCTCGGCGCGATCGCATTACTGACTTCGAAGTAACTCAGGATGCGATCGACTTCAGTCAGATCTTCGCGTCAGAACCCTATGGCGATAGCTCGAATCCTTTCGAAGACTACGTCCGGCTGGTTCAGCGGGGTACCGGCACTGCAGTGCAGATCGATCGCCGGGGGGATATTGGCGATCGAGATGTGTTTAGAACGGTGGCCTTTTTGGCAGATGTCTCGGTATTGGAGCTCTCCTCAGCCAATGTCATTGTCTGATGCGAGATGATTTCGCCGCTTTTTTAGGCTAGACACCTAACCGCGTCTGCATTGAGACCGAAAGTTTTTCGGGGGAGAACCTGGAAAGTTTATAGACCTTGGCCTGCAAGCTTTTTAGACATCCCTTCGAAGCGACGGTTTTGACGCTAGACGCGGTTTATTGTGTCTCAGCGACGGCCCTCACCTCCGACCTCTCTCCCAATCCCGGGCGCGGGGAGTAACAGCCTCGATCGCCTCACCTTCACTCGTAGTGGCTCCACATCCGCAAGACTTTAACCACTTTTTGCTCGTCCGAGACCTCGTACACCAGCCGATGCTGGCGATTGATTCTGCGCGAATAATATCCCCTCAAATCGCCAGCTAACTTCTCGTAAGGGGGGCTGTAGGGATTCTCTTGCAAAGCCTCTAGCAATTTCAAAACCTTATGCTTGAGACTAGCCGCCGCAATCTTCTTCGCATCCTTCGCAGCCTGCTTGGAGAGCACGACCTCCCACATCACCAATCGAGATCGTCCAATGGGACGCATTCCTCAACCGGCTCCGCAGCTGCTTTTTTAATCGATTCAATCATGCCAGGAATGCTACTCAAATAAAGCGTCTCCTGAATTGCATCCCAGTCTTGCTTCGCAATCAAAATTGCCTCGTGCTGTTGCCCCAAGATTGCGATCGGTTTGTGCTGCTCGGCCACGAGATCGACCAATCGAGACAAGTTATCTCCAGCTTCCCGAACTGTCAGCGATTCCATCGGTCCAGCCTGTCCAGCGCAACATTGAGGGTGATGATAAAACCATAGCATCGGCTTGAGAGGAGCACCGCGAGGAGCGATGATTGCGATCGCCACTCTCCCATTTCCCTCAAGCTCACGCCAACAGCCCCATTGCCTCCAACAGTGAGGGGGTATCGGCTAGAGCAATGCTCGAGGTTGAACTGGCGCAGGTAGGGTTGCAGTATCGGGATGGGCGGCGTTCTCTATTGCCTGAGGGTAGCTTTGAGAGGTTATTGGGGCCGATCGCCACCGCTGGAGGACAATGTGCTGCGCTTAATCTTAAACATCTTGTGGATTGTCTTTGGGGGCCTGCTGTTGGCGCTGCAGTACTGGCTGGGAGGATTGCTACTGTGCTTGACGATTATTGGCATTCCATTTGGCTTGCAGATTATCAAACTGGGCTCGTTTGCTCTGCTGCCCTTTGGCAAAGAGCTGGTGGAGGAACCCACCGAGGGGCTGGGAGGGTGTCTGCGGCTCGTCCTCAATGTCATTTGGCTGCTCACCTTTGGCCTGTCCCTTGCCATCACCCACCTGACGGCGGCGATCGCCACTGCTGTCACCATCATCGGCATTCCTTTCGCCCTACAACATCTCAAGATGGTCCCCCTAGCATTGCTGCCATTTGGCCAAAGTTGGCGGGAGATCTAGTCGCGGAAAATCCACCGGAAACGCTTCGCAAGCGGAGCGAGGGACACCTCAAACGCTTGGGCCAGATCGTTCGAGGGGCCTGACGGTCAACTAAACGATCGCCTCTCCCGACTGCCAGCGATCGAGCGGGACTGGTCACTGGCGATAACCCGCTCGAGCAGCCAATTATTGCAATCCATAAATATTTATAGCTGGCGCAACACAGCTCTGTATTCTAGCAATCGGGCCGTTTCCATGCCGTATTGCCATGCTTGCAGTTCCCGAGAGACTCAGTAGCAGCCGCTGCTTCGGCGGCACAGTAGCCTTCTATCGCCACCATTCAATCGCCTGTAGCAGTCCGATGCAGTTTTCGGTCTATCTGCCGCCGCAGGTGGAAGGCGATCGCGTGCCTGTCTTGTACTTTCTATCCGGCCTGACTTGTACGGAAGAGAACTTTATGGTGAAGGCAGGGGCACAGCGGTATGCGGCAGAGTTGAGGATCGCGATCGTGGTGCCCGATACCAGCCCTCGCGATACAGGCATTGCCGGCGAGGACGATGACTGGGATTTAGGTAGCGGGGCAGGATTTTATCTGGATGCCACCGAAGAGCCTTGGTGCAATCACTACCGCATGTATAGCTATGTGACTGAAGAGCTACCCCAGTTGATTGCCGAACACTTTCCCATCCAACCCGAGCGCCAAAGTATTTTTGGCCATTCGATGGGGGGACACGGTGCGCTGATTTGTGCCCTGAAAAACCCCGATCGCTATCGTTCTATCTCGGCGTTGGCTCCGATCGCAGCTCCGATGCAGTGTCCTTGGGGACAGAAGGCGTTTTCCGCTTATTTGGGAGGCGATCGCGAGCGGTGGCTGGCCTACGATGCCAGTGAATTGGTCAAAACCTCGAATTGGAGTCAATCCATTCTCATCGACCAGGGCAGCGCAGATCCCTTCCTAGAGCAAAATCAGCTACTGCCGGATGTGTTCGAGCGGGCCTGCAAAACAGCCAACGTTCCTCTAGAGCTTCGCTATCGTCAGGGCTACGAGCACGGATATTATTTCATTGCCAGCTTCATCGAAGATCATATTAAACATCACGGGTCGGCCTTGTATGCTTAAGTACCTGCAGGTTGTTCGACGGACTACTTTGCGCGAGACCTAGACGATAGGGGTGCAATGGCTGAATTGACCGTTATATCTTGCCCTCGGCCCTCTAAATCCCCCACCAGTGGGGGACTTGTGAGAGCTTTTTGGCTTCGTTCTATTGCTTTCAATACCGGCAGGATCCATCTCTGTCTCCGCCCGTGACGCGCATAAACTATCAGAAGTGGCGGAACCTGTTGCTCTTGTCTGTCGCAGAATTGCTGGCGATGGCCTTGTGGTTTTCCGCTTCGGCCGTTGTGCCGCAACTCACCCAAGCATGGCAGTTGTCTGGCGGTCAGCAGTCGTGGATGACCATGAGCGTCCAAATTGGATTTGTGATTGGGGCACTGATTAGTGCCGTTTTCAACCTGGCCGATCGCTTTCCCATTCCCTACTTCTTCGCACTCAACGCCCTTGCCGGAGCCGCATTCAACGCCTGCATTGCACTGTTTGTCTACCATCCCGAGCCTGCCCTCCTCATGCGCTTCTGCACCGGAGTCACCTTGGCAGGTATCTATCCCCCCGGCATGAAACTGGTTGCCACTTGGTGCAAAGCCGACCGAGGCTTGGGGGTGGGGTTATTGGTGGGTGCTATCACAGTCGGTTCGGCATTACCCCATTTACTCAATGCGATTCCCTCTCTATTTGCTGCGGGAAGTATCCCTCCCTGGCGACCGGTGCTGCTGGCGGCTTCCGGTGCCGCCACGATCGCTGCAGCGATCGCCGCAATCGGGGTTAAAACCGGCCCCTTTCTGACCGCAGCACCCAAACTCAACTGGCGATATGCGGGAGCTGTGTTTGCCGAGCGAGGCACCCGGCTAGCTAATTTCGGCTATTTGGGCCATATGTGGGAGCTGTATGCCATGTGGGCTTGGACGCCGCTGTTGTTACTGACCAGCTATCAACAGGCGGGCTGGAGCGAAGCTGGAGCGCGTTTAGCTGGGTTTGGGATTGTGGCGATCGGTGGGGTCGGCAGTGTCGTTGCCGGGGTTTTGGCCGATCGCTGGGGACGCACCAGCGTAACTTTAGCGAGTTTGGCAGCCTCTGGCAGTTGTGCGCTATTGGTGGGGTTTTGCTTTCATGCACCCTTACTGCTGACACTGGTGTGCCTCTTGTGGGGATTTGCCGTGGTGGCAGATAGCGCCCAGTTCAGTACGGCCATTACGGAACTCGGCGATCCTCGTTATGTGGGGACGGCACTGACCGTGCAAACCAGTTTGGGGTTTCTGCTGACTCTGTTTACGATTCGGATGATTCCGCCGTTGGTGGAGGCTTGGGGTTGGGAATGGGCGTTTTGGATCTTGGCACTCGGGCCGGTATTTGGGATTTGGAACATGTGGCGGCTGCGGCAGTTGCCCGAGGCGATCGCGATGGCATCTGGCAATCGCTAGGGCGAGGCGATCGCCCCATTTCGTCCGCATGCCGCGATCGCGTAGGATATCTCAGTGATGGCACCTGTCGCCGAGATGGCTCCATCCCTTCACTAGATATTGCCTGCCCATGCACTTGCTCATCCCTGCCGCCGGTAGCGGTCGCCGCATGGGAGCAGACTGTAATAAACTGCTCCTTCCCCTGTTCGATCGCGCCATTCTGGCTTGGACCTTAAGAGCCGCAAACGCGGCCAAAACGATCGAATGGATCGGTGTTTTGGGCCAGCCCAAAGACTTTGCCCAATTCGAACAGATCTGCCAATCGGAGCAGCTAGACACTCCAGTCGAGTTGATTGAGGGGGGTAAAACTCGCCAAGAATCTGTGTTTCGCGGCTTGGAACGATTGCTGGAATTAGGGGGGGTCGATCGCGTCTCCATTCACGATGGGGCGCGCTGTCTGGCCACACCCGGGCTGTTCGATCGCTGTTCGGCTGCGTTAGAGGTGGCCGCAGGGGCGATCGCCGCTACTCCCGTCAAAGACACCATCAAACAAGTGGTGCCGTCCCAGACATCCTCCCAATTGCTGGCGGGATATACGATCGCCTCTACGCCCGATCGCAGTCAACTGTGGGCGGCCCAGACGCCACAGGCATTTGCTCTAGCACCGCTGGCAAAAGCGCACGCGCAGGCCCGCGCTCTGGGATGGGCCGTCACGGACGATGCCTCTTTGTTTGAAAAAGTGGGTCTTGCGGTCCAGTTAGTGATGGGGGAAGAGACTAACCTCAAGCTGACCACCCCCTGGGATTTGGCGATCGCAGAACAGATTTTACAGCAGCGATGGCAGGACTCGACCGATGCGGGCTCGCCCCTCTGAAGCTAGCCTACACTGAGTACTGTGCTAGCTGTGCTGGCCGTTTGGTAGATATGGGTACACTATCGACTACAATTAGTGGTTTTTGCTAAGATCGAGCAAATTTTTCGATCGATGTTTCGCCATTAGGTTAAGCTATCGATCTACTCTGGGTTAGCGCCGTATCCCATCGGGGTTAGCAGCTCGATCTTAGAGTTATTGTCGCGTAAAGGATTGCTAACGCACTTGGCCAGACATCCGAGCCCCCGTCGTCCCAGACGAGACCTTCCCAATATTAACGAGCGCATCCGCTTTCCAAAAATTCGAGTCATTGACGGTGACGGTACCCAGCTAGGTATCATGAGCCCCGATGAGGCTCTGCAAATTGCGCAGGATAAGGAATTCGATCTGGTGCTGGTCAGCGACAAAGCCGATCCGCCCGTCTGCAGGATTATGGACTATGGCAAGTTCAAGTTCGAGCAGGAAAAGAAGGCCCGCGAAGCGAAGAAGAAGCAACACACCTCGGATGTTAAAGAGGTGAAGATGCGATACAAGATTGAAGAGCACGATTACAATGTTCGCCTGCGCAATGCTCAGAAGTTTCTCAAGCATGGCGATAAAGTCAAGGCAACAGTGATTTTCAAAGGTCGCGAGATTCAACACACCGATTTGGCCCATCAATTATTAAGGCGGTTGGCTGACGATCTCGAAGAGCTGGGCGAAGTGCAGCAGCGGCCGAAAAAAGAAGGCCGCAACATGATTATGATTTTGGCCCCTCGGAAATAATTGCTGTCGTGGCTTGACGCAGTAGCCCTTGTAGGCAATCAGCCACGATCGCGACCCGTTCGCGGGTGGTCCTACAATCTATGTTTTTAAAATCGTTAATTCCCAATTCTCAGGACAATTCAGTTGCCGGTATTTGCCCCTTACGATCGCCCATATAGTGGTGCGAGTGCGAACCTTTGCCCGTTCCCTTAGCACTGGATCGCGAGGATACGGGTAAGGTTATGAGAAGACGGTAAGACAGGGCCCCAAAGAGTGCCCTCTCGTCGCTAATTGCGAAGCCGGATATCCTGGCATGTAGAGACGCGATCGCCAGCGGGTGTGTTGCGAATGGAATCTCGGAGCAAGGTTGTGGTTGCGTTCTCTCGACAGCAGCAACAAAAAACAATACAGAGATTGATAGGGTCGAGTCTGGGGGCGATCGCCTGCAGCGTAGGGCTCGGAGAGCTAGCCGCGATTGCGCAGGCCCGACCCCTGCCTCTCGAGTTGGCAGCGCCGCTATCCTCGACAACTGTCCGGGTTTTTGTCAATGGAGTTCAGCAGGAAACGCTCCCCATTGTGCTGCAGGCAGGCTCGCCGCCGCAGGTGAAGTTTCCTGTCGCGCCGTTGCTGGCCCTGCTGGACAGTGACTTGCCATCGGGTGTCTCAGTCCGCCTCTCGCAAGCAGCGCAGGCGCGCGACGGCATTTTGACCCCGAGCGATCTGCAACAACAGGGAATGGAGGTTGCCTTCAGTCAGGAATTTTTAGAACTCCACATTCAGGCGGAAGATCGACCGCCTGCAGAGTCGTCGATTGCGATCGCCGATGGTTCGATTGCCGCCCGCCTGGAGAGCTCTAGTCCGCTGCGGGTCTCGGCAAGCGATCGAGGCGCGAGACTCGATCGCTTGCCCAATGGGCTGTCTCTGACCGGTAATCTTCGTTTGGCGACAGGGTGGCACCTGGTAGCGGGCGGATCGCTACAGGCAGGGAACAAATCCCCCTGGCAGCGCAATAGTTTGCAGCTCGTCCGCACTGATGTCGAGCGATCGGTCACTTATACGGTCGGCGAATTTTCCGTATCCGACACTGGCTATCAAAGTCGACTTGCACTGCTGGGCTTGCGGGCTACCTCTGGTACTTCCAACCACCCGTCAACCTCCCAACTCGAAATTGCAGCAGACGGCAAGCCACTACAAACTCTGAAAATTCCAGATGCGATCGCCTCTTCTGCCGATTCGCCCGATCGCTCGGATTTAGCAGTCCCGTCAAATTTGGCAGACTCGTCGGACCCATTGAGCGAGTCAACTGCCCCCATCGGCGAGTATGCCTACGCGATCGGAGTATTGTGGCCCATTCCAGCCCGGGAAAAGCCTGCCAAGGTTGAAGATCGGCTGGTTCTCTCCCTCTCAAATCGCTGGAATGCCAGCGATACTCTGGCGGCAGAGGCATACGTTCAAGCCACAACGCTGCAACAGGTTATCGGGACGGGGGCCAGTTGGGCCACCCCCGCAGGCGAGCTAGACTGGGATATAGCCGCGAGTCAAGCAGCAGTAGCGGACCCAGGGGTAGCTGCCGAACTGCAGTACCGTCCGAGCCTGCCCATTTCCGAGAGTTCTTTACAACTGAGTGCGGCCTACCGGGATGCCAGATTCTTGACTTTGGGTGAGAACACGCCCCTCGACGATCCCCGCTGGACGCTTTCGGCCACCTACGACCAGCAGTGGTTTAACGGGTTCGAGACCAATCTTTTCGGCACCTACCGCTTGCGGGACGGTCAAATCCCCGAGTCATTTCGCATGGGCCTGAGGGTTTCGACTTCCCTCACCGAGAGCCTGGGGCTAACGATCGACCTCGCGCAAACCGAGCGATCGAATCACCCCACCTCTCGCCAAGCGACCCTGCGTTTGTACTTGCGCTAGCGAGCGAGTGACAGGAACGTGTCGGCATCTCCTGCCGCTCGCACAAAGTTTCGAGGCAAAATCGCACGAGCGCTCGTTACACCAATGCAGCTCGTTTCAATTGCCCTCGGCACTTCCCGCAACGGTGTCGTTTCAGATCGATGGTGTTGCGCTGCCGGCGATAGACTTTGCCGCACTCTATGCAATCCCAGCGGCACTTGGCATACTTCTGGACCTCCGCCATGAAGCTGTGATGCTGGGTTACGCGAAATCGATCGGTAGCCCGATTAATCTCCGCCATCTTGTTGCAAAACAAAACTCCATGGCCGTGCCGCAACTCCTGCAGGTGTAGACCCACCCAAGCATGAATCATTTCGTGGGCTAAAGTAGCTTCCAGATCCCTTAGAGGGCGATCGCCCAACAGGGGCAGCGACAGCCGAATACCGCTCTCGAACTCCAGTCCCCGCTGCCGCCACCAGAAAATCCCTGCCGATCGCGTCATCCGCTTCGACCACACCACCGGTATCGACGGAATCTCGTCGTTAAAGTAGTGGGAGTTCATCTGCTGGAAGAGCCGCTCCAGGTTCGGTAGGCGATCGCCAGGTTGGTGGGATTCAATCGCAACAGGTGACATATTTGCTCGGCACTCACTTCTCCCAGTAAATCTCAGGATGGCTAAAACGAAAACAGAATGGATCTGCAGTGAGTGTGGCGATCGGTTTCCGCGATCGCTGGGGCGCTGCACCAGCTGCGGCACTTGGGGCAGTCTAGTCGAGCAAGTGCTCGCCTCCCCAGCCGCAAAATCTCCCCAAGCTCAACTGAGTTCTAGAACCCGAAAAAAGCGCCTGCAGGCCACGGGGCAGCCTCTAGCGGCCATCACCCTGCCCCAAATCGAGCAGAGCCAGCTCGCCCGCATTCCCTCCGGTTATGGCGAATTCGATCGCGTCTTGGGGGGCGGCATTGTTCCCGGCTCGTTAGTGCTGATCGGCGGCGACCCCGGCGTGGGCAAATCCACCTTACTCCTGCAATCCGCCAGCTACTTATCGCAAAACGGTCGAGTCCTCTATGTGTGCGCTGAAGAATCGGGCCAGCAGATTAAACTGCGGGCCAGTCGCTTAAATATTGACGGCAGCAAACTCTATATTCTGCCAGAAACAGATTTAGACGCCATTCTGCTAGAGCTAGAAACCCTACAGCCCCAAGTGGCGATCGTTGACAGCATTCAGGCTATTTTCTGGGCGGAATTGAGCTCGGCTCCAGGATCGGTGTCGCAGGTGCGCGAGTGTACCAGCGCTCTGATGCGGATTGCCAAACAGCGGAATATTGCTCTCGCAATCGTGGGCCACGTCACCAAAGATGGGGCGATCGCCGGCCCCAAAGTGCTGGAGCACTTGGTGGATACGGTGCTGTACTTCGAGGGCGATCGCTTCCAGACCCATCGCCTCTTGCGCTCCGTCAAAAACCGCTTCGGAGCCACCCAAGAGGTGGGGGTTTTCGATATGGCCAGTGGCGGACTGCAAGAGGTCACCAATCCCTCCGAGCTGTTTATTTCGGGGCGAGATGAAATCGCCCCCGGCACCGCCACCATCGTGGCCTGCGAAGGCACCCGACCCTTGGTGGTGGAAGTGCAAGCCTTGGTGAGTCCGACCAGCTACAGCTCGCCGCGACGCACCACTACGGGGATTGAAACCAGTCGATTTCTGCAGATCTTGGCGGTTTTGGAAAAGCGGGTGGGGATCCCCCTCTCGAAGTTAGATGCCTATATCGCATCGGCGGGGGGGATAAATGTGGCGGAGCCCGCAGCGGATTTGGGAGTGGCGGTGGCGATCGCCGCTAGCTTCCGCGATCGCATTGTCGATCCCTATACAGTCTTGATGGGCGAAGTGGGGTTGGGAGGACAGGTGCGCCCGATCTCGCAATTGGAACAGCGGTTGAAGGAAGCCTCGAAGTTGGGATTTCGGCACGCTATTATTCCGAAGGGTCAGGTGTTGCAAACCCACGGTTTGCGAGTGACGCAGGTGAGTCGGGTGTTAGAGGCGTTGGTGGCGGCGTTGCCGGGGGTGGACGAAGGGGACGATTAGGGTTTCCAGTGCCGCGAGCAAAAAAGCTCTAGCGCGAGCTAGAGCCTTTCAAGGGTGGGGGTTTATGCGAATCGGAGCGGCGGGATTTGAACCCACGACCCCCACTACCCCAAAGTGGTGCGCTACCAAGCTGCGCTACGCCCCGGAGCCGCCTTGCTACTATAGCATTCACTGCAATCCGATCGACTCTCAGTTTCTCAGGGCTGCGGCTCGGACTCTCGCTCAAGCCTCAACGGGAATTTGATAGTTAACGATGCGGGCAAACCCGTCTGGCGTCAGGCTCGCTCCCCCCACTAAAACACCATCAATTTCCGGTTGAGCCATAATTTCATCAATATTGCCGGGTTTAACCGAACCGCCATATTGGATAGGCACGTCGGGATGGTTCAACTTGCCCCGAATCAGACCGATGATGCGGTTGGCTTCGGCAGCCTCGCAGGTTGCTCCAGTGCCGATCGCCCAGATGGGTTCGTAGGCAACGATCAGGTTGGATTGGTCTACACCTACTAAGTCTTGCTGGAGTTGGCGGAAAATCCAGGCTTCGGTTTCGCCTGCATCGCGGGTCGCTTTGCTTTCACCCACACATAGGATAGGGGTGAGACCGCTGCTTTGTGCGGCCCGCAATCGCTGATTGACAGTTTGGTCGGTGTCGCCGAAATACTCGCGGCGCTCGCTGTGGCCGACGATCGCGTAGGCAATGCCCAACTCTTTCAACATCGCCGCCGAGATTTCGCCAGTAAATGCCCCTTGCTCCTCCCAGTGGACATTCTGAGCCCCGATGCTGACTGCGGCTGTATTGGCGGTGGCCTCGAGGGCCGCCGCCAGATCGGTGAAGGGGACGCACAAAATCACCTGTCTAGCTGGGTCTAGACTCGCCAGTTGAGGCAAAAATCCGGCAAAAAACTCTCGCGTTTCGGCTTGAGTTTTGTGCATTTTCCAATTTCCGGCAAGCACAATCTGGCGCAAGTTTCCGATCTCCCAACCCAAACAACAAAACTCGCTGAAGGAGCGAGCTGCAACTACTCAGTTCGAAATTTTCGTGATAACCAGTCTACCAGGATATCCACCGCCGCTGGGTCAATTCTCCAATGGGGCTGTAGTTGTTCGGCTAGCGATCGCCATTGCTGCGTGGCGATCAGCCAGCGATCGACCCCTGTCAGCTCGCAGTAGGTCCAATCCTGCGGACCGCTGCCCCGTCTCTCTAGTTCTGCGGACAGTTGCCGGGAACAATGCACCGGGCAGATCCAATCCATGTCACCGTGAATGGCGAGGGTGGGGCAGGCGATCTCGAAGATAGGCTTAAACATAAATAGAGGAGAGCTGGCAGCGTAGTTGTCTGTGAGTTCCTGCACGATCGCCCGATGTTTTTCGACAGGGGCAGTTGCCAGCGCATCTTCTGCATCTTGGCGATAGCGAAACATGTCCCCCACAGCTCCGGTGGGGGGAGATACCAGAATTAACCCATCCACCTTTTCTGCTCGACGAGTAGCCAATAACCCCGCCCAAGCTGCGGCTTCCCCCAACCCCAGCACGACCCAAGGGCGCGGCAGTTCGGGAAGGGTTTCAGCAGCATCGAGTACAGCCAGAAAATCTTGTAATTCTTCGGCGGGGCTGGCAATGTCTCCCCCGGTTGCGCCCGTGCCTCGGCGATCGAAACGGAGGGAGTTAAATCCGGCGTTGCCGAGGGCGATCGCGATTTGAGCCAGGGGAGCAAAGCCAATATCGCTGTCGTTGCCGTCGCCATCGCTCAATCCGCTTCCCGGCAAGATGAAGACTGATGGTCCCTGTGGTTCTCTCTCCGCTACAGTAAGACGCCCTTGCAGAGCTGTGGCGGCATGGGGAAGGGGTAGCGCGATCGTAAAGGTTGCACTCATACCCTCAGTCTATTGCAGCGGCTAGTAACCGAGCCTTGCTCTGGATGTCGTAACTTCGAGACGTGAGTTCGACAAGGGACTGGCCCCCATCCCCTAACCCCTTCCCCCAATTTTGATGCTGCTGGCGAAATTCATATTCCGAAACATTGGCCATTTGTCTAGATGCCTGTGGCCCCCTTCCCCTAACTTTTGGGGCAGGGGAACAAGGCCCTGTAAGGATTTTCGGCTGTTTCTCCCCTCTCCCAAGTTTGGGAGAGGGACCGGGGGTGAGGGCCATGCAGAGGACTTGCACCATGCCAATATTTCTAAATGTTAAATTGGCCAGCAGTATCAAATTTGGGAGAGGGGCCGGGGGTGAGGGCAATGCAGAGTCATCGAACTCAGGCTTCGAGGATTGCTACAGCTCTTCTAGCGGCAACTGTTGCTGCAACTCGTTTAGCTCGTCCCGATGGGCCGCAATATCCACCCCGGTCAGCTCCGGGCTATCCCCTTGTCGCACTCGCACCCGCAGCGTTTCTTCCCGGCTGGCTGTCTTGCGGTAATACCATCCCGCCAGCGGAGATAACGCCAGCAATAGGAAGGTAAACCCTTGCAATTGCGGCTGCACCATTTGCCAGACTAAAACCAGACATAACAAGCCAACGGCGGCCAGCGCCGTCAGCAATCCCGTCAAAAATCCGCTCGGCTGAGCCTGTCCCACAAATGTGGCCAGCCCCGTCTCATCTGTCTCCAGCAACCGATACGATCGCCCCTTCAGATAAGCTTGCAACTGCGATCCCAAATCCTGCACCGATAATTCGCTGCGATATCGGCGAATTTCAATCCGATCCTTACCAGAAGCGCGAATAAAAAAGAACAAGCCAATCGACAGCAGAACCGTCATGATAAATGTAGATACAATCGTTATGCGATCGCCGCTCTCAACCGCGATCGCCTCTGCCAACAAACTCGCCATCATGAGTCCCAATCCCTGCAATTCGATCGCAATCTCCGCCTCTGCTCCAGTATGTCTCGCCCCAACACCAATCCTAAACTCTGCCCCTCGGGCAAGATGCAGAAACCGTTCTTAAAAGACTGCCGTTTCTAGCAGTCTTGAGGGGTTGGAAAGACCGGTTTCGGTACGGATGTTACCCAACTCGGGTCCCGGTACTCGGTTTAGAATGAGTACAGATAGCATCCCTGAGAAGTCGACTCAGGTCAAATCGAGGCCCGAGGGCGCTCTTCATTCGATTGAGCGTCTGGGTCGCAAAGTAGCCCATGCAGTTATCTGACTCAAAAAACCTGCAATTGGGAACTTTATTGTTTTAACGCTCCCTCAGTACGAGCTGCCGAGAGCATTACCGCAAGGGCAGGTAAATCAACACCTATGCCAGTAACACCTTACAACACCGATTACGAATCCGATCGCGATGACTCCTCACTAGCAACCGAGTTGCCTCAAGCTGTGGAAGTCGAATATGGCGAGCGATCTACCCCAAGTCGATCTAGCAGTCGTCGTTCGACCGATTTGGTTCGTCTTTACCTGCAAGAAATTGGTCGCGTTCCCTTACTGGGGCGCGATGAAGAGGTTGCTTTAGCCCAGAAAGTTCAGCGCTACATGGAGTTGGTCGAGCAGCGAGAGCAGTTGGCATCCGAATTAGATAGCCAGCCCAGCCTAGAAGCCTGGGCCGAGCGCGTCAGCCTCTCCGTTTCCGAACTGCGCCAGTTTCAACGCACGGGCAGTCGGGCTAAAGATCACATGATCAAGGCCAACCTGCGTCTGGTGGTATCCGTAGCCAAAAAGTACCAAAATCGCGGCCTGGAACTACTGGACTTGATTCAGGAAGGCACCTTGGGCTTGGAACGTGCCGTCGAGAAATTTGACCCCACCAAAGGCTATCGATTTAGCACCTATGCCTATTGGTGGATTCGTCAGGGCATTACGCGGGCGATCGCCACCCAAAGTCGGACCATCCGCTTGCCCGTCCACATCACGGAAAAGCTCAACAAGATCAAAAAAGCTCAGCGCAAGATTTCTCAAGAGAAAGGTCGTACGGCCACGATTGAGGACATTGCCAAGGAGCTCGACCTGAGTAAAGTCCAAGTGCGCGATCTGTTGGTGCGGGTACCTCGTTCCGTTTCGCTGGAAACCAAAGTCGGTAAAGACAAAGATACCGAGTTGGGAGACTTGCTCGAAGCCGAAGACATGTCCCCCGAAGAGTTGGTGACGCGGGAATCCCTCAGCCGCGATCTGAGCACGCTACTGGCGGAACTGAGCAGCCGCGAACGGGATGTCTTGCGGATGCGTTTCGGCTTAGAAGATGGCCGCACCTACTCCCTAGCCGAAATTGGCCGTACCCTCGACCTCTCCCGCGAGCGGGTTCGCCAAATTGAATCCAAAGCACTGCAAAAGCTACGTCAGCCCAAACGCCGCAACCGCATTCGCGACTATTTGGAAGTCTTGGACTAGGCTGTCCGATGGTTTTCAATTCCCCTGAGTTCCTCTGACACAGAGTGACTCGGGGGATTTCTTCTATCTTCTCGATTGGCGTACAGTCTTGGCTGGAGCCTCTGGACTGAGTTCGTGGCTGCTGCGGTGGCCGTTTTCGTAGCGCAGAGCGCGTTTGGGGCCATGGATGGGGTCTTCCACAATGATGGTTTGCTCGCGGCTTGCACCGAGGGAGACGATCGCGATCGGCACATCCATTAGATGGGCTAAAAACTTCAGGTAGTTGTAGGCCGCAGGGGGCAAATCCTCGGTGGAGCGACAGTGACTGGTAGAAGTGCGCCAACCGGGCAAGGTTTCGTAAATGGGCTTGCACTCGGCAAAAATGCGGGCATTGCTGGGGAAGTGGTCGATGCGCTGGCCGTCCCGCTCGTAGGCAACGCAGACCTTAATTTCGTCCAGTTGGTCGAGCACATCCAGTTTGGTAATGGCCAAACAATCGAGTCCGTTAACGCGCACCGCATAGCGACCGATGATGGCATCGAACCAACCGCAGCGGCGCTGGCGTCCGGTGGTGGTGCCAAACTCTGCCCCCATATGACAGAGGTAATTGCCCCGCTCGTCCAACAGTTCGGTGGGGAAAGGGCCTTCGCCCACGCGGGTGGTATAGGCTTTGGCCACGCCAATGACGCGATCGATCGTGGTGGGACCGACGCCCGCACCAATACAAGCACCACCGGCAATGGGATGGGAAGAGGTGACGTAGGGATAGGTGCCGTAATCGAGGTCGAGGAGGGTTCCCTGCGCCCCCTCGAACAGAACGTTCTTGCGCTCGCCGATCGCCTCGCTCAGTTTCAGCCCCACATCGGTCACGTAGGGACGCAGCCGCTCGGCATAACCCAAATACTCCTCAATCACACTGTCGGGATCGAGGGGCGATAGACCGTAGAGCTTTTCGAGCAATAAGTTTTTGTTGGGAATGGCCCAATTGAGCCGATCGCGCAGGAGATCGGGGTCCATCAAATCGAGCATGCGAATGCCGGTGCGATCGGCTTTATCCGCATAGGTGGGACCAATACCGCGCCCGGTGGTGCCAATTTTACGATCGCCCTTGCATTCTTCCGAGGCCAGATCGATCGAGCGGTGGTAGGGCAAGGTGACGTGGGCGGTTTCAGCAATAAACAGATTGTCGGTGGAAACCCCCAGACTGTGGAGCTGGTCGATTTCCCCCAACAGGATGCTGGGATCGATGACGGTGCCGCTGGCGATCGCGCACTGCTTGTCGGGGTACAAAATGCCTGAGGGGATGAGGTGCAGCTTAAAAGTGCGATCGTCGACCACCACTGTATGGCCTGCATTCACTCCCCCCTGATAGCGCACCACGACATCGGCGTTTTCGCTCAGCAGATCGGTGATCTTGCCTTTCCCTTCGTCGCCCCACTGAGCGCCGATCACAACTACATTGGCCAAAGGTTACGTTTCTCCAGTCAAACCATACAGCGTCAGCCGCGCATGCCATCTTGCGAGGGCTTCTTAAGGCGCAAGTGCAAATCCTAACAGCGTCTAAAAAGAGGTGTCAAACGAGTGTGAACGAATGTGTCGGGCCTATTTCACTCCCAACAATTCCACCTCAAACGTCAGCGTGGCATTCGGGGGAATGACACCACCGGCTCCGCGACTGCCGTAGGCTAAATCGGGGGGGATCGTCAACTTGCGCTTGCCGCCCACCTTCATGCTGGAGACGCCTTCGTCCCAGCCCTTAATGACTTGACCGATACCAATGGTGAACTCAAAGGGACGGTTGCGCCGGACGGAGCTATCGAAGATGGTGCCATCGTCCAGCGTGCCAGTGTAATGGACGGTAACGGCTTGACCGGGTTCGGGGCTGGGGCCATCCCCTTCAACTAAATCGACATATTGCAGGCCAGATTCGGTGGTGGTGGTCATTAATTCGCCTGAGGTGGAGTTCTCGGGGGCACTGGCCGATACCGGTAGAAGATCTGCGGCATTACCTTGGGCCAATACAGGGTAGGGAGCTAGCCAGACAAACGCGGCCGAGCAGAGGGCAAAGCACAGAGTGAGAACGGCTTTCATGAAACGGCTGGGAGTAAAGAACGCTGTTATGAGGTTTGCCCGAACAGTCAAGGCGATCGCAGGCCCGCGTCAGACAAGCCCCCACACAGTATACGACAGTCGGTACAGACGCCAGTTGATAGAGGAGTCCAGCAATGAACGGTACTGAAATAAGGGCATAGAAAAAGGCTCCAAGGCTTGATATGAGAGAATCTCAGCCTGAAGAGCCCCAAACAAATTATCCCCACGATGCCGATAGAAGCCTGCGCAATGCGGTCGATCGCCTTCACGACTGTTCGAGTTGTGCCTCCAGTTCGGCAATCCGCTGTTGCAAAGGAGCTAGCTTGCAAGCCACATCTCGCTCCGAATATTTGAGGGGAATGTGCTGCGGACAGTTCCAATCCAGCGCTTCCACATGTATGAGGATGGCTCGTGCTACCTCAGCAGGATAATCGGGATCGGCCAGACGAGCCAGCAGTTCGGGATTGTCTTCCACCACCTCGGCTCGACCCCACAGTTTGAGGCGACGGCGATGGGCGTAGTCCATCAGAAATAAAAAGACGCGATCGTTGCGGGAGAGATTGCCAACTGTGATGTATTGCAAGTTGCCCTGAAAGTCGGCAAATCCGAGGGTTTTCTCGTCCAGAATTTTGAGAAAGCCAACGGGACCGCCGCGAAATTGAATGTAGGGCCAGCCATCTTCCCCCACGGTACTCAAGTAAAAACTATCCCGCTCGACGATAAACTGAGAAGCTTTTTCATTGATGTCGTCGTTGGCGGGACCGTTCGCCACAAACCGCTCGTAGGTTTCCCGCGAGCCGAGGCGGGTTTGGGTGGCTTTGACGGCGGGTGTGAAGGCGATATCGGCGAATTTTCGAGGCATGGGACACCTCCCGATGCAGTGAGGGTGAGGAATAAAAGCAAAAAGAATTAGGAGGGGTCAGAGGACCCCTGTGCCAATTACACTCCAACAGTGTCGGGTGCGGGGATGCTTCTCATACCGACAAAGCCTGGGAGATGGCGAATGCGATCGATCCAGGCGCGGATGTTAGGGTAGTCATCTAGAGAAATATGACCGTCTGGGGCGAGGGCAATGTAGGGGAACGCAGCGATGTCGGCGATGGTGGGGGTGTCGGTGGCGAGCCAGTCGCGATCGCTTAAATGCTGTTCGATCGCCTCCAAAATAAAGGCTGATTTTTGAGCTGCCATCTCAATATCGATGGTTTTGACTCCGAACAGGTGGAAGAGTCGGGCGAATTCCGGGCCTTGGCGAATTTCGCCACTGGTGGTGGAGAGCCAGCGGGTGACTGCACTGAGAGAAAAGGCATCGAGGGGCAACCAAGACTCATTACCGTATTTGCGGGCTAGATAGACCAAAATGGCTTGAGCATCTAGGATGACTTCTTCTCCGTCGACCAGAGCGGGTACTTGGCCGAAGGGATTGATGGCGAGATACTCGGGGGATTTGTGCTCTCCTTTCATCAGATCTACGGTTTTGACTTCGCGATCGAGGCCGAGCAGCGACAGGAATAGACGGGCTTTATAGCTGTTGCCAGAAAGGGGGTGGCTGTATAGAACAATCATGGAGTTTCTCCTAAGGGATGGGTGAGGGTGAAGCGACGGGCCGGCCTAGGCTTTGCGCTCCCAACGAAATTTGCGCTCGGATTCTGAGATGGGAACGTCATTGATGCTGGCTTCTCGCCGTTGCATCAAGCCATTGGGGGCAAATTCCCATTGCTCGTTGCCGTAGGCGCGATACCAGAAGTCGCCATCGTCGTGCCATTCGTACTCAAAACGCACCGAAATGCGGTTGTCGGTAAAACTCCACAACTCTTTTTTGAGTCGATAATCGAGTTCTTTAGTCCACTTTCGCTGCAGGAATTCTTTGATTTTTTCGCGTCCGCGAAAGAATTCCGCTCGATTTCTCCATACAGAGTCTTCGGTATAGGCCAAACAGACTCGTTCGGGGTCGCGGGTATTCCAGGCATCTTCTGCTGCCTGGACTTTGGCCTTCGCACTTTCCAGGGTGAACGGCGGATAAGGGGGTTTTCCTTCCATCAATGACCTCTTTTGAAACGATCGCAAGTTGTTCGGACCAATACAGTTTGGGGCAGCTCGGGCCTGGAAAATGGCAATTGAGGGTCATCTGCTGGCCAAATTTAGATTTCCTTGTCAGGCTTGTACCGAACGTTCAGTCCAATTTAAAAATACCGAACGTTCAGTATACTGTCAATAGATGCTCTTGAATTCGTTAGCAATGTCGAAGCAGCAGGCGATCGCTCAATTAGTACCCGTCTTTCGTCGCTATGGCTACGAGGGGGCCACGCTGTCGCGACTCTCGCAGGCGTCGGGTCTGGGTCGAGCGAGTCTTTACCATTACTTTCCAGAGGGCAAAGAGGAGATGGCGGCGGCGGTGTTGCAGTATGTCAACCGCTGGTTTGCCGAGACGGTGTTGGCTCCGTTAAAGGGGGACGGAGAACCGGGCGATCGCCTGCGGGCGATGAGCGAGGGTTTGGCGGAGTTTTATCGCCATGGCGAGGAGACTTGTTTGCTGTCGGCGATGTCGTTGGGAGAGGCGGACGATTTGTTTCACGCTCAACTGCAAGAGGCAATGGCGGCGTGGATGGGGGCGATCGCTAAAGTATTGCAGGAGGCAGGATTGTCTCCCGAGCTGGCTCGACAGCGGGCAGAAGGATCGGTGATGCAGATTCAAGGGGCGTTGGTGGTGGCGCGGGTGATGGGGGATATGACTGCGTTCGAACGGGCGATTCAACGCCTACCGGTCATGCTGTTAGAGCGTGATTGGGATGGTTTCACAGAATCTTGAAAGTTGCATTTAAATTGAGTGGGGGATTTAGGGGACTGAGTGCAATGTCTGAAAACTCCAGGTTTCAATATAGATGAGGTTTAGCCCGAGCCTGCGGCAGGTTCGCCTCTTGCACTTGCTGATAAACTACGCCTCTGGCAGCCAGTTATCGTCCAGTATTTGTTCCACTGAGTAAGGACAGTCTAGAGGGAATTTTTCGATACTGAGTCCAGTTTGCTTTGCTGCATAGCGGCGAGCATCTTCATAATCCTCAGCAAGTCGTATGGCTGGAAACGTTTTTAAACTAGGGCTGTCTTTCAAGATTTTATAAATCTGGACCCGTCCGTCGTTGCTAAAATCCAGCCAACTATCTGTTCGTCGCTGTGGCTGGTATTGCCATTTCAAGAGATGAATCAGAATTCGCTCTAACTGACTGCTAAGAGCTCTACGTTCGCTCTTACCCAAGTCTTCCACCTCTTCAATGAGATGCTCTAAGTCAAGCTCGTGCCATCGTTTTTCTCGCAGGAGTCGAGCAGTTTCTCGAGCCCAGCAATTGAAGTCAGTGTCGTAGCCACCAGTCATACGATTGCGTCTTTCCTTTCAGACAATTCTGCCTCTTGCTTTGCTCGTATAGATTTCAATTCACATCATTCCTATCTAAACTTGCGCTTAATATTGTCCGAGACTGTTGCACCGTCTAGCCTACTGCTATTGTTTTTAGGGCGAATCCTTTTGAAGCTTACCGCTCTGGGACGAAAGCCAAACGTCTATCCTCCTCATCGCGACGATTTCGGTGGCTTCAGAGATGATTTTTGGAAGCAGGAATTCACGCAGAGACGCTTCATCTGCTCAGTCGGGAAGACCTTCGAAGCGCTCTCCGCGGATTGCCCGAGTCTGAAACTCCTCAAGGGACGCCGCAGTGTAGTTTGAGTCGGCTGTACCATTGAATTCTTGGAGGATCGAGAGCGCGCGATCGTACAGATCTCGGTATCCAGAACCAAAGACATGCTTCACGGCATTGTCCAGTCTCGCCAGCAGCTCCTGGTGTCTAGCCAGGTCGTATTGGATGTATTCAAACTGGCGAACGTCAACGGGTGCCTTTTCCGGCTCGTCCTGAGTCAAGAAAATGATAGGCTTCCGGTTTGCCCGCACGATACCCAACTCATAAAAAACGTTGGGATTGGGATATGAAATATCCCCAATAATGAGATCGGCTTCCTGGATTTCTGATTCGATCTTATCCATGAGTGCCTTTGTAAGAACGCTTGTGTCCCCACGGCGAACCTGCAGTCCGTGCCGATCCTCCAAGTAGAGCTGAAGGTAAAGGAAAAAGAAGTTCAGCTCCGGACGGAAGGGCATGATGACAAAGCAGATCCGCGTACTCATCGGGTCGTTTCGAGACGACTCTGCATCGCGCGCACGAGCTTTTCGAGTCGCATCTCTAGTTCTAAGAGGTTTTGGGGATTGTATGTGATGTACTGATAGCCCAGTAGATCGCTGGGAAAACTTCCGTTACCTTCCGTGCTGACGAGGATAACGATCGGTTTGCGCAGACTATGTGCTACCCCCAGTTCGAAGAAAACATTAGGGTTTGCTTCTGACAAGTCAGCGATGATGAAATCGCTCCTACGCAGAGATTCCAACCTCTCGTCAGAACCTCGAGCGCCAGCGACAAACTCTTGGGGTAAAACAGCCACCACAGCCATACGTTCGAGAACCTCAACGATTAGACTCCTGATGCGATCCTGAGAACGCCCGTAAGGTATCAAGACGAGGCATCTAGAAGTGTCCATCTTCACATCTCATCCCTTTGCAGCTCGTGCAGCCTAACTCACGTAGAGGAAAAATTCCCACCTAACCGGTGTCTAGCTTTAAAAGCATTCTGGCTTTTAGTTATAGACAAAGTTAGTTATAGACAAAGTCGGACTCGGTTAATAGTGAGTGCCAGTTTGACGGTAGTGCAGTGCTGCCTTGCCATCGGCATCTAACAAATCTCCTGCCTCAACAACACTGTAAACAACCCAATGGTCGCCACATTCCATCCGCTGCTCGACCCGACACTCCAAGTAGGCCAAACCATCCGACAAAATTGGCGTGCCATCCTCAGCCTCGGCAGACTCCACCCCCTCAAACCGGTCCTCCCCCGGACCAAAGGGTTTGAGAAAATGCTTCATCAGTGGAATGTACTTGCCCTCGGCCAAAATATTGAGCACAAACGTATCGCCCGGAAACAGCAGCGACTCGATCGCCCGATCCTTCGCCACCGCCACCGTCAACCCCGGCGGATCGAACGTCGCCTGCGACACCCAAGAGGCCAACATTGCACTCGAAGCGCTCTCCCGTTTGGCCGTCACCACGCACAAACTGCCAATAATGCGACCCACCGCCTGCTCCACATTCGTCGCCGGTTGACGAGCCGCCTTGGTCTTCTGCTTCAGCCCCTTCTTCAGCGCCTGCCCGAAATCAGTGCCCAATTCCTCGCACTTCTGCAACATCGCCGCATCCGGCGTAAACTTCACCGACAGCGGCTCGAACCCAAACAGATAGCCAGCATCCCGTAACTTGTTCGCAATAATGTCCACCGCTTCGCCACTCCAACCGTAGGAGCCAAATACCCCCACGAGCTGTTCTTTACTCGCTATAGACAGCGCCGTGCCCAAAGCCGTTTGAACCGGCGTCGGCGCGTGTCCGCCCAAGGTGGGAGAACCGAAAATGAAACCGGAGGTTTTCTCCAGCACTGACTTAATCTCCTCAGTGGAGGCAAATTCGCAGTTGATCGATTCCACCGTCACGCCAGCTTTGGCAATGCCCCGCCCGATCGCCTGGGCCATTGTGGCCGTATTGCCATAAGCCGAGGCATAAATCACCGCCGCCGACAGCATTTGCGTCGATTGAACCCGATTCCACTCGCGATAGCTTTGGGTGAGGGGAGTCAAACCGTAGCGTACTAACGGGCCGTGACCGGGGGCATAGCCTTTAATCTCGAACGACTCGAAGCGATCGAGTGCCGCATCCACCTGGCGGGCTTGGGTGGCCATGAGACTGTCGTAGTAATAGCGGCGATCGCTCTCGTACACCTTCCAGCCTTCATCCCACACTTGGTCGCCGCAGACGTGCGCGCCAAACAATTTATCGGTGAAGAGGATCTGCGTGGCTGGGTCGTAGGTGGCCATGCCATCTGGCCATTTGGGGGTGGGGATCGGGCAAAACTCAAGCCGGTGGCCTTGACCCAAGTCGAGGATGTCGCCCCGTTTGACGGCGCGGATGTTGACCTCTGCCGTGAATTCTTCTTTCTCAAATAGTTGTGGCAGTTGCTTGGCGGCAGGTGTGGAGCACAGCACCTCGATTTGAGGAGCGCGTTCGAGCAATTGAATCAGGGTTTTGACACGGTTGGGGTTGATGTGGCCCAAGACAACCAGATCGATCGCCTTCAGCTCCACCAATTGCTCTAGGGTCTCTAAAAAAATCTCGCTGAAAGACTCGCCAGGAGGATCGATTAGGGCAGTACGATCGGCTTGAATCAAAAAGGAATTCGCTGTCGTCCCCTTTTGCAGCGCATATTCGATCTCGAATTTGAGCCGCTCCCAAGTTCGCGATCGCAACGCAAAGGTATTTTTGAGCAGAAACAGCTTTTGAACGTCACGCTGCTGTTTGGGCAGAGAAGCAATCACGACGACAATCTCCTGAGGTAAGGACGAATGGAGGTTCGGGGAGCGGCGAACCGAGCTGCAAAGGACAACGGTAAAATCAGCGATCTAGGCCGACTGGAGCTGGCTAAATGCCGGCTTAGTAGTAGTTGCCCACTTTGCGACGATGGGAGGCGGTGCGAGCCTCTTGGTTTGAGACTCGACCCTCCTGCACAGTGGAGTAGACAATCCAATGATCGCTCGTCTCCATGCGGCGGCTGACGGTGCATTCGAGATAGGTCAACGCATCCGTCAGAATGGGGGAGCCGTTTTTGGCGGGTTGGGTGTTGACCTCGGCAAAGCGATCGGCCCCCGGGGCGAAGCGCTTGAGGAAGTGCTTCATCAGCTTGAGGTGATTGCCCTCCTCCAAGACATTGAGGACAAAGGTATCGCCCACCTGCATGAGGGATTCAATCGCACGGTCTTTGGCCACGGCAATGGTGAATCCGAGGGGTTCGAAGCTAGCTTGGGAGACCCAAGAGGCCAGCATGGCACTGCGTAACTCCCCCTTTTGAGCAGTGATGATATACAAGCCGCTGCTGATGCGACCCAATGCCTGAATTAGGCTACTGTCGAGGGATTGTTTCTTCCGGTTCGTCTTTTTCTGGCTCAGCTTTTGACCCAAGTCAGTGCCAGATTCTTCGCACAGTTGGTAGGTATTCTCGCTGGGCTCTTCCTTCACTCGAATGGGCTCGAAGCCCAGATCTAGGCCCGCCTCGCGGAACTGGGTCAGAATCGGGTCGATGGGTTCGTCGTCACCGCCATAAGACTCCACTAAGCCCAACAGTTGCTTGTGATTGGCGGCAGCCACAATGGTGCCGAATGCGGCCTGAATCTGTTCGGTCATGGCACCGCTAGCCGGGGGCATCGAGATGACCAATCCCGCCACGTCCCCTACGAGTTCGTAAGCCTCTTGGGGATCGGCCCCTTTCAGATCCATCATTTCCACCGCGACGCCGGTTTTGGTGATGCCTCGGGCGATCGCTTGGGTGAGGCGATCGCTATAGCCGTAATCGGAAATATAGAACACAGCTACAGCCGTGCTGGCCTGGGTTTGGTTGGCGCTCCAAGTGCGATAGCGACCTAACAACTCCTGCAAGTGAAAGCGCAGCAGCGGACCGTGCCCGGTGGCCACCAGCTTGATGTCATAGTCTTGCTGCAGCTTGTCCAAACCCTTCAGCGCTTTGGTCACCGATCGCGCATTCGGAGCCATGAGGCATTCGTAGTAGAACTGAAAGTCCTTTTCGATCGCCGCGAGATTTTCGTCGTAAATCAAGTCACTGCAGTAGTGCAGGCCAAAGGCATCGCAGGTGTAGAGCACCCCCGTAGCGGTATCGAAGCTGAAGATGGTGTCGGGCCAGTGCAGGTTGGGGGCCAGCAGAAATTGGAGTTCGTGGCCGTTGCCCAAATCTAGGCTGTCGCCGCTCTTGACGGTTCGCCGTTGAAACTCCCGATGCACCTGGTTTTCCAGAAACGTCATGGCGACTTTGGAGCCCACCACTGTAATGTCGGGATTGAGGTCGAGAATGTCCCCCACTAGACCGCTGTGATCCGGTTCGGTGTGGCTGATAACGAGGTAGTCAATCGTGGCGGGATCGATTTCGCCTTTCAGCAACTCCAGATAGAGCTGGCGGAATTTGGCGTGGGAGGTGTCTACGAGGGCAACTTTCTCGCCGCGAATAATGAAAGAGTTGTAAGTGGTGCCGTTTTGCAGGCCGAATTCGATGTCAAAGCGATCGCGATCCCAATCCAGGCTGCGGATGGCGGTCGTGTCGGCGGCGATCGCTTCGGTCTGAACGGTAAGGCGTTTGGTCGGCGCGACGGTAGTGACCATAGTCAATCCACCCAATCGTTAAGTTTTCTTACTCATTCACTCTAATCCAACTTTTGGGGAGCGCCTAGCGGCGATCGCCCTAACTTGTCTGTATTCCCTGTAACGATCGGCCCGGGATCGATCTAGACATTTTGTACGATCGCCAGTCGAGAAACACTTCGGAGATGACGATCGCACCCCTTGGAGCGGGTAAATTCAGCTTTTGAGACTGTAGAGGCATTTCGATCGTGATAAGTGCTGGCGTCGATACTGGCGAACTCACCCAAGTCACCCCGCATATCGCCAAAATTGCGATTATCTCCCCCGTTCGCAACGAGGCTGAGTTTATTGCCGGCACATTGCAGTCAGTCGTCAATCAGACCGTCCGTCCGATGGAGTGGCTAATTGTAGACGACGGCTCGACGGATGCCACTGCAGAAATCGTGCGGGCATTTGCGGACGAGCACGATTGGATTCGGCTCGTTTCTAAGCCCGATCGCGGCGGGCGATCGGTCGGTCCCGGCGTTGTCGAGACGTTTTATTTTGGCTACGAGCACCTGCAATCCAAAGATTACGATTTCATCTGCAAACTGGACGGAGATGTCGAATTTGGGCCGCATTATTTTGCCACTTTACTGGAGTTATTTGCTGCCGATCGCTATCTCGGAGCTGCCAGTGGCAAGCCGTTTCAGCAAGCGGGCGATCGCCTGGTGGAAGAACGCAGCAGTGACGAAATGGTGGCGGGGATGATTAATTTCTATCGGCGCGACTGTTTTGAGGCGATCGGCGGGTTTGTCAGAGAAGTCCATTGGGATGGAATTGCCTTTCATCGGGCTCGCATGGCAGGCTGGCGCACCTGCAGTCTCCGCCACCCCGAACTCAACTTCATCCACAAGCGAGTCATGGGCTCTTCCCACAAACATGTTTTGGTGGGTCGATTGCGCTGGGGGCGGGGGCAGTACTTTATGGGGACTCATCCGCTGTATATCTTTGCAATCGGCCTCTATCGTCTCTGGGAAAAACCCTCTGTGGTGGGTGGTTTGACGATTGTGGCGGGTTATTTTGGGGCGATGTTGAAAGGGATGCCTCGCTATAGCGATCGCCGCTTCCGTCAGTCTTTACATGCTTGGCAGTTCGAGCGAATGAGGTTAGGCCAGCGGTTGGAGAACTTACCTCCCTTTTCCGATCGGGAAAGAGTGACACCCAACGTCCAGGGGGACTGACCCTTTAACGTGACGGTGCCTATTGGCAACAGGGAAGAGATGGGATAGCGCGCGCCCTGTATGTGACAGCTAGAAACGAACGGGTTGTAATTGTTCGCGCGTTTGTCAAAAAAACTCAAAAAACCCCTCGTCGAGAGATAGGGCTTGCCCTAAAAAGAGTCAAGGAGATCTCGGAATGACTGGGATTCAAGAATTACACCAGAAGTGGTCGGTAGATTCAGATTATCAGGCTGAATACGACAAACTCAATGAAGAGTTTGAAATCGCTAAAGCCTTGATTCAGGCCCGTGTGAGCGCGGATCTCACCCAAGCAGAAGTCGCAAGACGGATGCAAACCACTCAATCTGTCATCGCTCGTCTTGAAGGAGGAAAAGGGAACCCTTCAATCTCTTTGGGTCAGATTCCCCGGCGCTTGCGACGATTCACCGGAGCGAAAGTGCGTTCCGAAGGAAAAATTCCGTAATGCCCCGTCCGCTTGCGGCGGGGATAGAAATTTTAGCGCTTCATAATTTTTACTTTGCCCCCTGGGAGATCCGCATCCACATCGGTAGCTGCGCCGCTCCACCCGTTTCAATGCGTTCTAGTGCCGCCTCCATCTCCAGTCGCACATCAAATTCTGTCTCGCAATCGATCGCTTGTTGCAATGACTCCACAGCCGTTGGGTCACCTCTCTCGGTCAGAAACCGAGCTGCCCGCCAGCGGACCAAGGGAGATGAATCACTCAGAGCCTGACAGAAGGTAGGAATAGCTTTTGGATCGCCCAAATCGCTCAGAGCATCGCCAGCAATTCGTCGCACGATTGCCGAGCGATCGCCGAGCACGACATCGCATAGTGGCTCCGCCGCCTCAGCCATTTCGCTGGCTCCCAAAATCGCCGCAGCCCATCGCCGGATCGCGTTGTTTTCATCCCTCAAAGCTGCTGCCACAGCGGGGAAGGTTGCTGAATTGACATCAATCCGCTGGAGGGCTTTCAGTCGCTGCTTCCAATCCGTGCTTTTCAGAGCTTTCAGTAGAGCCGCCTGCGAGTGTTGGGAACCGGCTGATTCCACATCGGCGATCGCCTCTCGTTCTAAGCGCATCAGTTCTTCGGCATCCATCAGGCTGACGATTTCTTCGGCAACCCTTTGGGCCACTTCCTGCGGCGGACCAAATTGAGGAGGATAAGCCTCCCAGCGACGCTCTTGTACGTAATCGGCCTGAGTCGCACCGATCGCCCTCTGCAGGACCTGCCCGAATTGCTCTGGCAACCCGACTCGCGCTTGCTGTCCATCTGCAGCGGTCGCTCTGACTTGTACTGGGATCCCTCGCCACGCCTGAACGGCCACATCAACTTGTCCCAGGTTTGGCCCGCGCGGGCCGGTCTCATCCAAGTGCTTGATCGGGGTCACCCGAGCGGCTAAGTTGGCATCGGCTTGCTGAGAAAGCCCAATTAACTGAGCTGCTGCTGCCAAGATTGGCTGCCAGTCGGCACTGGGCTTGCGTGTGAGGGTGATGAAGTCATTCATCAAAAAAACCGACTTGACGGACTCCATCGCCACGAGCTGGCGAGCAATTTCAGGTACATCTGATGGGGCCGCATCTGTCTCGAGGGTGAGGGGCGTCAGGCTAATTGAGCTGTCGAGATTGAGCTTCATGCAGTGGGGACTGGGTGTTGTTTCGATCGAACAAAGTTTCATGGCATAAAGGTCAACGCTTCTCTCTTCAGCTTGGCATTAGATTTCAGTCATCTATCAATTCGAGCTTGCACTCTCGGGCTCGGGGCCTGCAGAGATTCATCTGCTAGCAACCCCGGTCAGCGATCGCCCCCTTTTTCGACCCTTTCAGCTCACCCTGATTCCACAGGCATCGGCTAATCCCGAGCGATCGCGAACTGGCCTTCCAGCGAATGTGAATGTGTCAGCGCTTAGCATCGTTATAAAATATTTTTAGACTGTCGATATTTTTAGACTGCCGAGCTGAGTCGTTCGGTAACTGTCTTGCTATCGAGAGTCTCGCCCTCAAAAGTTGTTTATAACAGAAGCATGGCTATAGACCTTAGAGAACTCACCGAGCAAGCCCAACAGCTCCCGTTAACCCAGAAGCTGGAGTTGATTGCGATCCTCTCGAACAACATCGCCAATGATGCTCAGCTACAAGAGGCTTCTCAAAGCTTTTGGGAGCCCCGAACAATTCAAGAGCATTCGCAAGCCCATCCTGTCACCCCCGTCGTCAATGTGGATGAGCTTCGCTCCAAAGCATGGCCACAGACCGATCGCCTCGATGAGTTCCTGAACTTCCTACAGGACCAGCGAACAACAACACTCCTGGAGCAATAAGGGTGGATGTTGTTCTGCTCGACACTGATGTCTTTTCTATTATCCTCAAGGGGGCAAGTCAGGCTCGGGATTACCAGTACATCATTGCAGGAAAGCGCATGGCTCTGTCTTTCATGACCGTTGCCGAATTGTTCCAATGGGGTTACATGCGTAACTGGGGTAGCAGGCGCATAGCTACGCTGGAAACAGAAATGCAAAACTATCTGGTCCTTCCCCCAGATATCGAGGCTTGCCGTATCTGGGCTCAGGTTCGCGCTCGGGCCAAGGACAAAGGCAGACCCATTTCACCCCAAGATGCCTGGAACGCAGCTATGGCTCTGCGATATTCCTTGCCGCTAGTCACTAATAATGCCAAGGATTACCAGACGATTGACCTTCTCCAGGTTTTGACTCCTCTATGAGCATGTCTGCAAGCACAGCTCATTTGGATGGCCTCGAGCGAGCGAGATCGAGCAAAGGCCGAGCCAATCTCGTGTAGATAGTAGAGAATGGCGATCGAGCGCTGGGCAATCCCCTCATGGCTTACCTGCTATCTGCGACCAAACTGCAAACCTATCAACGCTGCCCGCAGTCCTACTACTTCAAATACGAACGCAAGGTTGCGGCTCCCAGCTTCTTTGGTTCCCCGCAACTCGGTCTCGCGCTCCATCGGGCCTTGGCCGCGATTTATGGCGATTGGGATTATGGCTTCTCCATACCCGACAGTAGCTGGATCGAGCAGTGCTGGGAACAATACTCGTCCGAGCTCTCGCCCACGCAAGTGGAGGAGGGGCACAAACTATTACTGGCTTACTATCGACAACACATCGCAACCTCAGTCACCCTGCACCGTCCGCTCGGAATTGAAGGGCGGTTTAAGGGGGAGTTGCAGGTGGGCTGCCTGCAATTTAAGTTGACAGGACGGTACGACCGGCTCGATTTCCTTCACCCTGACGGCTTGCATCTGGTGGATTACAAACTGTCGCGTCCCGCGATCGCCTTAGATGCCGAAGCCTTGGAGTTGCAGTTGGGGCTTTACTATCTGGCTTTGCGTCAAACCTACGGCCAGAGCCTCAAACGTCTCACCTTGATTTTTCTGCGCGATAGGGAGGCAGATTCATACGAAGTCACTCCCGCGCACGAACAACGTTTGGAGGAGGCTGTCAGCGATTTGGCCGATCGGCTCGTGCAGGATAGCCATTGGCCCGCCACCCCTGGCGAGCAATGCGATCGCTGTGGGTTTGCCAAATACTGCGCTGCTGTGCGAGATGAACCGCTGTCTCTGCCGGAAACTGCTGCCCGTCCGAGTGACCTGCAGTTAGCCATACCCCTCGCTCGCTCGAGTTCCACTGAAAAGTTCCGCTGAGCGTTGGCTTTGGAGTCCTGGAGTCCCGCCAGCGTTCTGCTCGTGAAGGCCGCAACCTCAAGACGGGTGATTGGCAGCAATTCAAGCGAACAGGGCCACGAGCCCAAAATAATCTTTCAGCAATTTCAATAATTTCAATGCTACACTGACGGCAGAGAATTAAAAATCGGCTGCGGCATTTGTTTCTAGTATTAACGAGATTTTCGCGTTTTTCAATTGACAGATTTCTCTCTGAAATTTCACTCTCTACATTCCTTCAGATTACGGAAACGATCTATGTCAATTTATGTAGGTAACCTGTCTTATGAGGTTACAGACACCGATCTGACTACTGTGTTTACAGAGTACGGGTCAGTAAAGCGAGTTCAGCTCCCTACCGATCGCGAAACGGGTCGCGTGCGTGGCTTTGCTTTTGTCGAGATGGGAACAGAGGACGAAGAAACCGCAGCGATTGAAGCGCTAGATGGCTCCGAATGGATGGGGCGAGATCTCAAAGTCAACAAGGCAAAGCCTCGTACGAGATAGTCTATAGCTCTTAGTCAATGGGTCGCAACCGCTTTTTTCACAAGATTTTACCCTGTGAAAAAAGCGGTTTTTAATCAGGTATAGGTTGACATTAGACCCCTTTGCTTGAATCTAGTCAACCCGAGTTCAATGGCTCTGCATTGCCCTCACCATCGGCCTCTCATCCCAAGGGAGTTAGAGAATCGAAATGTGTGGCCGCTTTTCCCTCGCCACCCCTGCCGAAGCGATCGCCGAACGATTCAACCTGGATGCGACCCCTCCTATCCAGCCCCGCTACAACATCGCCCCCTCGCAACCCGTGGCCGCCATTAGAGCCAATGCAAAGGGCGAGCCAGAGTTTGCGTTGCTGCTCTGGGGACTGATCCCCCGCTGGTCGAAAGATCCCAACAAAGGCCCGCGACCGATTAATGCCAGAGCCGAAACAATTGCAGAAAAGCCCATGTTTAAGGGCCTGTTGAGATATCGGCGTTGCGCGATCGTAGCTGATGGTTTCTACGAATGGAAAAAAGAAGGAAACCGCAAGCGCCCCTATCACATCCATCTCGAAAATCATCGACCCTTTGCCTTCGCCGGCTTGTGGGAATTGTGGAATGGTCCCAACGGAGAGGAGCTAGAGTCCTGCACGATTATTACAACTGCTGCCAACGCAACCATGCAGCAAATCCACAGTCGCATGCCTGCGATCTTGTCCCCAGGCAACTACACAGACTGGCTCGATCCCCAAATTCAGGAAACAGCCAAGCCTCTCCAACTCCTTCAAGCTGATGCTGGGCCCTTGCTGCTCAATGAAGTCAGTCCACTTGCGAACAATCCCCGCAATGACGTGCCGGAGTGCATTAATCCCGTCTGAGTGTTGGAAATCCCTTGCTGCTGCACTCCTAGATCCTCCGCTTGGCGTTATTGTGCCTTTGACTACAACAAGTATCGATCGGAGCCTTTAGGCTTCTTAAGCATCCAGCTTCAATTTCTCCCGAGTTGTTCCTTGGGCGAGAGATTTGTTTGATGATACGCCACCCACAATGCTTTGGCGAGAGTTGATACGGCAGAGGTTAAGCCATGCAAAACCTGATTCCCGCTACGGTATTAACCGGCTATTTAGGTGCGGGCAAAACAACACTTTTGAATCGAATTCTTACGACTCAGCACGGCAAACGAATTGCGGTTATTGTGAATGAGTTTGGTGAAATTGGTATTGACAACCAGCTTATTATTGATGCTGATGAAGAAATTTTCGAAATGAATAATGGCTGCATTTGCTGTACTGTCAGAGGCGATTTAATTCGTATTGTCAGCGATCTCGTGCAGCGCTCCGATGCTTTTGACTATTTGATGATTGAAACGACAGGCTTAGCCGATCCCGCGCCAGTGATTCAATCGTTTTTCGTTGACGAGGTGATGCGATCGCTATTGCAACTGGATGCGATCGTGACCGTGGTTGACGCCAAGCACATTGGAGAGCACTGGGACAGCAGCAGTGAAGCCCAGGAGCAAATCGCCTTTGCCGACGTCATTGTGCTGAACAAAGTCGATCTAGTCTCGCCTGCGCTGGTGGATAAACTCGAACAGCGGATTCGCGGTATGAATGCCCTCGCTAAGATCCATCGGACTCAGCATTGCCAACTGCCGCTGGACGCAGTGCTGGGTATCGGTGCCTTCGACCTCAAAACTGCGTTGAGTATCGATCCCGAGTTTCTCGATGAAGATGCCCACGAGCACGATCGGTCGGTGTCATCCATTGCTATCCGCGAGTCTGGGGTAGTCGATAGCGATCGGCTCAATCGCTGGCTCTACCAACTCGTACAAAAACGCGGCCCCGATATCTTTCGCATGAAAGGCATCCTGGATATGGATGATGAGGATCGGCGCTTTGTATTTCAAGGCGTTCATATGACGCTGGATGGTCGTCCGGGTCGTCCGTGGAAAGTGAGCGAACCCCGTCGTAACGAGCTCGTCTTTATTGGCCGCAATTTAGATGAATCTGAATTGCGAAGCGGCTTCAATGCGTGCTTAATGTAGTTTCAGGGCCATCCATAGAGAAGCAATATGCCATGAAACAATCTGAAGCATTAACGATTAGCATTGGCGTGCTCGGAGGGGTCGATGTTTTTCTCACAGCAACTGTAATTCCATTACCTGTTTGGGTTACATTTACTGCTTGGGCATCTTTTTTTGTTGTGGGAGGGGGGATTCAGGGGTTTGTTAAATCGGTTTCGTGCAACATTACCGGCATTATTATTGCAGCTCTGTCTCTATTAGCAATTGATTTAATAGGGAATCATCCTTTAGTCGCTGCAATTTGTGTTGGCATTGGCAGTGCAGCAATGGTGCAGGCGTCGAAGCTGCCATTTACCTACGGTATTACACCTGCCATTGTCTGGGGCTTTTCACAAGCCGTCGGTACGGTAGCCGTCACTGGCTTACCCGTTACAGCTATGCCACCCAACAATCCTGTCTTGATTGCGATCTCAGCGATGATTTTAGGTGCCATCTTTGGTTACCTCTCAGAAGTTGGGGGGAAAGCCATGACCACTTCGTTAAAAACGGCTGGCGGTGGTAATGACCTCTAGTTATGTGCTTTGGAAAAAATAGATCTCGATTTGATTAATGGTACTGCTAAAAAAGGGGATGAGAGAACCATGAAATTACAACACAATCTGGGAGGCTTAGAAGGATTAGGTTCGGTTGACTTTCAAAAAAAAGTATTTGTTGAAGCATGGGAAAAGCGTATCTTTGGCATTCACGCTGCCATGATGGGGCTGAGTAAACACCTCAGTGAGTCTTTGCCTGACTATCCGATCGAACAGGTGCCTACCCGGTTTCAAGATATTTGGACCTGGGCCGATCTGCGCCGAGGAGCAGAAGCCATGAATCCCTTCGACTACTTCAGGCTGCGATATTACGAAAAATGGCTAGGAGGTATCGCTAGTTTCTTTGTCGAGAAAGGCTACATTTCTCAAGCAGAGCTGGATGACAAAATGAGCTTTTATCTGAAGGAGGGAAATGTCGATCCGACGCCTTTACCTCAAAAGGATGTCCCTGCTATTGACGAGCAAGTGATTAAGTATCTGCAGTTGGGCGATTCTCCCAAACGTACGGCCGATATTCAACCCAAGTTTGCGGTTGGCGATGCCATTATCGTTAAGGATATGCCGGTGGCCGAACATACCCGTCTACCCGGCCACCTGCGGGGTAAATCTGGAGTTGTCGACTTAGTCTATGATGGCTGTTATGCCTATTTCCCCGGCCCCGCCGATGGCTTGGGACCTGCCCAACCGAGCTATAGCATTCGCTTTGACGTGAAAGATATCTGGGGTGACGATTTGGCTGAGCCCGGCTCGGTATTTTACGCCGATCTATTTGAGCTGTATCTTGCTGCCGCATAGCTTTACGTGCAACCATTATTGAGAGAGGGAAGCTTGCCAATGTCTATTCCAGGAGATGAGCGTTTTAGCTACGATACTAATCGCGAGCTTAAAAGTGCTGCAAAAGTTAGAGCATTGGAAGCTCTTTTGATTGAGAAAGGTATCATCGGCGGCGAAACGGTCAATAAAGTTTTGCAATACTTCGATTCCCAGATGGGGCCGTTCAATGGAGCAAAACTGGTTGCCCGAGCCTGGGTCGATCCAGAGTTTAAGCAGCGCTTAATTGAAGATTGCAATGCTGTTTGTGCAGAGCTCGACCTTCCAACCGGTATGTCTGGAGCAGAAGGCGAACACATGCGGGTGGCTGAGAATACCCCTTCGGTGCATAACTTAATTAACTGTACGCTATGTTCTTGCTACCCTTGGCCCACCCTAGGGCTCCCTCCATACTGGTATAAAGACCCAACCTTTCGAGCGAGAGCGGCCCGCGAACCCAGAGCCGTGCTCAAAGAGTTTGGCCTCGATTTGGATGACTCAGTGCAGATTCGAGTGTGGGATAGCAGCGGACAAATCCGCTGGTGGGTCTTGCCCGAACGACCTGCGGGCACAGAGCATATGAGGGAAGAGGAACTGGCTGCTCTGGTAACGCCGGAGTCCATGATGGGTGTGGCGAAGGTAAAGGCTCCCTAGTGATTGTGTTGGTTGCATTATGTTTACTCAATTCGAACACTTTGCGGCTTCTAGCCTGATGGGTTCTGAGGAAGCTCTACCCCGCGAGAATGGCCAGCTTGCCTTTAATCGCAGTTGGGAACAAGTTGCATTTGCCCTGGCGATCGCCCTCTCTAAAAAGGGCTATTACGAATGGGAAGAGTTTCGTCAGAATCTGATCGACACGATTCGCGAGTGGGAGTCAGACCATGACTTGGACGATCCAACTTGGGATTACTACCAACGCTGGTATGCGGTCCTAGAGAAGTTAGCGTTGGAGTCGGGCGCGATCGATCGGGCAGAACTTGAGGAGAAGGTCGCAATCCTGTTAGCCTGCGAGCCTATCCACGAGGAATAGGAGGACTCCGACGCACGGCCCATCAGCCCATTAGGGGATTCCTGACGCGAATATTATCGAAACAAGCTATCACCTGAGCTCAGCAGCGTTTGTTATGCGCGTGCCTCAACCCACTGCTCCATGAAGCGCATCAATTCAGCGATCGATAGCCGCTCGATATTCCGTGGAGAGAACCCTCGGGCCGTCAGCTCATCATAGTTGTCAGCCATGAAGTCGGTAAACGCGCCCCATATTGCCGCGGGGCCATCGGCTGCCAAATTGGCTTCGTGATTCAGCCAGTTTCGGACTACAGCGACAATTTCTTCTGGCTCATTTTCATGGACTTCGATGTCTGAACCAGAAACGTCAGAAAGTGCGGCCTGGTAGCGGTGGCGCTCCGCCTCAAGTATCAGACATTTCTTTTCCGACGATTCCCCACCCTTGAAGCGTCGGCACCCGAAATCTATGCCAAGTTCAAACGGCATGTTGAGCCGGTAGAACTCTCCCGCTGTTTCAGCTTTTAACCTGGACAGGTCGTGAATTGAATACTTCGATTCTTCAATGAGTCCGATGATTTTCTCAATACGAACTTCAGCAGAATTTAGGCGCTCCAGCGCAATTCGCGGCGTGAAGCCAAGATAATAGATTGTGAATAGTAGTGGGCGAAGGAGTGGCCGAAATTTATCGTCGAATGGACAATTGACGAATACGTTACGTTCAAATGTCATTCACTCCAGCGCCCTTAGCCCCGCGGCGGATGGGGATCCTGGCCGTAGCTATCTCTTTGGCGGATAGTTCCATCCTTACGGTGGATGTACAGCTCTGCGTGTTCCTTCTTAGCAAGGTCTCGCGCGAATTTTTCCGCGGCCTTCTGGGTGTCGAAGACGCGTGTGGCCCGCTCAGCACCCGATTTCCGTACGGCCCAACCGCCCTTCAGGCTAGGAACTACGTGTCTTCCAGTCTTGCTCACGGTCGATGCCCTTGGATGCTTCACGGTGTGTCGCTTATTGTAGCGCATAACTATAGTTTGGCGAGGATGCGAGATTACTGAAATATTCGCTCGATCGCCTGGGTCAGGGCCTGTTGAAACGCGCGTTTCCGTCTGGGGGTGAGAGGCTGGCTCCAATCCAAGGGAATCACTTCGCCCAATTCCGCCATGCGAGGGTGAGTTCTATCTTTGCGTGCTAGATACGCCGAGTTGTCAAATCCCATCGTTTCCACCACAATGTTGTGCTGTCCTTTGCGGTCGAGGCGATCGCGATAGAGGACAAAATCCGGTCGGTAAGGCTCCCCCTCACTCGACGCAAAATCGTGCAAGGGTTTGGTAACGGTCAGAGGGATACCCTGCCGACAAACCAATCTCTGCAACTCCAGTAACAGCGCCAGGGTTTGCCGCTCGGCATCGCTATCCACCGGCACCAGCAGGGAAGTGCTGTAAACGGGATGGGTATACGCCTGCCGCAAGACATACTGTCCCGGTGCGAGTTTGCTTTCGCCAAGCTGGGCGATCGCCCAGTAGGGGGCCGAGCGGTGGGAATGAGGGGGAGCAAAGCAAATGGGGGGCTCTTCAATCGCGATCGAGTCGGGTTTCCCCACAAAATAGAGCTGGCGACGCTCGATATCCACTTGACTGGCAAGGCCCACAAACCAAGCTTGGGGTTTGACGTGCGGCGGCCAGTCGCCCCCGCCCCGAGACAGAAGTGCTTCCAATCGCTGGCATCCTGCCGCGATCGCCTCGGGCTCCGTTGTCAAATAGTGTCGCAGGGGAATGCGATTGATGATGTGGCGTTTGGTGCGCTGCAGGCGGCGGTACTGCTGCTGGGGATAATTCGATCGCCGCCACCAGCCGGGACGAATGACATTGAGCTGAGCTTCTTCTAAGAGCGTAAACAGCATGCGGGCCAGCTTGGGCCAGCGATGGGAACGACGGCGATCCGTTTGGATGGCCAGTTGGGTGGGCTGTTGGCTGACCGGGCGAGCCTCGGGCGCTCGATCGGTCAGATCGAGCACAAAGCTGGTGCTTGAAGCTAAAGGTCTGAGGGCATGGCCCACTTGCGAGGCTGAGCGAGAGTTTGGGAGAGAGGATTCTGGCCTAGTGCGATCGAAGGCAAACCGATCTTCCAGTCGGTCGGGAATATGAAAAATGCAGGTGGGATGGTGGGGAAATTGCGATCGAATGCGTCGAAAGGAATAACGGCTTCCCCAACTGTCTAGCTGAATGGGGCAGAGCAGCGGTTGGCGATCGGCTTCCCCCTGGCAGTCGCAGGCGATCCACAAATGGCGATCGCGCAGCCGCTTGAGAACTTCGGCAATCTGGGCATCCAATCGGAACGTGCGCTCGCCTCGAAGCTGAGAATCATACCACTGATTGAAGAGAGCTTCGTCGCCTGCGACAGACTCCCCTGCGGGGAGAAGAGGCTGACCGGGTTTGGTTTTACGGACGATCCGCATTATCTGCAGTTGCGCGCTAAGGCCATTGTTCCAAGCTTCCGAGCAACGTCAAGGGAAGACTGAAACCTCGTGACTCGGTGCTGGCTATTGCTTCGCCAAGTTGAAGGGTTGCCCTGACCCTGGATGCCCGGTCTACATCTAGTGAAATCCGGCTGTCGGTGGCGGTTTATTCAGACGCGGCAGGTTGAGAGCCAAACCGATAGCCTTTGCCATACACCGACTGGATTAGAGGGCGCGATCGCTTTTTCTGCCCTTCAAGCTTGCGCCGCAATAACTTCACTTGAGCAGCCAACACATTACTACTCGGTTTCTCCTCATCCGGCCATAAATGCCGATAGATCTGCTCGCGACCGAGCAGTTGACCGGGATGAGTCATGAAATAGTCCAGCAGTTGAAATTCCTTTTCAGACAGGGCGATCGCTTTGCCTTGTCGGTACGCCATGCGATTGTCGCGATCGAGCTCCAGATCCTCCACCTGCAATCGCTGCGGGGTTGGAACTGTAGTTGGAGAGGACTGCGATCGCCGCAGTTGTGCCCTCACCCGCGCCATCAACTCCCGCAATTCGAAGGGCTTGACTAAATAGTCATCCGCTCCGGCATCCAGCCCTTCGACGCGATCGTCGAGGGTATCCTTTGCGGTCAGAAACAGCACGGGAGTCGCTCCGCACGCCGTCCGCACGCGCTGACACAACTCCAAGCCCGAGTGATGGGGCAACATCCAATCGAGCACAATCAGGTCGTAGGGCGAATCGGTGACGGAGGAATGGGTTTCGAGCAATGCCAGAGCCCCTCGACCGTCGTAGGCCACATCCACTTCATACCCTTCGCGGGCAAATAACTGTGCCAGCGAGTCGGTTAATTCCACTTCGTCATCCACCAGCAGAATTCGCATGTCTTCGAATCGAAGGGGTTTCTACCCTCCAGCTTGCTCGACAAACTCACAATAACGCCGCACTGCCACAAGTCAGCTTAGCAACTGCTTCACTGAAACTTCGAGATCTGGAAAAGCCAGGGGTACAACGATCCCTGCTTGTAAGGACGTTTTACTGCGGTATCGACCTGCTGAAGGTTGGCGGTGAACCCACAATACTTTGGCCTGCACGTCAGCCACCCAGTATTCTCTCAACTGAGCCCGGGCATACGTTCGTGCCTTCTGCTCCAGATCGTATTCGAGCGTTGTATTAGAAATCTCCACCACCCAATAGATGTCCGCAGGGGTTGGATGGCGATCGTCGTAGCGTTCCAAAGGGGACTGCGCAATTGTCAAGTCGGGCTCTGGCTCTGAATCTGTTTCGCTCAGGTCGATCGGGGTTGCAGGTAAGACTTCAGCGCGCTCTCCTAGCAATTGCTGCAAATACCTCAAGGCTTTTCGATATGTAGATGCATGAATCGGTCTTTCGGGAGGCATGTCTACGATCTGGCCCTGCAGTAATTCGACCCGGCGATCGACAAAAGCTCCCGCATCAATCCTGCGGTGGTAGTCGTCTACGGTCACAGTCGGCAGTTCCAATACCATGTTTTTTCTCGCATTCGATCGCCCGCCTACTCCCCATCGTCCGCCAACTGGCCGCAGACCATCAACAGGTGGTCGATATTGGCTTCTCGAAAGACTTCCCCTCGTGCCACAAAACCGTGCTTGCGATAAAACTCTGTTGTCTGCACCTGTGCGTGCAGTTTTAGGCTGGGAAAACTGCGATCGCGAGCTACTGACATCATAAACTCCAAGAGTTGAGAGCCATATCCTCGCCCGCGATACGCTTTGCGAATCGCCAAGCGCTCTAACTTGGCGTAATGGCTGAAAAACCGAATCCGTCCTGCCGCAAACGGCTCTGCATCGATTTCCCCCAAGATATGAGTGGACGACCAATCTCGACCGTCCACTTCAATCTCATAGGGGCAGTTTTGCTCCTCGATAAACACGATCGCCCTCACTGCCAAAACAGCGATCGTCTCGTCTAAACTACGAGTCACCCGAAACAGCGGCTGTCCCAACGTCAAGCGTTCTCCCCAATCCTGTCCCTAAAAGTGTCAGTGGCGTGGCTGAGGCGATCGCCCCTCTAGCGAGTTGAATCTTGTAGGAAATCGCCAAAATTCAGAATGGTATTTTGGTCGCTTACCACCGTCTTGACACCATCCGGCAGATTGCGCACGTACTCCAACTGAATTACGTCGGGGTTTTTCTGGAGCGCCTCTCCCTTAAGCCGAATCGATTGGGCTTCCCCTTCCGCCTTGACGATGACCCGCTGGGCAATCAGCTTGGCCTGCTCCACTCGATAGACCTCTCGCTGTTTCTCCTGTTCCGCAATCTGCTTCGCCTCGATCGCCGATTGAAACTCGCGGGAGAATTCTACATTGCGCAACAGCAAACTCTGCAGTAACAGGCCCTCATCCGCCATCAACCCTGCTAACTCCGCCTGGATTTGGTCTTGAATCTCGGCCCGCTGCCCGGAATACACCCCAATGGCCGAAAAGCGCGCAATCACGTTACGCACCACTGCCTGCGAGGCTGGGCGGATGATTTTATTCAAATAGTCGGGACCGACGGCTTGATGCAGCACGGCGACGCGTTCGGGATTAATGCGGTAGCGCACCGATATATCCAGATCCACCCGCTGCCCGTCAGCAGTCAGAGCCGCAAGGGAATCGGCTACCCGCATGCTGCGCTCCTCACTTTGGGAGGTCATGTTGTAAGTTTGGGTGCGCACGTCGTAGAGTACCGGAAATTGCAGCACCGGAATCAGGATGTGGATGCCTTCTCTGCGGGGGGCCATCTCGGTGCCCACCAAGCGATTGAACACCACTGCTTCATAACCGGGTTGCACGATCAGGAGGCAGCGGGGGATGACCACCAACGCGGCTAGCAGCACCAGCAGCCAAGGCAGCAGATTGAACTGTGGGGTTGGTAAATTTTTTCCGGGCGAAAAGGGAGGACGCATGCAGCGGTTTCCATCAACTCTGTTAAGAGCCTAATGCAAGCCGCGAAGCTTTGCTCGTCCATTTGCTCGATGTTTTCCCTTCCCACTCACTCCTGTTTCAACAGCTTCTCAGTCATGCAAGCTCGGCTTTATTGACCGCTTTCGCCAACTCCATCGGGCTGAGTGGGAATACTGAACGATGTCTGGCGCAGTGACTGGAGTGAGAGGGACTATGGACGGAACGCAGTTGAACGAAGCACGAGATATTGCTGCGGCGATTCAACGGGCCACAGGCTTGCCGATTGAAAGTTTCAAAATTAGGCAGAAGTCCAACACTCTCCACATTCTAATAACACGCCCCTCTAGCGAGCCCCTCGATTACTCGACCCTGACCCCAGCCATCCAATCGGCGATCGCTCCCGTCCTCTCCCCCAAACTCGAGACCCTGAGTTTGTACAGCCGTGCCCCCGGTCAAAAACGGCCCGATTGGTCCGAACATCTTATCCTCTCCGCAAGCCCCTCTAGCTACTCTCCCACCCGCATTGCTCGCTCGTCGGCCCCTACTCAAGTTGTCTCGCCTCCCAGTCGCAACGCTCGCCTATCGGCAGCCAGCCCAATGGCATCTTCTTCTACCACCCTATTGGCCGAGGACGACCTAGACCTCTCCCAATACAGTTTTGTGCGCAGTCAAAGAATGTTGACTGCGGATCTGCCGGCCCCTCCCGAGGCGATCGCCAGTGCCGTAGTACAGTTTCACAACTGGCCCAGCCTGCGCAAGCAAGAAGCCCTCAAGCTGCTCGAACGCTTTTTCCGCGCTCCCGCTCGTCTCGATACCCATGACCTCGCCACCGGCCTGCAAAACTGGATTGGCGAGTTGCAGCAATTAAACGAGCAGAAACAACGCACAGCCGCCATTTGGTTCACCCGCTACTGCCAACATCCTGACGCCACGATTGAAACACTGGGGGGAAGTGGTGACAGCCCCGCCAGCCCTCCCCCCCGAGCTTCCTCCAGCAGCGCCAGCCCTCCTCCCCGAGCCCAAGCTTCCGCCCCCATTGACGACGACAGCCAAACCGGGCTGGCCAATTATTGCTTCGTGGGCAATCGTCGCCTGCTCAATGCCGATTTACCCGCTCCGACAGAAGAGATTATCCGATCCTTGCAAACATTCCACAATTGGCCCGAACCGATTAAATGGACTGTGTTGCCAGTCTTAGAAGCTTTTTTCAGCAGCCCCAGCCAAACTCCCAAGCACGACCTCCCTTTCGAGCAGCAACAATGGTTGCAGTCACTCGCCTCCCTCAAGGAGCAAAAACTGCGTTCGGCGGCCATTTGGTTCAGTCGGTATTGCAATCGGCCCGAGAGCGTGATTCCCCTGTTCGAAGTCTCAGTTCTAGCAGCAAGGGGTAGGTCCGACTCTCGCCAAGATCCCACAGTCATGGCATATACGGCAGGGGCAAAGGGCAATCGCCGCACTCTATGGGAAGGCTCTGCCAATCGCAATCATTCCCCCGACAGCTTAGCAGGAGCAAGCGTTCCGGCTGCAGCATCCAGCGCTTCCTATACTCAGACAACTTCCTCTGCTTCCCAGCCATCAAAGTTAGGGGGCTTGATGAGCCTGCTCCTGCGAAATCGCCGACTGGTGGGCATATTAGTAGGGGGCGCAATCCTGATCGGCAAGCTGATTTTGGGGTTGTGAGGGATCGCTGTGGCCAGCGAAGCCAGCACGGCCTTCAATGGGTCGAACTCTCTAGCTCTCGAGAATGGCGCGGATGTAACTGGCGATGCGATCGCATCGTTGCTGAATCTGTTGCGAGCGGGCCTGCTGGGTTGCTGCCTGTTTGGCGATTTGCCAGCGCATTAAATCGGCCTCCAAGAGTTGAATTTCTTTGTAGATCTCGGTGTTGTAACGCTGGAGAGACTGTTGTAGCGGCGGCGGCATTGCTGCTAATAAGATCTGAAATTGGGATGGCAATGGCTGATATTGGGCTTTAGCCTCGTCAGCATCGCCAGCCGCGATCGCCTGGGCGATCGCGCCCACGGCAGCAAGCAGAGTCCGGTAGTCGCGGAGCGAGGATTCGGGCAGCATCGGCAGGGTTGCGAATCGGCAGGGTTGCGAGCATCTGAGAATACAGCCAAACAGGCACGGGATCGGTTGGGTTGGGCTATCCGTACATTTCAGTATGACGGTCAGCGAGACAAGGGAGACGAGCTGCTATCCTGACAGTGTCGGAGCCTGGTTTCATCCCAGGGCAGCGATCCATCACTTTATATCCCCCAGTTTTCAGAAAGCCTTTCAAAACCCTCCACATCCTCACGTTAAACTGGATTTAACATTTCATTTAGCCTCCCCAGTTAACCCCAGCGAGGACAGCCTCAACATGAATACACTCCCCACCAGTGCCGAGCGGCTCGATGTGGAGATGGAGGTCGATAAGCCCCAAGAGGCTTGCGGCGTTTTCGGTATCCTCGCCCCAGCGGAGGAAGTGGCAAAGCTCACCTATTTTGGCTTGTTTGCGCTCCAACATCGAGGCCAGGAATCGGCGGGGATTTCAGTCTTTGACGAACGAGGCAACTGCGACACCCACAAGGGCATGGGTTTAGTCTCGCAGGTGTTTGACGAACTGCACTTCTCGCGCCTGCAAGGGGTAATGGCGATCGGCCATACGCGCTATTCCACCACGGGCTCCAGTCGAGAGGCGAACGCGCAGCCGGTGGTGGTGGAAACGCGGCTGGGCTCGGTGGCGATCGCCCACAATGGCAATTTGGTCAATGCCAGTCAATTGCGGGACGAGCTCATCCGAGACAAGCGCAATTTGGTGTCGAGTACGGACTCTGAAGGTATTGCCCATGCTATTGCCCAGGCGGTGGATGAGGGTGCTGATTGGGTAGATGGAATGCTCCAGGCTTTGGCACGCTGCCAGGGGGCGTTTAGCTTGACCGTCGGTACCCCAGCAGGCTTGGCGGGGGTGCGCGATCCCTATGGAGTGCGACCGTTGGTCATCGGCCTGCTCCCCCACGGCGATATAGAAGCGGGACAACCTGTGGCTGGCCCCCAATACGTACTTGCCTCCGAGACTTGTGCCCTAGATATTATTGGGGCCGAATTCGTTCGATCGGTAGAGCCAGGAGAACTGGTGTGGATTGCCAACGGAGGACTCACCTCCTATCGTTTGGCAGCCGCGACGCCAAAACTGTGCGTGTTTGAAATGATTTACTTTGCCCGTCCCGATAGCGAGGTCCACGACGAAAGTTTGTATGCCTATCGCACCCGCTTGGGAGAATTACTAGCGCGCGAGGCTCCGGCAGAGGTGGATTTTGTGGTCGCTGTCCCCGATTCGGGACGTCCGGCGGCGATCGGCTACGCCAACGAACTCCACATCCCCTACATGGATGGCCTGATCAAAAACCATTACGTCGGTCGCACCTTCATCCAACCCACCCAGGCGATGCGAGAGCGGGGCATCCGCATGAAGCTCAATCCCCTCAAAGATGTGTTGAGGGGCCAGCGGATTGTGTTGGTGGACGACTCAATTGTGCGGGGCACCACCAGTCGCAAAATCGTCAAGGCTCTGCGGAATGCTGGTGCGCGAGAAGTTCACATGCGTATCTCCAGCCCCCCCGTCACCCATCCTTGCTTTTACGGCATCGATACCGACAGTCAAGACCATTTGATCGCCGCTAACTACTCCGTTCGGGAGATCGAGCAACACATTGGGGTCGATTCGCTGGAGTATCTGAGTTGGGAAGGGATGCTGGCAGCAACTGGACGCGATCCCGATTCGTTCTGCTCTGCTTGCTTTACCGGCGACTATCCGATTGCCGTTCCCGATCCACTCAAACGTCGGAAGTTGATGCTGGAAACAGTTTAGCGAGCCTCTTGCTGCAACAGGGCTTCCAACTCTTGACGGCGTTCGTCGAGCCGGTCCAGTTCGTCCTCCTCTAAGGAGCAGCAGCCATTGGCTAGTTCGACATAGATTGCTTCCAACTCCTGTCTGAGCGGACAAGAGTCTTCATCGAGATAGTCGTTTTCATCCATGATTTCGCTCCATTCTCACAGTGATATCGTGCCACTTCTCTACGCCTCAACGATGGGACTCTACGCCTCAACGATGGGAATCGACCGATCGCGATTGGCGTCGCGATCGCCTGCGGGGCATCTTCCCCCCTACCCGCTGTCGCAGTTGCTCTATCTCCGATCTCGATAACTCCCGCCACTGTCCCGGTCTCAAGCCTGCGAGCGTCAGTTGCTCCAGTTGCACCCGCACGAGACGCAACGTCGGATAGCCTACAGCCGCTGTCATGCGGCGCACCTGACGATTGCGCCCCTCTGTCAGCACTAATTCAAGCCATTGGGTGGGCACCGATTTGCGATACCGAATCGGGCTCGATCGTGGCGGTAATTGAGGCTCCTCGATCGCCCGAGCTAATGCTGGACGGGTCTGGTATCCCTTAATTATCACTCCTCGGCACAGTTGGGCGATCGCCTCCTCCGTAGGTACTCCTTCCACTTGCGCCCAATAGGTGCGCTGGTGGCCGTAGCGAGGCTGAATCAACCGCGATGCCAGCACGCCATCATCCGTCAGCAGCAGCAACCCCTCGCTATCGCGATCGAGCCGTCCCACGGGATAGACGTTGGCAACGTCTATAAAGGCTTTGAGCGTCAGACGTCTCTCTCCTCCAGTCTGTCGATCTGCTGCGCGATCGGTGAACTGGGTCAGAACGCCATAGGGCTTGTAAAACAGAAGATACCGCACTCAACCAGTGTAGGATGTTAGCAGCTCGCTCGATTGCCACGCCGCTCCAAAGATTTGGGTTTGCCCGGGCCATGGTTGAAAGAGTCTTGCGTATGGAGAGCTGGGACTCCATTCGTAGAAATTTCCTTCTGGAGGCGAGTCAGATGACGATGGAGGTGATAAGCTGACGCCATAAAAAGGTAAACTAGCTTTCATTCATCTGAAAAACAAACATTAACACCGAGAACAAACAGCAAAAACGAACCCCCTCCAGCACTGCAAGAGAATGCCTGCGAACACTATTTGGAGTTGTCGCGAGATCGAGCAATACAGCCTCACTCAATAAAGCAGTGCCAGTCACGCAAGTTTCCCTCGATCGGCGCTCGAACAGTTATGATGCCGGTGATGCGATAGCGCTAACCCTAGGCCCAAATGTACGAACAGACCCAAATGTACTACGAATAGGAGTCGATAGTTTTGGTCTTTGGTAGAGTCCTGACAGCTACGATCAGCCCTTTTACCCCATCCGGGAAGCTCAATGTTCCCGAAGCTGAGCGACTAGCCAAGTATCTAGCCGACAACGGTACCGATACACTGGTGGTCTGCGGAACCACTGGCGAGTCTCCCACCCTGACTTGGGATGAGGAATTCGAACTGTTTAAAGTCATGAAACAGGCTGTTGCCGGAAACGCAAAAGTGATTGCCGGTACTGGTTCCAATTCCACAGAAGAGGCGATCGCCGCCACCCGTCAAGCTGCCGCCCTCGATTTGGACGGTACGTTGCAAGTGGTTCCCTATTACAACAAACCCACGCAAACAGGGCTGTACGAACATTTTCGCGCGATCGCCGCCTGTTCGGATCTGCCAGTTCTGCTGTACAATATACCTGGGCGGTCTGGGGTTTCATTACACCCAGAAACGGTTGCTAAGCTTGCCCAGCTACCTACAGTGGTTGGCATCAAAGAAGCCAGCGGTAGCATGGACACCGTCAGTGCCATTCGGAAACTCACCCCCCCCGAGTTTGCCATCTATTCTGGAGATGATTCCCTAACGCTGCCGATGTTAGCTCTAGGGGCTTCTGGAGTCGTGAGTGTCGCCAGTCACCTCATCGGACCTCAGCTCCAGCAAATGATCCAAGATTTTTTCGCCGGTCGTCTCGAACTTGCATTAAAAACTCACCTTCGCCTATTCCCTCTGTTCGAGCATTTGTTTGTCGAGACAAACCCCACACCGGTCAAAACAGCGCTCCAATTGCAAGGATGGGATGTTGGTTCCGTCCGCCTACCTCTCGCCCCGCTTTCGCCTGCCTCGCTCGAAACTTTAAAATCTACTCTGCAACAGCTCGACTTACTCGATCTCTCTACCCCATCCGATCCCGTCTATGCCTCCTGCTAAATCCGGCTAGTCAGCCAAGCTATCTATTGCTCGTCTCGATCTGCGCGGTTGCGCCTGCGAGTAGCCAAGACAATCGACTTCTCCTGCGGAGATCGCGCCTTTGAGGCCCGCCCCGACCTGCTACAGCGAGGTGGCCCCAACCCGCACCTCTGAGGGGGCCGCGCAACCTACTAGCTTTCAACCACATTGTTCAGTTACAAAGGACCATCCATATGCCAACCCAATCGAAGACTCAAGTTCCTCCCGTTCAAATGATCCCCCTGGGGGGCGAACAGGAGATTGGTAAGAATACCTGGGTCTTTCGTTGCGAAGACGATATCGTCTTGCTCGACGCTGGCCTCAGTTTCCCTGATGCCAATATGCACGGGGTGAATATCGTCTTACCTGACGTCACTTACCTGAAGCAAAATCGCGACAAAATTCGCGGCATGGTAGTCACCCACGGCCACGAAGATCACATCGGCGGGATTGCCTATCACCTCAAAGAATTCGACATTCCCGTCATTTACGGCCCCAAGCTGGCGCTGGCGATTTTGGCGGGCAAGCTCAAGGAAGCGGGCGTTCTCAACCGCACTGAATTGCGCACGGTCGAGCCTCGCGATTTAGTCCCCTTGAGCCAGAATTTCTTTGCCGAGTTCATTCGCAACACCCACTCTTTTGCCGATAGCTACACCGTGGCATTGCATACTCCTGCTGGGGTGATCGTGCAAACGGGTGACTTTAAGTTCGATCACACCCCCGTCGATGGCGAGACTTTCGATATCCAGCGATTGGCCGAGCATGGCGAAAAGGGAGTGCTGTGTTTGATCAGCGATTCCACCAATGCCGAAGTTCCCGGCTTCACCCCTTCTGAAGCTGCTGTACGGGCCGGTCTGTCGCGGGCCTTTTCTGGGGCGAAAGGTCGAATCATCATCACCACCTTTGCCTCGTCAGTTCACCGCGTCAACCTGATTTTACAGGAGGCGGAGGCCCAAGGTCGAGTTGTCTCCTTGTTGGGACGCTCGATGCTGAATGTGGTCGATCACGCTCGTCGCTTGGGTTACATCCGCTGCAAAGACGACACGCTGCAGCGCATGAACGTAGTGGATAAAATGCCGGACGAGAATGTGGTTATCCTGACCACCGGTTCTCAAGGGGAGCCGTTTTCTGCCCTGACGCGAATTGCCAATAAAGAACACCGCCAACTTTCCATCCGTCCTGGCGACACGGTGGTCTGGTCGGCCAACCCCATTCCTGGCAACACGATCCCTGTGGTGCGTACTATCGATAAGTTGGTGGCTCAGGGAGCCCACGTGATTTACGGCAAGGATAAAGGGTTGCACGTCTCCGGTCACGGCTGTCAGGAGGATCAGAAGCTGATGCTGGCTCTGACCAAGCCGAAGTTCTTTGTACCCACCCACGGCGAATACCGCATGTTGGTCAAGCATGCTGAAACCGCGATGAAGATGGGGGTACCCCAAGAAAACATTGTCATTATCGATAACGGCGATGTGGTGGAAGTGACGCCCGATTCGATCGCCGCTGTCGGTAAAGTTCCTTGTGGATTGCAGCTAGTGGACCAAAGCCGCTCTGGCATCGTAGAAGACAAAGTCTTGCAAGAGCGCCAGCAGGTGGCGATCGATGGTTTGATCGCGATCGCCTGCAGCTTGACCGAAACGGGCAAGCTGCAGGCCCCCCCCAGCATCAACATCGTGGCTGTGGCCGCCGCCGGTAAAACGCTAGAGCAGCAGATTCGCCAAACCATTGCAGAGACGTTATTGGCAGCTTGGGGCCAATTCGCCCGCATCCCCACATCGGGTGCGGTCAGCCTCGATGATGTGGATTGGGCTGGGCTGAAGAATGCGATCGAGCGGTCTGTGGTGAAAATGCTCCGCAGTCGGTTGCAGGGCCGGCCCATGGTGGTGCTGATGCTGCAGACACCGGCAGATAGCGAAACCGCCCAAGGCAAGACAACTGCGACTGCAATTCCCGCCGTTGCTCCGGAAGGAGCGGTGACTCCTGCCGATGGTCGACGCAGCCGCAAACGTCGTTCGACTGCAGCAGCAACTGCTTAGCGGTGACTGCTTAGGGCGATCCTCGATCGCCTTTCAGACATTGCACTTCAAGTTCTGTCTTTCTGGAGCTTGGAGTGCTTTTACGCAACCTTCTCAGCCTCAAGACCGTCGCGATTGGGGCAATTGATGGGCAAAAGACAAAACATTCCCCATAGAGGAGTTCGGTTACTACTACCTCATTGTGGGGAAAGTCGCCAAGCCAGTTGTCTTGTCAGCTAAATTTGAGCGCTGGTAGACTAGCACTCGGTGGGCGAGAGTGCTAAAGGTATTCCTTGCCCTTCTCTAATTTGGCAGAAACCACACTATATCGAGCTTCGTGACTACTCGCGAAGGGGATTCTTATGGCAACAATCACACTGAATGTATCTTCACTCAAACCCTTGGGCGATCGCGTCTTCATCAAGATCGCAGAGCGGGATGAAAGGACGACTGGCGGCATTTACTTGCCCGACGCCGCCCAAGAGAAGCCCCAAGTGGGGGAAATCGTGGCAGTTGGCCCCGGTAAGCGTAATGACAGCGGCGAGCTCGTGCCTCTCGATGTCAAGACGGGGGATAAGGTGCTCTATTCCAAGTACGCCGGAACCGAAGTCAAACTCGGCGACGATGAGTGCGTGCTGCTGGCAGAACGCGACATCTTGGCGATTGTGGAGTAATGCGATCGTGGAGTCATTCTGCTCCTCGCGCATTCGAGCGCGCTCATTTCACGACTGAATCTGTTCACTTAGAGTCACTCGAGGCATCTCATCATGGCTAAATCGATTATTTTCAACGAAGACGCCCGCCGCGCCCTCGAAGCCGGGATCGACGTCCTGGCGGAGGCTGTTGCGGTTACCCTCGGTCCGAAAGGGCGCAACGTCGTGCTGGAGAAGAAGTTCGGCGCACCTCAAATTATTAACGACGGCGTCACCATCGCCAAAGAAATCGAACTGGAAGACCACATCGAAAATACGGGCGTTTCCCTCATTCGCCAAGCAGCTTCCAAAACTAACGATGCGGCTGGTGACGGCACCACCACTGCAACCGTGCTAGCCCAGGCCATGGTCAAAGAAGGTCTGCGCAATGTGGCGGCTGGCAGCAATCCCATTTCCCTCAAGCGCGGCATCGATAAGGCCACCACTTACTTGGTCGGCCTTATTGCCGAGCACGCCCGTTCAGTGGAAGATTCCAAGGCGATCGCTCAAGTGGCCACGATCTCTGCTGGCAACGATGAAGAAGTGGGGGCGATGATTGCCGAGGCCATGGACAAAGTAGGCCGCGAGGGGGTTATCTCCCTAGAAGAAGGCAAGTCCATGACCACCGAACTGGAAGTCACCGAGGGGATGCGCTTCGATAAGGGCTATGTTTCTCCTTACTTCGCCACCGACACCGAGCGCATGGAAGCCGTGTTGGAAGAACCCTATATCCTGATTACCGACAAGAAGATTACCCTCGTCCAGGATCTAGTGCCCGTGCTGGAACAGGTGGCTCGCGCTGGCAAGCCCCTGATGATTATTGCTGAGGACATCGAGAAAGAAGCATTGGCCACCTTGGTGGTCAATCGCCTGCGCGGCGTGCTCAACATCTGCGCCGTCAAGGCCCCTGGTTTCGGCGATCGCCGCAAGGCCATGCTGGAAGACATCGCCGTGTTAACTGGCGGTCAGGTCATCACCGAAGATGCTGGCCTCAAGCTAGAAAGCGCCAAGCTGGAACAATTCGGTACAGCGCGCCGCATCACCGTCACCAAAGACAACACCACGATTGTGGCTGACGGCAACGAAGCCGCTGTGAAAGCTCGCTGCGAGCAGATCCACCGTCAAGCTGAGGAGACCGAGTCTTCCTACGACAAGGAGAAGTTGCAGGAGCGTTTGGCCAAACTGGCGGGGGGAGTTGCCGTGGTCAAGGTCGGCGCTGCCACTGAAACCGAGATGAAAGACCGCAAGCTGCGCCTGGAAGATGCCATCAATGCCACCAAGGCAGCCGTGGAAGAGGGCATCGTACCTGGCGGCGGCACCACTTTGGCTCACTTAGCCCCCGATCTGACGGATTGGGCCAATACCAATCTGTCGGGTGAAGAGCTGAGCGGTGCGATGTTAGTCGTCCGCGCCCTGGGATCGCCCTTGCGTCGCATTGCCGATAACGCCGGTCAAAATGGGGCGATTGTCCTGGAGCGAGTCAAGGAGAAGGACTTTGAAACCGGCTACGACGCTCAGGATAATCGTTACACCAACATGTTCGACGCCGGTATTGTCGATCCCGCGAAAGTGACCCGTTCTGCACTGCAGAACGCAGCTTCCATCGCTGGCATGGTTCTGACTACCGAAGCGATCGTGGTTGACAAGCCCGAACCCAAGCAAGCAGCTCCTGCTGGCGGCATGGGCGGCGACTTCGACTACTAAAGCCCGCGATGGTTGGCATTTTCGCCAATCTCGCTAAACCTTCATACTCCCGGCTGTTAGTGGCCGGGAGCTTTTTGGGTTGGAAATTTTCCGATTCGTGCGTGCCCCTATGCTTAGGAATGCCGCTCGGCAGAAACTGTATGGATTGAACGACTAAAATCGGAGGGCGGCACACTCAATAATGCCAAATTATATCCAGCCCAGGCTAAGCCAAAGGCAAGCGACATCGTCGATTCTGGTGCCTGACTGACAAAGTACTTGACGATACCGATGACGATCGCGCCGATCGTCAGCAGAATCACTAGTGCTTGCGGTCCAAACGAGAGTTGAGAAGACCTGCGAGCCAATGGCAGCGTGCCTTTCAAAGACAGAACCAGTGCTTGAATGGATTGAAAAAATTGCGCTCCTGTCTGGCGCTCCGCTTGCCATGCCGATCGCCATCGAGCTGGACTGAAGGAGGCCAGCCACGCCAGCCGACCGACGATCGCATAGGGCAAAAACCAGGCAAAGAAGCTGCGATCGAAGGCTGGAACCGGTGTTTGACCGGTCCATAAAAACCAGATGGGCACGAAAAAGTACAGCAGTGCTGCTAGGCCCCCACCACTCCACAGCCCCAGCCACACATACTGAAATCGCTGAGCCTGCGACACGGACACCTGCCACCAAGGCAGCAATCGCAGCGAGTGTAACACCGCCAGTAACATCATTAAGCGATTCCGCAGCGGCAATAGTCCTCCCACAACGCCACTGGCGCGGCAAATATAGGATTTCCAACCGCGTATGTGTAATTCCGTCCCCAACCGAACGGGATAGTCCAGATCGATGGCAGGTAACTCAGCTAAAGCGCGGCGGCGGAAGATCGCGCCACTGCCCAATAGCGGTGCAGACTCCCCCCCTGTTTCCCCAATCGGAATTAGGTGCTGGAGGGGGTGGATCGCGCGAGGCTGGCTCGCTTGCCGCAATAGGGTTTGCACAAATCCTGTCTTGTTGGCGATGGGAGCACGTTCGATGCTGTCGAAAAAGTAGGGCAGCGATCGCTTCAGTAATTGCCGATCTGGACTTTGACCGGGCTCTAACAGCAAAAGGTAGTCCCCAAAGGTGGAGTTCTCTGCGAGTACGAATGCGAGCGCAGTAGAGCGATCGCCAGTGTGGGCAATGTAGTCGCAGGGCACCGAGCTGGCCCCCTGCTGTAATGCAGGATCGGCCCCGCAGTCGACAATGCGGACAAACAGTCGATGCCAGGGATAGTCGAGCTGGGTGGCCTCGCGAGCCGTTTGGGTAGTGGCTTCCACAGATTCCTTCTGCCGCAGGATAAAGATATCGACATAGGGCAGCTCCGCCAGCGATCGCTCTAACGCTGGAAACAGGGTATCGGGAGCGCGAAACCAGCCTAGCTGGCTCAGGCTGAACCCAATTGCCCCTAACAGGGTTAGAGCTTCTGCCGCTAAAAAGATCCAGGAAAAGACAACACGATCGGTCGACATGCCGCGACTGATGCGCCAAGACAGATAGGCAACCCCCAACACGAGATGGGCGATCGCCAGCAATACAAATAGATAAAACCGCAGCGGCGGCGGAAAGTTGTTCCTTGCTTTCAAACGATTGCCCCGCACCCGATCTCCAGTTTGACTCACTGTTTTTCTGCGACCTCTCACACTGCTGCTTATTTTAATGCTGCCCGTGCCCCTCACTTCCTTTACGCTATGGCAACAGAGGAAGCAGGCAGTTACGCTATGGCAACAGAGGAAGCAGGCAGTTACGCTATGGCAACAGAGGAAGCAGGCAGTTGCGCGATCGCGATTGAGAGCGGCCAGATAAAAAAGCCCCCAAAAAGCTTTGGGGGCTTCGATCGAGCTTGTTTGGATCGTTAGATCCTGGAAACAGACTGCCGTTAACGCAGTTGCTTCATGCGCAAAGCGGGTTCGCTCTCGCGCTCGATGCCTTTCTCAAAACCAGCCACAGCAGCGCGGGCACGACCGGCATGCCACAGGTGACCGACAAAGAAGAAGAAGCCCAGAATAAAGTTATGCGCAGCCAGCCAAGATCGAGGGCTCACGTAGTTCACCGTATTGATCTCGGTAATAATGCCACCCACAGAGTTCAGAGAACCAATAGCAGGGTGAGTCATGTACTCTGCCGCACGGCGAGCTTGCCAAGGTTGAATGTCATTCTTGAGCTTGCCGATATCCAAACCATTGGGGCCGCGCAGGGGCTCTAACCAAGGAGCTTCAACGTCCCAGAAGCGCATGGTCTCGCCACCCATGATGATTTCGCCTGTGGGAGAGCGCATCAGATATTTACCCAGACCGGTCGGGCCTTGAGCCTGAGAAATGTTTGCCCCCAAACGTTGGTCGCGGACCAAGAAGGTAAAGGCTTGAGCTTGAGATGCCTCGGGTTCAGTCGGACCGTAGAACTCGCTGGGATAGACAGTGTTGTTAAACCACACGAAGCACACAGAAATAAAGCTCATCAAAGAAACAGCCGCCAAGCTGTAGGACAGATAGGCTTCACCCGACCAGACAAAGGCACGACGGGCCCAACCAAAAGGCTTGGTCAAAATATGCCAGACGCCACCACCGATACAGATTAGGGCGATGTAGATGTGGCCGCCAACTACATCCTCTAGGTTGTTGACGCTGACAATCCAGCCTTCGCCACCAAACGGAGATTTGACGAGATAGCCAAAGATCGTCGTCGGATCGAGAGTTGGATTAGTAATCAGGCGAACGTCACCGCCACCCGGTGCATTGGTGTCGTAGAGACCGCCAAACCACATCGCCTTAGCCACCAGCAACAAGGCACCCAATCCCAGCAGGATCAGGTGAATGCCGATGATGGTGGTCATCTTGTTCTTATCTTTCCAGTCGTAGCCGAAGAAGGAAGAATATTGTTCGAGGGTTTCGGGACCGCGCAGAGCGTGGTAAATGCCGCCAACACCCAGAACGGCAGAAGAAACTAGGTGCAAGACACCCACAACAAAGTAGGGGAAGACACTCACCACTTCGCCGCCGGGGCCGACGCCCCAACCCAAAGATGCCAGGTGGGGAATCAAAATGGCGCCCTGTTCGTACATGGGCTTGTTGGGCACAAAGTGAGCCACTTCAAATAGGGTCATTGCGCCCGTCCAGAACACAATCAGACCCGCATGGGCGACGTGTGCCCCCAGCAAACGGCCAGAGAGATTAATCAGGCGTGCATTACCGGACCACCAGGCGAAACCGCCTTGGGTACGATCTCGCAACGCCGCCGAGTCAAACGCGACAGTCACAGGAGAGAACCTCCACGGAAGAAGTACAAACAATCAAGTCTTAAATTAAGAATAGGGCAAACCCGGTCGGGGCTTGCCCTGATGGTGGGCTCTACTTACAGAGCGTTACCGCGAGGCAGAACCTCTTCGGGGAAAACATAGTTGCGCTGAGGCTGGTCCTGAGGAGCCATCCAAGCGCGAATCCCTTCATTGAGCAGGATGTTCTTGGTGTAGAACGTCTCGAACTCGGGGTCTTCTGCCGCCCGAATCTCCTGGCTGACAAAGTCGTATGCCCGCAGATTCAAGGCCACACCCACAATGCCAATCGACGCCATCCACAACCCCATCACCGGCACAAACAGCATGAAAAAGTGCAGCCAGCGCTTGTTGGAAAAGGCAATCCCGAAAATCTGACTCCAGAATCGGTTCGCCGTCACCATCGAGTAGGTCTCTTCCGCCTGCGTGGGCTCGAAGGCGCGGAAGGTGTTGGCCGAATCTTCATCTTCGTACAAGGTGTTCTCCACCGTCGCGCCGTGAATGGCACACAGCAGCGCACCCCCCAGCACGCCGGCCACCCCCATCATGTGGAAGGGATTGAGCGTCCAGTTGTGGAACCCTTGCAAAAACAGCAAGAAGCGGAAAATTGCCGCCACCCCAAAGCTGGGGGCAAAAAACCAGCCCGCTTGCCCCAAGGGGTACATCAAAAACACCGACACAAACACCGCAATCGGCGCGGAGAAGGCGATCGCGTTATAGGGACGAATCCCCACCAAACGAGCCACCTCGAACTGACGCAGCATGAAGCCGATCAGGGCAAAAGCACCGTGCAAGGCGACGAAGGTCCACAGACCGCCGATTTGGCACCAGCGGGTGAAGTCCCCTTGGGCTTCGGGACCCCACAGCAGCAGCAGGGAGTGACCCATGCTTTCAGCCGGGGTGGAGACGGCCACCGTCAGGAAGTTCGCCCCTTCGAGATAGGAGCTCGCCAATCCGTGGGTGTACCAAGAAGTTACAAACGTTGTACCGGTCAGCCAACCGCCGATGGACAGGAACGCACAGGGAAAAAGCAGCAAGCCGGACCAGCCTACGAAAACGAAGCGGTCACGCTTGAGCCAGTCGTCCATGATGTCGAACCAGCCCCGGCTGACTTGACCGCGACCCATTGCGATGGTCATAAGATTTCCTCTCTTAGCTCAAGTCAAACAAAAGATAAGAATGCAATAAAGCAAGACTTATAAGGTATTTATATAAATAGCCGGATTCTTACGAAATATCAAGAGGCAATACTTTTCCCTAAGCTTTTCCCCCTGCGATTTACTTATTGAGTAGATTTACTTATCTTGGTCGGGTTTTAGAGAGCCTGTACGGGATAGCGCGTCCAGATACCTTGGTTTTCTTAAGGTATTCCTCAATTATTGTCACCAATCTCCCCGACAGTAGAGATGAATTTATGTAAAGCTGCAGCTCGCGATAGGATGGCGTCAGTCAGTGGGCTGGACCTGCCCGAAACTGCAAGGGATTTAAGCTGTGATAGCGGATTTGAGCTGTGATGATTTCAATGCCTGCGAGAGTGCGCAAAATGTTGAAATTCACACCTGCAGTGTCGATCGCGATCGCCTGCACGATCGCACTTTTGACTCTGCCAGCTACTGCCCAGCGGCTGCGAGATCTGACGTTTATGGTCGATCGCATCTACGAGCGGCTGCCGGATCTGCCTCGAGAAAATAACTATGTCAGCTTGACGGGCAGATCCGCCCCCGAGAGTACCTGGGTCAAGCGGCTGTTTTTGTACCACATTCGCACTCAGGGACGGCTGCCAACGAATCGGTTTGATTGGCGTTTGACCTTTGCAGATTATTTAGGTGCCAATGTGCCTATGTATGCCTCGCAATATCCTGGAGCCGACAGCTTCTTGACGAATCCTCTCAGCGGCGATCGCGATCGCTTTCAGGCGTTGAGCCGTCAAGATCGCAACAGGCTGCTCGCCACAATTTTGGACATTTACGAATCGCCCGATATTATCAATCCCCTCCAATTAGCGGTAACCGGTGCTACAACAGCGGCAATTGATACCTCAGCAGGCTCAACTCCCATAGAGGACGAGTCGAATGAAGGCCCAGCGGAGGAGCGCTCGCCCACTCGCACCCTTGAAGTGGTGGAGCCCGGTGGCGCTGAATTATTAAGACCTCGGTAGAGCGGGCGGGCGTGAGTCAATTCTTCAGTCAACTGCACGACACGACCTTCCTCTCGGGGGCAGGTTGGCGCGTGGGTTGGCAGCCGCAGCGGGGGGAGTTTTGTGCTCTGGTCGGAGCCGATACTTGGGCGCTGGAACTGACGCAATCGGAATGGCAGGCATTGGGTCGGGCATTGCGGGCGATTCAAATGGCGATCGCCGCTGCGCGAGAGACATTGATGGAGGCAGAAAGTGTCACGATCGAGCAACAGACTCAAGAGTTGACCTTGATTGCAACAGGCATTCCCCCCCAGTTGGATTTGTACTTGCAGCTACACCGCCGCAGGGGCGCAGAAGGATTTTGGCGGAGTGAGGCTGTACCGTCGTTAGTGGCTGCTGTCGAGCAATTATTTGAGGAGAGTGCAGCAACGTCGACAGATTCTGTTTGAGCAATTCCTTTTTGACCAATCCCGAGGGGTCGTCTATCTTAGCGTTGGTGTTGTTCGAGCAAAATAGTCAGCCATGAACCCCGCACAAGTCCGAGAGCTTCTCGCCCAGACATTTCCCGACGCCAAGATTTACGTGGGGGATTTGACTGGTACGGGCGATCACTTTCAGGCAGAGGTGGTGAGCGATCGCTTCACGGGCCTCAATACGATTAAGCAGCATCGCTTGGTATACGGTGCCCTGCAAGCGTACATCGACAGTGGCGAGCTTCACGCTCTGCAGCTCAAAACCTATTCGCCCCAGCAATGGCAGCAAACGCGAGTGCAAATCGAAGGCCCTTAGACCCAGCCCAGCTCGTCGAGCACTAATGTAAACACGACAGCAGCCGTCATAATAAGCAAACAGTTTGGCAAAGAATGGCCGCGTGCGGCAGAGTAGGCACCTGCCAAGCCCGCGCCTACACTGGCAGACATAACGCGGTTTTTGAAGGATGAGTTTTTGCCAGGATCGGTGTTGTTATACATGTGTAAAAATGTGTATGTGTGAAATTCAAGAGTTTTGAAGGGAGATCGAGCATGACTCGCTCGCAGCCAATCGCTCGCCAACGGGTCGCTCGCCAACGGGTCGCTCGCCAACTGGCCAATCGCTCGTGCAGCAAGCAAAGCTAGTCATGCAGTGAACTGGCTCAACGTATCACCGGTTACCTAGCAGTACTGGAGAGTCTCAACAATTCTTCAATCCAAGGGCACAATGCCGACACAATTCTTCAGGGTTTGCCTAGGCCGAGCGGGGGCGATCGCTCTGCGCCACCAGAACTCTAATGGATTTGCAGCTTGCTCGAGATGGATTTGAGCCGCTCGTAGTCATCTCGCAGCAGAATGGCTAGCGATCGCCCGGCCCCTAAAAGCCATTGACGGCGGGCGAGATCGGACTGACTAGTTGCGGCACAAGCAGCAGCACTGCATCGCAATACAGCGGCGATTAGCTCGTCGGTGGGTGCCCTCTGAACCTGCAGCAGAGTGCGCAAAAAGTCGGTGTTGCGACAGAAACGGGCAATCTCGATGTCGTCGCAGCGGAACACCCCCTGATGAATTTGAGGGGGACGGGGGGGCAAATATTGAAAAGGGGGCAGCAAACCGCCTCGCCGTTCGGAGGGTTCGAAGCCGAGCACGACCACCCGAAACTCGGTGCGCAACATAGCGAAGATTTGGGGCTGCTGCGCTTGCAGTTGCTCGGTCGTCAGCCCTAACGGGCGGGTGCGATGGACGGTATCGATAGGCAAGGTGGTGGTGTGGCAGACGACGCCATAAATATCGTTATGGGCTGCTTCATCTGAGGCACGCAGCCAACTGCCCAGAGCAGGCATAGTGGGGAAGCTCAGATCCTCGGGGGCAAAGCATTGGGCGACATACTCGGTGGTGCTGGTTTCAATCACTTCGCCCAAGTGTTCGGGCGATCGCGGTACGGAGGTGGCAGGCAGCGGAACTCGCATGGCTTCGAGCAGGTTAAGAAATCTGGCGGGCGTTCTCCCCAGCCTAGCTGCCATCGGTGCGGGAGGCTTGCAACCGAGCGCGGACCGCAGCGGATCGCTGGGAACCACCGGTGAAATTGCTGTTCTCCTGAGAGAGCGGTAGAATGCCGATCGTGACAGCGCTTGTTCTCCCCATCTCGTCAATCGGTTTGGAGATTGGGCGGGCAGCGGTCTGAGTTTAATCGAACACTCAACTCACTCAACCAAAGTCCTATCGAAGCGAGGGTATTGCCCGTGAGTATTGTTTCCAAGAGCTGGAAGGCGATTGTAAACCTGCTTGAAGATGTGTCCACCTTACCGGTGACCAGCGCCCACTGCGACATTCCCTGTGGCGTGTACGAGCCCGACACGATGTTCTGGGCAGCTGAAACGGTGCTGAAAATGCACGAGAAGCTATCAGCGCTGGAACCGCCTGCGGCTGGCGACGCGGCTGGCAAGGTGGCTTACGACCAAACCGTCAGCCGCATGACCGCCGTGAAGGAAGAGTACGCCCAAAAGTGCAAAAAGGAGTTGCTCATCCTGTGGACGGATTACTTCAAGCCCGAGCATTTTGCGAAGTATTCCGATCTGACCGACAAGATTCTCAAGGCCACCAAGCAGTGCTCGACCGTCAAGCGCGGCATTGATGTGGCGGCGGCTGAATCGTTGAAGGCAATGGTGACTGACATTGGCAATATCTTCCGCGCTACAAAGGCTGCTTGAGTCTAACTGGCCGATCGCGAGATATGTCGTCAAGGGGGGCAGCATGCTGCCCCTTTTGGCTGAGGGCGATCGCCTTCTCCTGCTCAAAACTCGCAGGGTTCGCCTGGGGGATGTCATCGTGTTTCGAGGCGATCGCCGCCATTATCTCAAGCGCGTGTCTGCGCTCCCCGGGCAAATGGGAATGTGCTGGGGGACCGCCATTCCCCTCGATGCTGGCGAGTATTGCGTGCTGGGGGACAATCTTGCAGAGAGTACCGACAGTCGTCAGTTTGGCCCAATCTCGGCCGATCGCATTGTGGGGCGGGCAATTTTGAAGTATTTCCCGACCATCGCCTGGATTGAATCGCGATCGCAGATGTCAGACGGGAACTCGTTTTAGGCAGGCTTCGGTCACGCTAAGCCATCCCCGTTCGAGATTCTCCAGTAAATAGCCGCCTTCTAAACCGAACATGCAGCGAGGGGTAACGTCCAAACACAGGGCAGCCATTGCGCCAAAAGCAGAGGGGGGGAGTTTGATTTCCGCGAGGGGATCTCCTTCACCGCAGTCAAATCCGGCACTAACCAATAAGACGTCGGGATTGAAGCTCTTGATGAAGGGCACAATCCGAGTTTCGACAGCGACCTTGTAATCAGCCCAGGTGGACCCAGCAGGCATGGGAACGTTGCAGATATTGTTGTGGGCACCGGTTTCCTCGGCTTTGCCCGTGCCGGGGTAGAGGGGGGATTGGTGGATGGAGGCGTAGGCGGTGTTGGGATTGTCCCAGAAAATTGCTTGGGTGCCGTTGCCGTGGTGAACGTCCCAGTCAAAGACGGCGACTCGGTGAATATCGTCTCTGTCCAGGGCATTCAGGGCGGCGATCGCCGCGTTGGCAAACAGACAAAATCCCATTCCTTGGCTGGGTTCGGCGTGGTGACCGGGGGGACGACAGAGGACAAACGCCGGTTGGTTGGTGGCGATGGCAGCGCGCGTGCCTTCGATCCAGGCACCGACGGCCAGAAGAGCGGCTGCGTAGCTCTTGGGAGAGACGGGGGTATCGGGGTCGAGCATGCCGCCGCCGGATTCGGCTAGGGTTTTGACGGTCTCGATGTATGCGGGCGGGTGGACGCGGGCAATATCTGCGAGGCTGCCTGCCGGAGGTTCCCGCCATTCGAGTAGATCGCAGAAAGGGGCAGTTTTCAAGGCTTGGACGATCGTGGTGAGGCGGGCGGGGCGCTCGTAGTGATCGGGACCGGTGAGATGTTCGAGGAAGGTGTCAGTGTAGTAGACGGGCAACATGGCGCAGGGGTTAAGTTCTACAAAGTTCGGGACTATCGTCCTGGGACAGGAGGCGAAGCGGTTATTTTGCTTGGGTCTGAATTCGATGGCTCTGCATTGCCCTCACCCCCGACCCCTCTCCCGAGGGAGAGGGGAGAAACAGTCTGAAACCCTTTTGAAATCTCCTGTTCGGCTCCCCTTGGGCCAATTTTGGGGGAAGGGGCTAGGGGATGGGGACGAGATGCTTGTCGAACTGACGTTGCTTGGGGTTTGTGCCATGCTACATCGCATTCGGATAGCTGCACCCTAGATCGTGACGCAACAGAATTAACCCGATCGCCGTTTCAGTTCGTCAGCGACCTCCCGGACAATGGCGTCAGGGGGACGATCGATCGGAACTGCGATCGCATTATCCGGGACTTCTAGAGCTGCAAATTGACTGTCGAGCAGATCTGCTTTCGCATAATGGCCCTGACGCTGTTTGAGGCGGGCTTTAATTGTGTCGTAAGAACCCTGCAGATAAACCAGATGGACGTTCGGACAATTTTGGAGGAGGCGATCGCGATAGCTTGCTTTGAGTGCCGAGCAAGCTAGGACGATGGAACGGTGCTGCTGGAGTTGAGTTTGGATGAGTTGGCGCAAACTGTCGAGCCAAGGGGCGCGATCGCGATCGTCGAGGGCGATGCCCCGCGACATTTTGGCAAGATTCTCGGGCAAATGAAAATCGTCAGCATCGTAGAATGTCCAGCCGAGTTCTCGGGCAAGCAGTTGACCGACCGTCGTTTTTCCCGACCCCGAAACGCCCATTATCAACACAACCGTCACGACTGGCCCTCTATTTTTCTGCAGGAAAGTCCCCCAAACTCGATAGTCTAATCGAAGGCAGGATCGCCCCTGGGGCGGTCTCGATCCGAATGAATCCAGCGGAGGTTTAAAGATGGCATCTCTATCCGGTCGAGTGGCGTTAGTGACGGGGGCTTCGCGCGGAATTGGCAAAGCGATCGCGCTGGCGCTAGCGGCGGAGGGTGCCTCGGTGGCGGTGAATTATGCCAGTTCCGCCGATGCGGCGGAAGCAGTGGTGCAAGAGATTGCAGATAAGGGGGGAGAGGCGATCGCCGTGGGGGCAAATGTGGGGGATGCCGACGCGGTAACCAAGATGTTTGCCACTGTAATGGAAAAGTGGGGCCGTATTGATGTCCTGGTCAACAATGCTGGCATTACCCGCGACACGCTCATTTTGCGGATGAAGCCCCAAGACTGGCAAGAGGTGATCGATCTGAACCTGTCGGGGGTGTTCTGGTGCCTCAAGGCGGCCACCAAAATCATGATGAAGCAGCGTCAGGGGCGGATCGTAAACATCACCTCTGTGGTGGGGATTTCGGGCAATCCCGGACAGGCAAACTACAGTGCGGCAAAAGCGGGGGTGATTGGCTTGACCAAGACCGCCGCGCGCGAGCTGGCCGCTCGCAACATCACCGTCAATGCTGTGGCTCCCGGATTTATCGCCACAACCATGACCGCCGATCTGGATGCCGAGCCCATTCTGGCCAACATTCCCCTCGGGCGCATGGGCAACCCGGAGGATGTGGCTGGGGCCGTGCGCTTTTTAGCTGCCGATCCGGCAGCAGCTTACATTACCGGTCAGGTGTTGAATGTGGATGGCGGTATGGTGATGGCTTGAAGTGAGCCTGGATTCGGAGACCGTGCCAAATTTGCTAGAGTGGACGCGATCGCGTTACGAAACTTCATGAAACGAATTTTCATTCTGGGGGGCGGATTTGGCGGCCTCTACACCGCCTTGGAATTGGCCGATAAGGAATGGCCGGACCCTCCAGAGATTGTAGTAGTGGATCGCGATCGCCAGTTTTTATTTACCCCTCTGCTGTACGAGTTAGTTACGGGGGAGATGGAAGCGTGGGAAATTGCGCCCAGCTTTGACTCCCTGCTGAGTTCCACCTCCGTCCAGTTTAGACAGGGGGAGGTGGAGCAAATCGAGATTTCGACTCGCCGCGTTACCCTGCAAGATGGCTCGCACTTGAACTACGACTATCTCGTCTTGGCCTTGGGGGGCGACACCTTGTTTGCAGGGGTGCCTGGAGCCCGAGAGTATGCCTTGCCCTTTCGCGAATTGGCCGATGCAGAGGCGCTAAAGGCCGATCTGGAAAAGTGGCAGCGCAGAACCGACCGGTTTGCGGTGGCGATCGCCGGGGCGGGGGCAAGTGGTGTCGAGTTGGCCTGTAAGTTGGTCGATTGTTTGGGCGATCGGGTGGAGGTTCGGCTGATCGATCGCAGCGATGACATTTTGAAGGGGTTTCAACCAGATAGCCGCCAAGCTGCCCGCAAAGCACTGCAGCAACGGGGGGTAGTCGTGCAGCTCGACACCTCAGTGTTGCAGGTGGGGGAAGACTTTATTTTGACTCAAACCGGAGATGCGATTGAAACGCTGCCCGTGGCGCGGGTGTTGTGGACGGCTGGGGTGACAGTCAATCCGGCAGTGGAAAAGCTGTCGCTGGCGAAAAGCGATCGCGATCGTGTCTCGATCTCGCCGACATTGCAAACCTTGGAGCATCCCGAAATTTTTGCCTTAGGAGATCTCGCAGAGGGCCGAGATGCAGTAGGGCAAACTATTCCTGCCACTGCCCAGTCTGCCTTTCAACAGGCTAGCTACTGCGCCTGGAATCTATGGGCTCTCGCCACTGCCGGAGAGGGAAAAGCTGCTCGACCCCTGCTGCCCTTTCGCTATTTGCCCCTAGGGGAAATGCTTAGCCTCGGCACTGATTCGGCCTCCCTCAGCGGGTTGGGGCTGGCCTTCGACGGTCCGCTGGCATATCTGGCCCGACGCACCATCTACCTGATGCGCCTGCCAACGCTGAACCATCAGCTCGAGGTGGGTTGGAACTGGGTGACCAAGCCCTTGTTTGCCGAAGTCCAACGGTGGATGCAGGGCGATCGCCCCTAACCCTCAGCATCGTCCGTCTTCGCCAACCAATCCAACACCGCCTCATTCCAGCCCTCCGGTCCCGGCAGCGGAGCCTCAAGCCAGTCGAACTCCCGTTTCGGTACTAAATCGCTCGCGGTGGAACTGGGCACGACAATGGCCCGATCCATCAGCCGCAGCCAGTCTAGATCGTGCGGATAACTGCCCAAACCCAGAGATCTCACCTGCCCCACATGCCGCTGATAGCAGTCCAACAGCGACTGCACCGCCCCCTTGCGCTCCACATTCCCCGTCAGATACCACAGCCCTTGCAGCGTTGGCGTCTGCAACTGCTGCACCTGTAAGTGATGTCGCTCAATCTCTTCCTCTAACAACGCACGCTTTCCCGTATAGGTGAAGATCTCGCTAAACTCCCGCTGATGGGCTAAATGAGCTGCCTCTGGCGATAACCCTAGGGCTAGAGCCAGTTCTGCCTCCGTCCAATCCCCAAACCCAACGATATCGGCCTGCATTTGTACCCGCACATCTTGTAGCACCCGCCGCAGATGGGAGTAAGGCAAGCCAAAACTATGCACGTAGTAGGTGGACTCGCGCTGCCAAGTCTCGTCTAAAATGCTACTAGGGAAATACTGCTCCGGCACCAACACCGCCCCCCCATCCTCGATCGCCATTGGATGAGCCACATTGAGCCCGCGACTAATTGCCTCCAACTCTGCACGGGTACCCTTGCCGATCGAGATCAGAGGTATGCTGCGCCGCTCTAGCGCATCCAGGGCAGGGCGGACAGCCGCATACCTGCCGTTTTCCGCAGCCACAAAGCTGCCATCTAAGTCTGAAAAAACAACTCGCATTCGATCCCGTTAGCCCAATAGAGCGCCACTGCAGTACCTGCAGCGCGATCGCACAGATCGTTACGCTCTCAACAACCTACCAAAAACCAAAGAGTTGCTCTAGAGGAGAGTGCTTTCCTACCCCTGCAGCAGTAGCCGCTGACACATTTACCGAATCTGGCGAAGTTGCATTTCGCCAAGAAACAAAAAACAACCGTGGAAACACTTAAAAATCAAGTAACCATTTTCAAGCTAGCTCGATTAGAAATATCTGTCTGCCCAATCCAATCATTAGGGTGATGAGATTTATTACATTCATTAGAAATTTCAATCACTCAGCGCGGCTCGATCGTGAAATCTCATAACGTGAATCTCACAATCTAAAATCATGAGAATGGCCAATAGCCTCTAAGTATTTCCTCATGGGTAGCGCTCTTCCGAAAGGCTGTCACGAGCTATCCCTTGCCGGACCTTCGCTCGAACGCAATGTCGATCGAGGCATAGCTTTCCAGTGATGGAGTTATCTATGCAACAATTCATCGAGCCTCGATTTTCTGTGCGGAATTCACCTGTTAATCTCTGTCATGAATGTATCAACGATCGCAGTACCCATTTCAACTTATTGATTTATCATGAACGGATAATTCCAGAAACATAAACCTTGCAGAGTGCATAGCGATTTGGCTGGATGAGATAAATCTCGTTATGCCGTTAGTCCAACCCGTTTTAGTCCAACCCGTTTGAAGAAGTGGAGTCAACGATGTACGGAAAAGTTTCTGAGAGGGTGGCCCATCGAGTCCGATGGATATTGGTGGTCCTCTGGCTGCTGTTGATTGTCTCTCTCTTGTACGATCCTATCTCCGCTTGGTTTACTCTACCCGAGCAAACGTTCAGTCTGTTCCGGGTCAATCCAGACCATTGCATTGCAGTTCAAGGGAAATGTCTCAACCTGTCTTCCTACCAACTGGGCGCACCCATCTTTTGGGGAGCCATTGTGCCCATCGCCATCTTTATCCTCTTGGTGTTCGGCCACGAGCTCTGGCGGCGCATTTGTCCGCTATCCTTCCTGTCGCAACTGCCCCGCGCCTTGAATTCGCAACGGCGCATTAAGCGCACCGACAAGAAGGGCAATGTCCGTTACGAGTTGGCCAAGGTCGATAAGAACTCCTGGCTGGCCCGCAACTATCTCTACCTGCAGTTGGGCTTGTTTTTCATCGGGTTGAGCTGCCGCATTTTGTTTGTCAACGCCGATCGCACCGCCCTCAGCATTTGGCTGTTGACCACCATCGTTGCTGCCGTTGGCGTGGGCTGGTACTACGGCGGGAAGTCTTGGTGTAACTACTTCTGCCCCATGTCGCCCGTACAAAGAATCTATAGCGAACCGGGGGGACTGTTCACCTCTCCAGCCCACACGTCTCCCACCAACATCACCCAGTCGATGTGCCGCACGATTACCCCTGAAGGGAAAGAAGAGAGCGCTTGTGTGGCCTGCCAAACCCCCTGTATCGATATCGATTCCGAGCGTTCCTACTGGGAGAACATCACCAAGCCCGATCGCAAGGTGCTCTACTACGGCTATCTGGGTCTGATGGTGGGCTACTTCGGCTACTACTATCTCTATGCTGGGAACTGGGAATATTACATGTCGGGGGTCTGGGCTGCCGATCCCGCGCAGTTGTCCCAGTTGCTCAATCCTGGCTTTTATTTATTTGGTACCCCCATTCCCATCCCTAAGTTGGTGGCTGTGCCCCTCACCATTGGCGGCAGTGCGATTCTCTTTATTGCCCTCGGTCGCTGGTTCGAGGGGTTCTATCAGAGCATCCGCGAGCGCCTTCGTCCGGTGGATGCCGAAACCCGCCAGCACGAGATTTTCAGCCTCGTCACCTTTTTCTGCTTCAACTTTTTCTTTATCTTTGGCGGTCGCCAGATTATTAACGCCATGCCGCCAGCAGCGCTATACCTGTACGAAGGAGGCATTGTTATCCTGAGTACTGCCTGGTTAATCAAAACCTGGCTGCGCAACCCCAACACCTACTCCCGCGAGAAGTTGGCCAACCGCTTCCGCAAACAACTGGTCAAGCTCAAGCTGGATGTAAAGCAATTTTTGGACGGACGCACACTCGAAGATCTCAGTTCCAGTGAGGTCTACGTTCTGGCCAAAGTCTTGCCCGGTTTTACCCAGGAAAAGCGAATCTTTGCCTATCAGGGGGTGCTGCGGGACATGATTGCGGAAGGACATCTCGACTCCCCCCGCAGCCAAGCGATGTTGGCCCAAATGCGGCGCGAACTGGATATTAGCGATCGCGACCACAGTGAGGCTTTAGCAACGATCGGAGTGAGCGAGGATAGTCTCCAAGCCACTGCAGCTCCAGCAGCCTCTCGCCAAGAGGATGTCATGCGGGCGATCGGCTTCCGTCAAGCATTTGCTCGGTTACAGCGAAGCCAGCGGCCTCGGTCCACCAATAAGACGGGTAACGAGCACGAGGCTTATGCCCTCACCGCCACCGATCGCAAGCGCCTATCCGAAAGCCACAGCACCGATAGCAGTTTGGCAACCACTCAGATTTTGCTAGAGCAACTGGAAGTCTTGGCCCAACGCTACCGCATATTAAATCAACCGTTGCTGCAGGAGCAGTTTGGTGCCGTCACCCTACTGAAAGGGTCTTTGGAGGTCAAAGAGCGCCGCATTGTGGCCGCAATCCTGGACAGTCTGGCCGACGCTGCGGAGCTGACAGACTCAATTGAGTCGATCGTGCAATCGCTGGCTGACTTGACCCCTGTCCTCTTGCAGAGCATATTGGCTAAACGCCGCCCCATGCTGCAGCGAAAACTCGACCCAGACGTGTTGGAGCGGGTGGAAACTCTTGCAGCAGCGGCCCCTGTTAACGATCTCCATCCTTTAACCAGCATGGAACCTGGGGCGATCGCCGAGAGTCTGGCCAAATTTGCCTACGATCTCGATCCCCTGACTCAAGCTGTAAGCCTTTATCTCTTGTCAGATATCGATCTGATCCTCACTCAGGCAGTTTCCCACCGTCTCGAGAAGCGGGGTGAGAAACTCAACCGCCTGGTTGCCGAAATGATCGAGACTATTCTAGAGCAGGAGGCAATGAACGCTTGTCCGCTGAACGCTTGCCCCATGACTTTCCGCACCGTGGAAAAGCTGATCTGCTTGAGCAACAGCGATTTCTTCGGTGGCATGAAGAGCGAAACAGCGATCGAGTTGAGCTATCAGGCTAGCGTCCTGACTCACTCCGCCGGAGAAGACATTGTTGGGGAAGGGGAAGCCAGCCGCGAGTTGATCCTGCTGATGGAGGGAGATGCTCAGGTCACCACCCACAGTCCGGATGGCCAAACCACCACTCGCCGTCTCGTTCCGGGCGAAACGATTGACGAGCTCGAGATTTTGGCCGATCCCAATCGACCGGGCAAGATCGAGGCGATCGCTAATAACACGCGTATTCTGGCAGTACCGGTTGCCACCTTTGATGAATTGATGGATTGCGATACCGAGTTCTCCAAGCGCGTGCTGGAAATGGAGAGTCGTCGCCTGCAGCAGTTGCTGCATACCAGCCTAACGGTTCAAGGGCTACCGAACTCAGTCCAGTAACGGCAACGGGTTTAGAGTTTAGCTGTGCCGCAGGTGGAGGCTCCACCTGCGGTATATTTATCGCTGCCGAACGCTATAACCTTTTTGCTCTAGCAGGCGCACGAGTCCATTGTCGGTCACCAGATGAGCTGAACCCACTACCACAAGATAATCTTCGGGGCGATCGAGCAGAGCTTCAATCTGCGGCAGCCAATTGAGATTGCGTTGAGTGAGCAACTTGTCTTGAAATTCGGATGAATCACCAAAACTAGCCAGCGTGAATGATTCGAACTGCTCCACATCTCCCGCTTTCCAAAGATCCACAAGAGTATCGAGCGAAGCCTCCCAGAGATCTAACGTTAGAACGGTTTGGGTGACGAAATCCTGTTGAGCTGACGCGGAGAGATCGTCAAGAAAGCCCAGTTGTTCTTCCACAGTCTCTAGACCCGATATGCCTTTGCCCGCGAAGAGAGCTTCATCGTATAAATAGAGCTCCACTCCGCTCTCTGGAGTAAAACCGAGCTGAGCCAGTTTTCTGGCCGATAGTGTAACGGCTAAAAACCACGGCTCGAATTGATTGAAGGGTTCGATGGGCAATCCCACCTCTAACGCAGCTTCACTGGCTAGAGCGTACGTTTCCGGACTCAGGGCAATTTGAAGGGTCTCGTCACCGCGATCGGGAACAGCTCCTCGCAGGAATGCTCCTGCAACTGTCGGATCGGTCAATTCGGCGGGATGAACCTCAAATACTAAGTTTTCTGCATCTTCAAAAGCCGCTTGCACCGCCGGGGATAGGGGGTAATCTGTCGGCCTCAAATAATGAATCGAACCTAACAAATAGACCGTGTTTGTCGGCGTTTCAATTTCCCATAAAAAGGCTCTTTCGGATTGGCTGCTGGCTGGTTGGGGGGTGCCGCTCTGGATGGCGATCGCCGCGATCGACAGGAGCGTTGCTTTCTCCAACCGCTGGATGATTTTCATGATTGAAATGAGTGCCTCGGGATTGTACTAGCCGTAAAAATGGACACTTCTTCAGGGTGCCCAATCAGCATCGCCTCTCCTGCAAGATTGAGCTCTCTCACTAGATGGGGGCTAAAACAAACTCAACTGGCCAGAGGTTTTCCCAGCTACTCCATCCCAGGGTAGAGGGGGGACCGGCGCGCTTTCGTTTTCGAGGCGCTGTTGAAATTGCTTTGCCGTGCCTGGAGAAAACTGCTCTTGGGGGCAGTGGACAAAGAAAAAGACGTCAATCCCTTGTTGCAACCAAACAGAGACTCGCTGTGCCCATTCATCGAGATAATTGGTATTGCGATCGCGATCGGGATGGCTAATCAACCGCACGATCGCAAACGACGCGGTCACTCTGGGTTGCAGCGGCAGATTGGGTTTGCGCCGCTGGGAATTGACCTGCGGATCGTCAGAGCCACTGTAAATGGGACGGGTATCGAGCAGCACGCGACCCACGCCTGCTTGCGCTAACAGGCGATCGAGCTTGCCGGTGTGTGTGGGCTCAAACCAGTCAGGATGGCGCACTTCGATCGCCAACGGAGCTGTGCGGCAGGGCCAGACGGCCAAAAATGCCTCTAGATCCTCCAGTTGGACGGGGCTGTAGCTGGGGGGCAGTTGCGCAAACATGGGTCCGAGGCGATCGCCCAACCCTTGCATTCGTTCTAGAAACGCCAAACCCTCGCGTGCAAGTGGTTCCAGCTGCCCTTGGTGAGTTATCGTGCGGGGCAGTTTCGGGCAAAAGCGAAATCCCGAGGGGGTGGCTGCCGCCCAGCGGCGGACTGTTTCTACGTCGGGGACTGAGTAAAATGTTGTATTGCCTTCCACCGCTGTGAGGCGATCGCCATAAAGACTCAAGAAGTCGCTCGAACGGCTGCCCTCGGGATAAAATCCCCTCACCCAGCCGCGATAGGCCCACACCGCACAGCCCAAATAAAATCGACCCACATGCATCGCAGCAATACCTCGCAGCCAGTTAGCAACCGATCGAATACTCCTGCCATTGCGGGTTGAGTCCCATCAAACCAGTGCAACCAAAGCTCCACTAAACTAGAAGCATCCCGAGCCGCTCTGCCACCTGCCATGATAGCCACCCCCAAACAGGCCGATCGCGTCTTGCTCTACAACATGAGCTGGCAACAATGGGAAGATCTCTTGGAAGGCTTAGGCGAAACCCGTTCCGCCCGAGTTGCCTACGATCGCGGCACTGTAGAAATTATGAGCCCCCTGCCCGAACATGAATATTACAAAGAAGCGCTTGGCCTTGCGGTACTAGACATCGCCGAGGAGCTAGACATGAACTATGCCAGCTTTGGCTCCACCACCTGGCGCAGGGAAGCTAAACAAGCAGGGCTCGAACCCGACAATTCCTATTACTTTCAACACGAACCCGACATTCGGGGTCGAGTCGATCTTCGTCTAGATCGCGATCCCCCACCCGATCTTGCTCTTGAAATCGATCTCACCCATAAATCTCTCAACCGCTTCGAGATCTATGCCCGCCTAGGCGTGCCTGAACTGTGGTGCTACGAGGCGGACAGCTTAACGGTTTATCAGTTGCAAGAGTCAGGTTATTTGGAAAGCCAGCACAGTTCAGTGTTTCCGGGGCTGGAAATTCAAGCACTCCCTCGCCTGATGGAAGAACATCGTTCCCGAGGACAACGGGCGATTCGCAAAGCGGTGCGAGCATGGGTGCGATCGCAACGGTAACTCGCAAAGCGATCGTGCCATTCCCCACAGCCAAAACCCTCTAGCGCCACACCGCTCCCAATCGCCCCCACTAGGCACCAACTTCAAGGGCATCGCGATTGAATCTGCAACTAGATCTCAATGCAGATGTATCCTGAGGATGATTCTAGCGATCCTCGGAGAGTGGCAAAGTGGATACATATGAGTTTGATGTTGTCATTATTGGTGGCGGCCCTGCCGGGTGTACCTGCGCGCTTTACACCTCCCGTGCCAATCTCAAAACCGTCATCCTCGATAAAAATCCTGCCGTGGGCGCACTAGCCATCACCCATAAAATTGCCAACTATCCCGGCGTCCCCGGAGAAATGAGCGGCGACGAGCTCCTCCAGATCATGCGGGATCAAGCCGTTTCTTTCGGGACTTCCTACCAGCGAGCACAAGTCTTCGGCATTGATGTCAACGAACCGCTCAAAAAGGTCTACACCCCCGAAGGCACCTTTGTGGGGCGATCGCTGGTCTTAGCCACCGGATCTATGGGCCGCACCGCCTCAAATGAAGGGGAAGCAGAATATTTGGGACGCGGTGTCAGCTATTGCGCCACCTGCGATGGGGCGTTTTATCGCGATCGCGAAGTGGCCGTGGTCGGCCTCAACCCAGAAGCCGTCGAGGAAGCGATGGTGCTGACTAAATTTGCTTCCACCGTCCATTGGGTGACGCTCAAAGATCCCCAGTCTGAAGGGGAACATGCCACAGAGTTATTGGAACTTCCCAACATCAAACATTGGAACCGCACCCGGCTGATGTCCATTCAGGGTGACGATATGGGGGTCACTGGAGTCAAGCTCAAGCGCAAAGGTCGAGAAGAGCAAGAAGAGTTAGCGATTGACGGGGTCTTTGTCTACCAACATGGCTCCAAGCCCATTACCGATTTTGTCGACGATCGAGTGGAATTTAACCCCGATGGCGGCGTCAAGGTGAATGACATGATGGCGACAACAGTCGAAGGGGTGTGGGCGATCGGCGATATTCGCAATACCCCCTTCAAGCAGGCGGTGGTGGCAGCGGGGGATGGCTGTATTGCAGCCATGTCTATCGATCGCTATCTCAACAGTCGCAAGGCCATCAAGCCCGACTGGGATCACTCGTAGGGGGCGGGTAACAACATTCCATTACGGTCCCGCGGCGATCGCCTCAAAGGGTGATAGCGTGAACGAGTCTCGGTCGCGATCGATCCTTCCAGCCTGATTGACTGAGATCCCGATTGACTGAGATGGTGTTACTAGAGTTGTCTTATCGCGATGACAGACCGAGGCCCTAACAAGTCCAATCAAAAGACGTTTACCATCATGCGTAAGTTTGCCGAGACTTACGCCAAACGAACCGACACCTATTTTTGCTCCGACCCCACGGTGACCACTGCGGTAATTGAAGGATTGGCCGTTCACAAACAAGAACTGGGGGCGCCGCTGTGCCCCTGCCGCCATTACGAGGATAAGCAAGCGGAAGTAAAGCGGGGCTATTGGAATTGCCCTTGCGTGCCGATGCGAGAGCGCAAGGAATGCCACTGCATGTTGTTTTTGACCCCCGACAACAGTTTTGCCGGCACCTCTCAAACTTTGGAAGCCGTGGACTTGAGCTATCGCGATTGATGCTAGAGCCCCTTTCTGCTGAGGATATCGCGGCCTTTCAAACGGCGATCGACCAATTTAATGCTCGCGAATTTTATGCTTGCCACGATACGCTCGAAGCCTTGTGGATCGAAGCGATGGAGCCCCAGAGAACCTTCTATCAGGGCATCCTGCAACTGGCGGTTGGCTATTACCACCTGCTGAACGGTAACTGGCGCGGAGCGGTGATTCTACTGGGCGAGGGGTTATCTCGTTTGGAGCGGTATTGCCCCGACTATCTAGAGCTCGATGTAGCTGCTTTGGCCAATGCCAGTCGCAGGAATCAACGCCGACTGCAAATGCTGGGGGCCGATCGCCTATCTGAATTCTCAACCGCTGACATTCCCAAGGCGACTTGGGTGGAATTCGACATTCAGTGTCACGAACCATAAAGCCAGCTTGTTTGTAGAGTTTGCCTGACTGAGAGAGCGTGAGACAATATAGGCTCTTATCGATCGTTTTGTTTGGGGGTCACTATGCGTGTCCGGCAATATTGGCAACGGGAGGCCACTCCTAAATCAACTGCGACCCCCCAATCGAATCCACTCGCAACCAGGCCGTTTGCGCCTCAACCCCAACCTGAGGGCAGGACAGCATCTGCTCAGTCAATCAAAGGCGATCGCAAATCCCCAGCAGGGTTTGGATATAGCGTATCGACCTTAAATCTCGGCCCTTACGAGTTAGCTCCTCCCCTTCAAACCAAACTGTCGATTGGGGTACCTGGCGACAAATACGAACGGGAAGCCGATCGCGTTGCCAAGCAAGTGGTATCGAGCATCCACTCCCCTCAAACCCAAATATCGCAGCAGGGTGGCTCTATTCAACGAGAAACCCTCGAAGACGATGACGAGTTGAGGATGAAGCCCCTGCAGCGTCAGCTCGGAGCTGAGGGCGCGATCTCTCCCGAGCTAGAACGCGAGATCGAGCGATCGCGCGGGGGCGGACACCCGCTCTCAGAAGTAATTCGGACGCCTATGGAACAGGCATTTGGTGCTGACTTTAGTGGGGTTAGGGTTCATACGGATGGGCGATCGAACCAGTTAAATCGCTCAATTCAAGCCAAAGCATTTACCACGAATCGAGATGTGTTTTTTCGAGCAGGGGCCTACAATCCTGCCACTCGGGACGGTCGAGAGTTGATTGCCCACGAATTAACCCATGTCTTACAGCAACAGGGGGGAAGGGCTGCTCAGCTACAGCAGGTCGCGGCCGGTTTAAAGAAATCTACGATTCAAAGGCAAGGGGGGTATATTCCTACAGGAGATGGCCCCTACGGACATAATTTCACTGATGGAGCAAGCACTGCTGGCGCAGGATTTGGCCAGCAGTTAAAAGACGATATCTACGATCTCAATGCAAATGGGGTGACTTCTGAAATGCATGAATTAACCCACATCGACGACGACGATGATGAAACGATGCTGACTCGAGATCCAGCTGTTGTTGCTCAGGTCGATCACATTTATCCTGCTAACTTAGGGGGATCTAGCTCCCATCGGAACGCTCAGATCATTTCTCAAGCATCGAATAACTATAAGTCGAATACTTACCCAACCGATGGAATTTGGTCTGGTGGATGTACCGTGCTAATGGGTCACAAGGCAACAGCCATGGGAAATTGGAGAGGAGAAGCGATGAGTTTCGACATCCCCGCCTACGAGACTTTCCCAGTTACGGGTAAAGGTCCGGCTGCAAAGATTGACATGAGTGGAACCGCGTTGAAAGTCACTCGATATCAACAGGACCAAACAGGCACATGGCAACCCTCGTCACAGAAGACCGGGCCTGGTGCAAACGATGTGACTCCGCAAGAAGCACGCGATCTAGGAATTCTGCCCAAAGATATCCCAGATCCACAACAGTAATCAACACATTACTTAATGCACAGCAGCATTTTGGCTGGCACCATTCAGCAGGAGATCTCCCCGGTAGAGGGTGCTAGAGATTTTCAAGTGCTACAGCCCTACAGTATAGAATTTGAGGAACAATTTCGGGTTAACGAGCATCCATACTCCAGTGAGTTGCAGGTGGCCGCCCGTCAATTGTGAAACTCGAACCTGACAAACCCACTCCCCAATATTTCGCCGTTCCCCCTGCCAGTTTGCGCTGGCTGGCCATCGCTGCGATCGCCATCGGCATCGCCTTCCGCTTCGTCAACCTCGATCGCAAAGTCTACTCCCACGATGAGGTCTACACCTCCCTGCGCGCCAGCGGCCATACCTCCGAAGATATCTTCTCTACCGTCACCAACTGCCCCATTACCGCCAGCGACCTACTGGAATTTCAGCACCTAACCCCCGCTCGCGATTGGACCGATACCTGGGATTCCCTGCGCGAACACCCCGAACATCCACCGCTGTTTTTCTTGCTCGTGCGGGCTTGGATGCAAACCTTTGGCACATCGGTAGCAGCCGTGCGCAGCTTGCCTGCGGTACTGAGCCTGCTGGCTTTTCCAGCCATGTATTGGCTGTGCCTAGAACTGTTTGCCGCGCCGATGGCGGCATGGGTGGCGATCGCCCTCCTAGCGGTTTCTCCCTTTCATGTCCTGTTTGCCCAAGAAGCCCGTCAATACAGCTTGTGGACCGTCACAACCCTCCTCGCCAGTGCGGCTTTGCTGCGGGCAATGCGACTCCATACGGCCCGGAGTTGGTGGTTCTACACACTGGCGGCGATCGCGAATCTCTACACCTCCCTGCTCTCTCTGTTGGTGGCGATTGCTCATGCCTGTTACGTGTTGGGACGAGAGCGATTCCAGGGAACGCGGACAGTCAGGGTATTCCTACTGTCTGTGGGGGCAAGTCTGGCAACGTTTCTCCCTTGGGTCTGGGTGCTGTACGAGCAGTGGGAACGGGTGCAAGACCACACCGCTTGGATCGCTGTAGATGTCCCTCTGTCAGATTTAGTGACGCTGTGGGGGTTGCATATCAACTGCGTATTTATCGATGGGGTGGTGGACTTCGAACACCCTTTCACGTTTGCGGTGCCAGTTGTCACAATCGAGCTGGTCGTGTATGCCCTCTGGTCCCTCTGGCGGCGATCGCCTCGGCAAATTTGGCTGTTCCCCATCTCGCTGCTATGCGCGACAGCGCTGCCGCTGGTGGCGGCAGATTTGGTATTGGGGGGTCGGCGATCGTTGATTACGCGATATTTTGTCCCAGCACTGGCGATCGTGCTGGTGGTGGTGGCGAATTGTGTGGCCCGTTGGCTGGCGAGCGATGGCGGCGAGACGCGGCGGCTGGGGGCAGTTCTGTTGGGGGTGTTGCTGGCTGCGGGGATCGGGTCTTGCGCGGCGATCGCGCAGGCCGATACTTGGTGGAATAAGGTGCCGAGCTATAACATTCCAGCAGTAGCTCGGTATCTGGAGGCGATCGATCGCCCGGTTGTTTGGACTTCGTTCGCAGCTTTGGACTCGCCGGGACATCCGATCTCCTTAGCCTATTTAGTCGATCCGGAGACCGAGATCGTTTTAGTTAAAGGCAGCTATTTACCGCCAGCCACCGACGACTGGAGTCGGGTGTTTCTGTTTGAGGCCGTGCCCGAATTTGTGGCCGCAGTGGAGCGGGAGTATGGCGTTCGGGCCGAACTGGTGGAAGATCTGGATATCGAGCTGTGGCAATTGCAATACACTCCCCCAGATCGAACGAGCGATCGTTCCCCTACCCCATACTCCACCAAGCAAGACCAATGAATATTCCCGCTCAACTCCAGAGATGGTCCAGATCCGCTGCGATCGTCACAGCATGGGCTGTTTCCACTGCCATCGCCCTAGTTCTCTCTAACCTCGCCCTGCGGGCGCTAGACAACTCTTCTCTCAGCCTATGGATCCCGCTAGTCGGCAGTCCGTTCTTACTCGGTCTAATGCAGTGGTTAGTGCTGCGCTGGCTACTGCCAAAAGCTTATCTATGGGTGATTGTAACCATCATTGGCGGTGTCCTGGGGTGGTTGAGTTCGGCGGGCGCGTTCTTTCTCGGAGCTTACTTTGTCGATCTGGTGGGAGGCTCCAACCTGCCCTCGGTGCCGGAGATCGTTTTTTGCGGAGGGTTGGCGGGTGCAGGAGGCTTGGCGATCGGGTTTGTGCAATGGGTCTACCTGCGCCGTCACCTGCGGCGGGCGGCATGGTGGCTGCTGGCGAGCGCGATCGCCGTGGGGGTCGGCGGCGGTCCGAACTTGTGCCTGGGTATCACCCTCTACAGTGCCAACAACTGGCCGCTGTGGCTGGCGATCGGGGGATTGGCGGGTGGCTCGATTAAAGGCGGAGCTCTGGTGTGGCTGCTGCGCCAGCCAAGCTCTTCCCAAACAGAAGCGAACGCAAAGTCAACTTAGAGCAATTTTCAGGTGGACAACGTACGCTCTAATTTTCAAACCTAGAATCTCCAATCTCCTTTCGGTACAGAGGGTATACCACCAACCTGGAAAATGCTCTAAAGCGATCTGCGCAGGGTCAAACAGCGGAGTAGTGGGATGCTCTTTGATAGGATAACTGGCGGAATGGAAAGAAACCTGTGTAGACTGCGCGATCCCCTGCGCGATCGCGATTTGAAGCCCAGCCGAGAGCGACTGTACTGACATTTCCCCCGATGACCAAACTGATCGTTCAAATCCCCTGCTACAACGAGGAGGAATCCCTCGGCATTACCCTCAGTGCCTTGCCGCGAGAGATCCCCGGGATCGATTGTGTCGAATGGCTCATTATCAACGACGGCAGCACCGATCGCACTGTCGAAGTGGCTAAAGCTCGTGGCGTCGAGCACATTGTCAATTTTCCCGCCAACCAAGGGCTGGCGAAAGCCTTTATGGCTGGTTTGGAAGCTAGTCTCAAGGCGGGGGCGGACATTATCGTCAACACCGATGCCGACAACCAATATTGCGCCGACGATATCCCCAAATTAGTGCAGCCGATTTTGACCGGGCAGGCCGAAATGGTTATCGGTGCTCGCCCCATTTGGCAGACAGAGCATTTTTCTCCGCTCAAAAAGGTGTTACAAAATTTCGGCAGTCGAGTGGTGCGAGCGGCGGCGATGCAGGGGGATGCGCCGCTGGATGCCCCCAGTGGCTTTCGGGCGTTCAGTCGAGAAGCGGCACTGCGGCTGAATGTCTTCAACCGATATACCTACACCCTCGAAACAATTATTCAAGCGGGTAGCAAAGGAATGGCGATCGCCTCTGTACCCATTCGCACCAACGCCGATCTGCGTCCCTCTCGGCTGGTGCGCAGTATTGCTTCTTACGTATGGCGATCGGGTACGACTATCCTGCGCATCTTCATGCTGTATCAGCCGCTGCGCTTCTTTTTCATGCTGGGCAGCTTGCCATTAGGAGTGGGAACGCTGTTGGGCATCCGCTGGCTGATTTTCTTCTTCGCGGGCAGCGATCGCACCCGCATCCCCAGTTTGATCTTGGCGGCCATCCTCATCTCGATCGGCTTTCAGTTGTGGGTGTTGGGTCTGGTTGCCGATCTCTTGGCTGCCAATCGGAAACTACTGGAAGATACGCAGTTGCGGTTGCGGCGATTGGAGATCGAGGGGACCAGCGGTCGCGATCGCGACAGTAGCAATCGGAGTTAAGGAGTTTACGTCCCACAGGCCATGCGGCTGGTCTGGCGGGGAAAAACCGGGGTTACCAGAGCTCTAGCGAGGGACGAAGGATGCCAGCGGCTTCGTCATTGGCAAAGGACTAGTCATCGAAATTGTCACCTCGGAAGCTGCTTTCAAAAAACAGCTTGTAAATCAACCACGAGACTGTGAGAACCATGAGGGCGCCGGCCAGCCAAAAAGCCACGCGAACAGCAGCAACGACAGCTACAACCACAGCAAAAAACTTGAGCCCATTAACCGCCATCTGCCACCAGCGGCGAATTTTGTTGGGCCGTTTGGCAGGAGCCACTGTTTGCCTGCGACCTTCATTGCCGCGAGCCAGATCCACTTCTAGTTCTCGCAAGCGCAGGGCCAACTCTCTTTGTTTCAGTTCCGCTTCGCGCTGGCGGAGGTCCCGTTCGGATGGATGCTTGGATGCCATGGAGGTCGTGACGTTTGGATGGTTGGGGATAGGGAGCGCATCGCACAAATCGTCATGAGAGATTGTCCGAAACCCGCCGCAGTCAAGCGTACAATAGAAAACTGGATGGGGCGACGCTCCTTGCTAGCGACAAAGAAGAGGTAAACTGTGGAACTATCGGAAGTCGAAGAATACATGCAAAAAGCCGTTCAGGCGACTCAGCGCAACTTCAACACCGTCCGTACCGGTCGCGCCAGCACCAGTCTGCTCGATCGCATTCAGGTGGAGTATTACGGCACCCCCACTCCTCTCAAATCGATCGCAAACGTCAGCACTCCCGATAGCAGCACCATTACCATCCAGCCGTTTGACGCCAGTTCTCTCGGGGATATCGAAAGGGCGATCGGCATGTCCGATTTGGGGCTTACCCCCAACAACGATGGCAAACTCGTGCGTCTCAATATTCCCCCCTTGACTGAAGAACGCCGCAAGCAGCTAGTCAAGATGGTGGGCAAAATGGCTGAAGAAGGCAAAGTCTCCATCCGCAATATTCGTCGTGATGGCATCGACAGTGTGCGTAAGCTGGAGAAAAATTCGGAAATTTCTGAAGACGAAGCGAGCGATCGCCAAGACAATATTCAAAAGCTAACAGACAATTACGTCAAAAAAATCGACGAAATTACCAAAGAAAAAGAGAAAGAGATCCTTAGCGTTTAGCATACGCAGCGGCGCTTCCTCCAGATCCTGCACCTTCACCCAAATCCCGAATCTCCGACTGGCAAGTCCCGAACCTTCGATTGGCAAGTCTAAAGGCGATCGCGTTCAATATGCACCTCTCACCCCACAACTCTAGCAGAGTCAGCTAACAGTCCATCCCGAACGCGAGAACTGCTGTTTGCAATGGCTAGAGCTGCTTCAACATCTCTTTTTACGAGTGATACTCGCGGGTTTTCGAGGAACAAGCTATAAAATGCCACCGTTGGCTTGGATGTTCTGGCCTGTTACCCAATGGGCATCATCGCCGACCAAAAAGGCCACCACATCTGCCACGTCCTCTGGTTGTCCCAGCCGTCCGAGGGGTGTTTGCTGAATTAATTGATTCACGGCTGCTTTCGGCATAATTAACCCGTCCGTATCGGTGACACCTGGGGACACCACATTCACTGTCACCTGACGATGTCCGATCTCTTTGGCAAGGGCGAAGGCCAATCGTTCGCCTGCCGCCTTACTTGCCGCATAAATGCCACCAGTGGGTACAGGCATCATCGTACCCCCAGTGGAAAACTGTACAATGCGCCCGCCATCTTTGATGTGCTGTGCGGCTTCTTGCAACACGTACATCGCTCCCTTGGCATTGACTGCAAAGACTTTCTCAAAGTCGTCATCAGTCAATTCGAGATGCGGTTTGAACACCGATGCCCCTGCCACATTCACAACAATGTCGATCGCGCCCAACTGTTGCTTCGTCTCGGCAAACAAGCGCAGCACGTCCGCTTTGTTTGCCACACTGCCTTGAATTGCGATCGCCCGTCCGCCTTGTGCTTCGATCTCCTGCACCACGGCCTCAGCCTTATCGGTCGAAGAGACATAGTTAACCGCAACGACTGCGCCATCTCGGCTCAGCCGTTTGGCGATCGCTTGCCCAATCCCCCTAGATGAAGCCGTCACAATCGCAACTTTTCCAGTTAATGATGTCATTATCTCGATCCTCAGTAGAGTTACCTCGCAACGGTTCTACTGTATATTGTTGCTTTAGAAAGATTAAGATGATTTTTAGCAATACACTGTTCCGCTGTAGCAACAATCGAGAACGCCACTCGTCACGATAGGCAAAGGTGCAATGGACAACCTCAATGACATCCTGACTTTTACAAAGGTCGTGGAACAGGGGAGCTTTACCGCTGCGGCAGAGCTCCTAGGGTTACCCAAGTCTTCTGTCAGCAGAGGAGTATCTCGGCTCGAAACGCGCCTGCGCACTCGACTGCTGCAACGGTCAACCCGTCGCCTTCATCTCACGGAAATCGGACGACGCTACTACGATCGTTGCCGTCGGATTGTGCAGGAATTGGAAGAAGCCAATGGCATCGTGGAAAACTACCAATCTCAACCGTCGGGGCTGCTCCGCATTACCGCTCCCTATGTATTGGGGCAAGCATTTCTCGGACCAATTTTAGTAAATTTTTTATCATTCCACCCCAATGTCCAGTGTCAAGTCGAACTATCTAATCGCTGTATCGACATGATTGAAGAGGGATTGGATCTAGCAATTCGAGTGGGCACGTTGCCAGATAGTTCGCTGATAATGACTCATTTGGGACGGGCAAGCGCCGGACTCTTTGCCAGTCCCACTTATCTCGAGCAGCACGGCATCCCTCAAATCCCAACCGATCTTTGCGGCCATACTCTGTTGGATAATGCTAGTGCTCTGGCGACTTCCTGGACCCTCAGCCAGGGTTCTGAGCGTGCTGAAATCAAAGTCCTGCCCCGCTTGGTTTGTAATGATGTAGACATTCTTGTAGAGACGGCGATCGCCCACCAAGGGATTGCTGTTTTGCCCAAATTCACAGCGCTTCATGCAGTTCAAAACGAGCAGCTAAAATCTGTTCTCCCCGGCTGGCATGTAAAACGGGTGGATATCAATGCCCTTTACCCGTCCTACAAGGATTTATCGCCTGCCGTCCGTGCCTTTGTAGACTTGGCGAGACAGTGCTTGAAGAAAGTTTTAGTGAATGTCTGAAAACTGTCTGACACACTGCAGTGGAGCGACGAGTGCAATATGTCGGTTATGGATCCAAAGCGTCTGAGGAACTGCACTATCGGCCTGCCTCCCCTACCAAACGCGGCTAAATGAGGCGAAGAAAAATTTTCTGGCTCAATTTACGTGCTACTATAGGGCCGAATTATGAAAAGAAAGTGAAAGCGCCAATCGGGCAGATTTGGGGCCAGAGCCTTGGGGCATTACAAGCGTCGCTGGGCCTGAAGTGGCAGCTTGAATCGGGAGCATCAATTAGCTTATGACTCTGTTTAGATTTCGAATGTTTGACAGGCCGGAAGGGGCGCGTGGCGGCGTCACGCGGCGATCGCTCCTCCAAGGGGGCTTGTGGGGAGGCATTGGCAGTTTGCTGACCCCCTTGCTGGCTCGACCGGCAATGGCCCAGCAGGACGAGTTTTCTCTCTCGACCCACAGCAGGTCGAGGGGAATGACCACCGTGGGGGATGTGGATAGCGATCGCAATGGCTTCGATCCCCACGCCATCCTGACCGATTGGGATACGGGACGAGTGTCGCAGCTCCCGGACGGTCGTACGCTGCGGGAATACGAAGTGGCAGCGGAAAATAAAGAGATCGAGATTGCTCCGGGGGTGTTCTATCCCGCCTGGACCTATAACGGGCGCGTTCCCGGTCCCACACTTAGAGCCACTGAAGGGGATGTCTTGCGCATTCGCTTTGTCAATCGCACCGGCCATATCCACAGCATGCACTTCCACGGCATCCACGCCGCCCGCATGGACGGCATCCCGGGAGCTGGGGAAGCAGTACCGGGGGGGGAGTTCGTCTACGAGTTCGAAGCCAAACCCTTCGGCTGCCACCTGTATCACTGCCACTCGCTGCCCCTCAAGCGCCACATGCACAAGGGGCTCTACGGCGGCTTCATTATCGATCCAGACCCCAATCGCCATCCCGAAGCCGCCGATGTAGCGCGATCGCGACAGTTGGGCACGCCTGAAAACAATCGCTGGCAAGAGCTGTTCATGGTCATGAATGGTTTCGACACCAACTTTGACGAAGAGAATGAATTCTATGCCGTCAACACGATCGCCCATGCCTACACCAAACGTCCCATCCGGATCGAACGCGATCGCCCCGTGCGGATTTATCTCGTCAACGTCACCGAGTTCGACCCAATTAATTCCTTTCACCTGCACGGCAACTTTTTCAACTACTACGACCACGGCACCACCCTCACCCCCACCTCCCAAACGGTGGATGTCATCACCCAATGCCAAGCCCAGAGGGGAATTATAGAACTCTCGTTTGCCGAGCACGAACCGGGTCGTTACATGTTTCACGCCCACCAAGCAGAGTTTGCCGAGCTGGGCTGGATGAGTCTTTTTGAGGTAGTCGCATGAATTCCGAACCATTGCGCGAGAACATCTGGACGAAGTTCGATTGGCGTCGCATTCTGTTGGGCTTGGTTTTACCCCTGCTCTTGCTCGCGGCTGTCGTAGGGCTGTTTGGCATAACGGACCCATTGGGACCTTTGAATGTTTCTGCGCCGCCGATTGAGGAACTGGCGATCGAAACTGCCATCCTGCACGACGACGGTATTTCGCTCAATGTCAGAGCTGCCGGTTCCGAACCCATGCAGATTGCTCAAGTCCAGGTGGACGGAGCGTACTGGGAGTTTCAGCAAGATCCGGCAGGGCCAATCTCTCGCTTGTCTAAAGTCAACGTCGAGATTCCTTATCCGTGGGTGCAGGACGAAACCCATCACATCCTCCTCGTCACAGCCTCGGGAGTCACCTTCGACTACGAGATTGAGGTGGCAGTCCCGACTCCCTCAATTTCTCTGAACCAGTTGGCGAACTATGCCCTGCTCGGCATCTATGTCGGCATTGTCCCCGTCGGTCTGGGGATGCTGTTTTACCCCTACCTCCGTACCTTGGGGGCTCGGGGAATGCAGTTCATTCTGGCTTTGACGGTGGGATTGCTGTCTTTTCTGCTCTTGGACACGCTGGCAGAGGGGTTAGAGCTGGCAACAGAGGCCGCCAGTGTTTTTCAGGGCAGTGCCCTAGTGTGGCTCTCAGCAGGGGTAACCTTTTTAGGGCTGATTGCCTTGGGCAGAAGGCGCGGTCAGCCGCCGACAGGGATGCCCATGGCGACTTACTTAGCCTTTAGCATCGGCTTGCACAATTTTGGCGAAGGGCTGGCAATTGGGGCCGCATTCGCCTCGGGCGAAGCGGCGTTAGGCTCTTTATTGGTGATTGGTTTTACCCTCCATAATGTGTCGGAAGGGATCGGCATTGTTGCGCCTCTAGCTCAGTTGCAAACTCGTCTGGGTAGCTTTCTCGGTCTGACAGCGCTGGCGGGCGGACCCGCCATTTTGGGCACTTGGATTGGTGTCTTTGCGTTTTCTCCCCATTGGGCAGCTCTGTTCTTCGGCATTGGTGCCGGGGCCATTCTTCAGGTCATGCTGGAAGTAGGGGCTTATCTGGGGCGATCGGCTCGAAAATCCAACAATGCTTGGCTGTCGGGGGCGAGCTTGGCAGGCTTTACGATGGGGTTAGCGGTCATGTACGGCACGGCCTTATTAGTCAGCGTTTGATGGCGAACTCGTGCGAGAGCAGATTATCACAATGATTTGATACGCTCTCTTTCGGATCTCAACCTTAAACCAAATTCACGTTAAATAGAGGCCCAAGGTCAGCATTTTTTTGTGTTGATTGTGAGTCCTTAAACAGTGTTGGCTCCGGTGTATCGATCGGAGTAGTGTCCCACCAGCATGGTGGGAGTATGGTTGTTTCTCGCCAATCTTGAGGGCAAGTGCCTGTAGGAGCTAACACTGCAATGGGGACGATCGTTTCTTGGGGAGTAATTCCGCCGTGATAACCATTTTTCTTTTCGCGGCAGTAGCGGAGTTTTTCTGTCCAGGGCACGATTACCGAAGTGGTATCTGAGGCGATGACACGCTCTCCCGCGAGCTGAAGCTCTTGGTCGCTAGGGTTACCGTTATCGATACGCCAGCGTTCACCGCCCTTAGCTGATTGGTACTGGGCTCCATTGTCCAACACATGGCCGTGATCGCTGGTTAAGATGACCAGTCGCTTAGCATTCTGGGCTGCCTGCAAAAGGGGTTGCAGTACTTTGATACGAGCAAACGTCCAGGCAGTATCGACCTGATCGCCTTTGCTCAGCAGGTCATCGACGGCGTTGATGACCACGCCTACAATCTGATGCTTATCGGACTCCACTGCGCTATGTAGCTCCTCAGAGAGGATAGGATTGTCGCTTGCCCGGAGAGCAGCTTTATGAAACAGGAGTGGGGGGGCACTGCGTTTGCAATGTTTAAGCAAGGTGGCATGTTTGGTGAAGCCTTGTTTTTCCTGGTTGGCTTGCCCTTGTTGTAGTTGACCGCAAAAAAGACTGGTGCGGGATACAGCTGTTACAGAGGGGATGGTGGCTAACCCTGCTTGTATGGGGGTGTCTTGAGCTTCAGGGTGAATCAGGTTCCAGTTCCGTTGGGTGAGGTCAGACAATAACTCATAACCAACGGCGAGACTCATACCGTCAATCACAATGAATAGGACGGGATTTGTCTCAGCTAAGGGAGCGACAATCGTTTCAAGAACCTGTTCAACGGGTAAGACCGACTTGCGGGTGGAGCCGATGGCTGTCCAATCTTTAAGCAGTTTGGCAAATCGTTGGGATTGGGTTTCTCGAATCGTGGTGACGGTGTCAAACAGTTTGCCGTAGGCTGTGGAGAGTTCTCGGTGGGTTTCGGCTAAAGGCAAGGTTAATCTGGCCCAATCGATGAAGCCACCTTCTCTAAGGTGATAGGCGATCGCATCTTCTAGAGATTTTGGCTCGCTTGGAGGTGATGCTTTGGCATTAACTATCCACTGAGCTAGACGCAGAGCCATATCGAGGCGCTGTAACCGACGACTATTGAGATCTTCAATGGCTCGTTGATGGCTCTTGATCGTGTGATACGTCTGGCTCAGCTTATCCAGAGTTGCTTGGGTGGGCCTTTCGATCAGCGCGAACAGATATTGACTCAGGTTTGTTAGGTGTTGATTAAGCCCTTGCTCAGAGACAGTACTCAGATAGGCAAAGTCCTCTGCTCCAATTTCTGTGAGAATAGCATCGCTACGTTGGATCGCGGCCTGTTGGGCATCGGTAGGCAATAATTTCAGGGCTTTCTGGGCAGCGGTGCTCCAAATTTGCATAGCACTAGGCTGAGGGGCAAGCCCCGCCAGGAACCGTTCTTCGAGTTTGCCAATGGCTTTATCTAGCTTATTTTGGGTGGCGGGGTGATACATCACCTCAGCGGCCAGTCCCAGAGGGAGGGCGTCTGGTCTTGGGTTGTGGGCCACGCAGTGAAGGATCGTCTCAGTGGTGGAGCCTGCCAAGCCGATCAGCCATTTACAGGCAGCGCTCTGAAATTCTTCAGAAGCCTGCTGATATCGTGCCACATGGTCTGGATTGGCTGACCATTGCAGAATAGCCACCAGGTCAGGCCGATTAGCTTGCAGGTGAAGGCTCTGTTGAAGCAGGAGGGGCCAAACGATTTCGGCATCGAGGAAGCCTCCCATAACAGGGGAATAGCGGTTGGCGGGCATCCACTCCATTAGAGCTTCAGGAATCCACTGATGCGGGATGAGGCGGGGGTCGATATTGGTGGCGCGGAAGAGGGATTTGACGATTTGCCAGGGGTCGATCGCAAACAGGCGCTGTTTGGCTAAGCGCATGAGGATATCTTCTGCTAGATCTTGCTCTGCCAGTGGAGTGACTAAAACTTGGACGGCGTGCTTACAAGTGCCGTCCGCTTCTCGTTCTCGGTGTCCTTTTTGGAGGGCGATGCGCATTGCCAGAGGGGAGTCGCATCGATCGATCGAATAGCATCGATCGCCGTCAAATTGCTGGCGATCGCCCGTCCAGCGGCCTTGGGCATGGATGCCGATGACCTGACTATTCGGTGACCGTTGCAAAATGGCGGTGACCTGGGCTTTGATTTGGCTGAAGGTAGGAGCAGATATCATGCGTTGCGATCGCCCTCCTCAATCATCCAACTGATACTCAATCGCACAGTTTGACCTGCTTTGAGTTTTGTGCCTAATTCGATCAAGAGTTCTTCCGCTGCTTTAAGCCCCAGATCCGTTTGACTCTCCTCACTGACTATCCGGGGAATGGGTTCTACCGGATGGGTCGCGCCTTGATTACCCTCTATGGGTTGAGGCTTGGATGGGGTTACTGGCAGCACTGGCGGTGGTGCTACGGGTTGGGGGGAGACTGGTTGAGGTGTTGGCGGCTGTGGTTTTGAGGGCTGCTGGGTCAGCAGCCTAACGGCCTGGTTTTGGGATTGCTTGAGTTGTAGCCCTAATCCCATTGCATGCTCGTCGCTGCTGAGAGCCTTAGCTAGATTATCTAGAATGGTTTGCGCTTGAGTCTGACGCTCGTCCGTGAGGGCGTCAATGCCTTGGAAAATATCCCAGCTTACGCTCTCTAAGGTGCCGGTGAGGGTGGCGGCTTTTTTCAGACATTCAGCCATAGCGGATGCCGAAGTGGCGATCGCCGCTTCGGCCAACGCCTCTATCACATCCTCAGGCTTTGCTGCATGAAGACGTTCCAGCATCGCTAGGGTGGTATTCGCGGTGGACATTCGGTCACAGGTCTTATCGAAATTTAGGGTATCCAGACTATCTTGCAAGGCTTGCACATAGCCCTGACAATTGTCCAAAGCAGCTGCGGACTTAGCTTGCACTTTAGTCTCTAGCTCAGAGACTGTACTGGCCTTGCGCAAGGTGGCGACAGAGATGCCAAAGATCTCCTTTGCCCGTTGGATAGCAACGGTCCAATCGGCCTCGTCCGGGAGCTTTTGCTCCCGCAGTTCGCAGTCGTTGAGAATCTCTTTGAGGGTGACATCTATAGGGGTATTGTGGCGGAAAAAGCTGCGTCCGGTTTGCTCTGCATAGGTGAGAATCACCAGGTTTTGCAACTCCTTGGCAAGGCCCATGGGTTTGGGTTGGTCCATCCACTGGCGAAGCTGGCTCACTTGTGGAATGCCCCCTAATTCAGCGATCTTTTTCGTAAAGTGATGCTTCCAATGCTGCCCCAGCACAAAATGGGTGGCGTCGGTGCCCATTTCACCGAGCATCAGAGGATTGGCGATCTGGCGTAGCAGGGGACGCACTGGCCGATCGACCTCCACACGACCATCGGCGGTTTGAGCAGCCTGAATCAAGTACGGGTAAATCTTTTGTAGGTTGCTGGTCTTAACATCTGCTTCAAAGTCCGGTGCTGCTGGGAACTCGTGGGTGAGGGCCTGCTTTAGCAGATGGTGCATGCCAGCGGCTAGGTTAGCTGCCATTGGGGGTTGCAGGTCGAACCCTACCTGTAAAGAGACAAACTGCTCATGCAATTCCAGACTGGCGGAAGTATCTAAAGACTCATGAACTTTGCTAATGCCATAGGCAGCATCCAGGTGGTTCTTGACCCGCTGTCGCAGTACACTGCGCTGGTTTGCAAGCAGGGATTTAGCGGTTTGTCGATCCTGGGGAGAGAGATGGTTGGCATATCCTGAGAACCGTTCCCCCGCGAGCACATATTCCAGAATCAACAGGGTACCGAGATCTTTCTGGGCATCTTCGCTAAAGAATGAGGGAATCCAGCAGAGGGTTTTGGCTCCTTCGGGATGGCTCTCTTTGAAGGATTCACACTTTTGGCGGTCATCCTTGGGGGAAAAGGTTGGTTCATCAAAGGGATAGTCGATGACGATCTTCCAGCATTCGTCCAGGTTTTCTAGAGAGGCTTCGGGCAGTTCCCGAATATTGCCAAAGATCGCCACACAGGAGCGCTTGGTATGTTTCCAGGTGAACTCGTGGTATTGCTCGAACTGAGATTCTCCCTGAATGTTGAGCTGGGCATAGACCAGGTCTCGAACCAGGCGCACGCGGTTGCCTCGATTATCTTCCCGTTCGGCTTGCTTGAGGATGGTGTCGGTATCTACCCCAGAAAGCTGCACCGAAATGCTGGGGTTAGACAGTTCTTCGCCAATGCGAATCTCGCCGATGCTGGCAGCCCAGCTTTGGCAACGTCGCAGCACTTCATGGCTTTCTCGTCCGGGAATGGGGGATTTAATCGTACCGTGGTTGAGGTTGGCCAGCCGTTCGGCGTTGAGCCCTCGTAGGGACTCTACTTCAGGGACTAGGGCTGACAGCAGGAGGGTTTTCACCAGGCGATCGTCATTGCGAAAGGCGAGCCATTTAGGAGCGTTGAGGGGCAGTTTTTCAAGGTTTTCCAGACGACCGTGGGTTTTCTCTAGCTCGGGCAGTAGCTTTTGCTGATAGAGCCGTTTGGCGTTGTTAAAGTGAATCGCCATTTCGGGACTAAAGGCTTCGTCACCGTGGGCCACCACGTCAAACAAGTCGCCTACCGGGACGATATCGCCAACGGCTAAGTTCTCGCGACGATCGACTAGGAGCTGCATCATCACCTTTAGGGCGGTGCGTTCTCGTTGCAGCACACTGGAGACGGCAATTAGGGTCTGCACCAGGGCGGGGCTGAAGGGATACACCTTGCGGAACATTTCCCGATCGCCTGTGCTGGTAAGCAGGGTATTCATCACCGATTCGCGCACCTTAGCAGTTTGTGCGAAGGCGGCATCGAGTTCTTCGCGGGCCGCTTTGCTTTTGCATTTGAGGACTCGTTTTTCGGCGATCGCAGGCAGGTTACGGTCTTCCAAGGTGATGCGATGGAAGCGGCCTTCCCAATGTTTGAGGGCATCGCTAAAGTTAAGCTTTTCGGCACCGGGGATAGAGTCGCCGATCAGTTCGCTGAGGTCGCGCTGACGGGCTACAAAGCTGATGATGGGGATGGGGCGATCGGCTAGCTGGGCTTCAACCAGTTTGGAGAGTTTTTGGCCTTCCTGGTGAATGAATGCCAGGTCGGTAGCGCGGCTGGCCAGCCAGAGGATGAGTTCATCCAGAAACAGGATTAAGGCATCGTAGCCAAGGGCTTTGGCATGTTTGCTAATGACCGATAATCCCCGATCGAGGGAGACAAAGGCTTCGCCCTGGGCACCGGCTTGTACGTCGTAGGAGCTAAAGAATTGCTTGACTAGGGCACTGATGAGTTGAGACCGTTCTTCATCGCCAGGACCCGCGATCGTGGCAGATTCAAAGCGATCGGCATTCCAGCCATCGGTTAACTCCCCCCAGCCGCTGTCGCTACTGGACCCTTCGTTAAGTTGGCTGAAGAAGGCTTCGTCGCCAATGCTTACCCGCAGGTTTTGGGCATCCCGAAAGAGCCCTTCGGCCAGATAGACGCCGGGGATAGGGGCATCGGGATGGTTGCGGCGAATGAAGTCTACATAGCCACCCAGGATGCACGACTCCATATCGCGGGCACCGATCGCGTGGTAGGACACCAGTAGGAATTTCTTGCCGGTAATCCAGTCGTTGTGTTTGGTAATAGCCGGGGCTAGTTCTCTGATGCTTTTGGCTTCGGGAATGCCTTTTAAGATTAGGTTGAGGACGGCCATGAAGTGGCTTTTACCGCTGCCGAAGCTGCCGTGGAGGTAGCTAGCTTTGCTGCTGTTGCTTTGGATGGCGCTTTGAATAAAGCTGAGGGCGTTATCGAAGCAGTCTTTGAGTTCGGGGGTGACGACGTAGTCCCGCAAGGTGGCTTCGGGGTGGATGACGCCTTCGGTGAGTTTGAGAACGAAGTCGCCTTTTTGGACGCGCTCGGGAATGTCGATCAGGTCTTTGATGAGTGTCATGGGAGGGCTACAGCTAGTCGTTTAGGATAAAAGGTGATGTAAGTCTATGGACTCTGTTCTGGCTTATTGATATCCTGCTGTGTCAGGTATTCTTCTGGGGACTGGGCAATGCTTTCCTCCGCAAGCGGTTGATTGACTAACACTTGCATCGGCAGTAGTTTTTCGGTACGGCTCAAGGGTTGAACGTTTTGAATGAATGGCTCTAATGTCATGATTTGTCTGACTCCTGAGCGTCGTTTTCTGCCTGGTTGAGCATGGCCTGAATGATAGGTTTTAGTCGTTGTAAATCTTGCTGGCAGGTGGTCCATAGGACGTCTAGCTTGACGCCGAAGTAGGCATGGATTAGCTTATCTCGCATACCAGTGATGCCTTTCCAGGGAATGTCTGGGTACGGCTCTGTGAGGGAGGTCGGAAGCTTCTTGGTGGCCTCGCCGATGACTTCAATGGCGCGGGTGAGTGCAAAGATGGTTTTTTCATCGGCTTCAAATTCGTCGAAGGCCATACCGTCTACGAATCGTTCGGCTGCGGCAATATGCGTCAAGATATCTTGCAGATAGTCGCGACTATCTCGTCTAGTCATAGATAGATAACCTCCTGCAAAATCCTTTGGCCGATGTTGGCTTTGAGGGCATCTTTCATCACTAGATCGACTTTTTTGCCGAGGGTATCGCTGAGTTGGTTTTCGAGATGGCAGAAGGTAAATAGCCCAAATCGAAAGTTGGGATCGAATTCGACTAAGACATCGACATCGCTGTCGTCGGTTTGCTCGCCCCGTACATAGGAGCCAAAAATACCGAGCTGGCTAATATGGTAGTCCTTCTGAAGGGTTGGCTTCAGTTGAGTGAGTTGGGTTTTGAGGGTTTCCAGGGGGTCCATAGGGGTCGATTTTATTTTCCATTGTGGAGCAGAATTACTTTTGTCTTTTACGCTTCTGTTTGCCTTGGGTTTTAGGTGGCTTCCAGGCGCGGAGCTCATCTAGGGTTTTGTCCATTTGGCGGGCTTCGTCTTGGATGAAGCCTTCGTAGTAGTCGCCCATTTTGAGGTTATAGGTGGGGTCTAGGTCGTTGTGCCATTGTTTGAGCCAGGGTAGCAGTTCGAGCAGGCAGCTGAGCAGGGGGAGTAGGCGCGGGTCGTCGCGACCACCGAAGTTTTCTTTGACTTCGATGTAGTAAATGCTGATGGCCTGGGTGAGTTGAAGGTGGTTATAGCCTGCCCAGGCGATGACGGGGAAACTGTCGGGGCCTTCGCAGTGGGGGAAGCTGACCCAGCGTTCTTTGGGGACGTCGAGTTTGCCGCGCAGTTTCCAGTAGTGGGTTTTGGTGAAGTCTTTGGTGGCGTATTTGGGAGGGACGGGGATGGTGCCGATGTCTTGCTCTTTTTGGCGTTTGGCGGCGGTGCTGTCGAGGTGGTTGGGGTCGTTTTTGGACAGGTGGGTGCGGGCGTCGATCGTGTCTTCTTGGCGTTGCAGTGCCCAGGTGTGTTGCCAGTCTTGGCGTTTGCGCAGGCCGGAGTCTTTGTAGCGCAGGATGGGGAGGAGGGGGACGGTTTGTTTGTCGATGAGTTCGTCGATGAGTTTTTGGAGGTTGAAGGCGGGGTCGTTGCGGTAGAGTTCGCCGACTTGCAGGAGGTCGGGGTCTTGGCGGGTGATGTCGGCGAGTTTGGCGGTGGAGATGAGGGTGGGATCGGGGAGTTTGGCGGTGGGGATGCCGTCATCGTTCATGCGGCCATCGAAGTCGAAGTAGCTTTCGATGCGATTGAGAAGCCAGGTTTGGAGGGCTCTTTCGAGTTGGGAGTCCCAGGGTTCGGTGTTCCAGCGGCGCTTATAATTTGTTTGTTCGATTAGCCGAATATTCTTGTTTTTCTCAATGAGACTGATACGCTCCTGAACAACTTTTTTATAGCTCTCAGGCCAATCAATTGGCAGCTCTATAATTGATACCGCATTTAGTCGCTCAAACCATTTAGTTTGTAATTTTCCATCTCGCATTTGTCGAGCCATAACAATTTCAAAGGCTCTTTGTCCAATATCAATTGGAGGTGGTTCTGATCGACTAGTGGGCGATTCTTGCAATAGTCCATATGACTGATAGCTTTCCCAATCCAGTTCCTCTTGGAGTGAAATCATCTTCTGGAGTATGAGAATTCTTTTTTCTCGATAATCCTTCAATAGATCCTTATGCTTACTATACAAGCCTAAGGCTTGAGCAGGAGTATAACAATCAAGAAGACCTGCAAGTTCATTTATTTGACTTGATATCCTTAAAGAATATTGCTTAGGAATAGGAAACTGTTTTAGTTTTGTTCCATCAAATTCATAGAAATCATGCCATTTTTCATCTTTAGAGGATGCGCCACCAGGTCCACCTTTATTATGAAAGACCTGCTGCATCCAAAAGCAGCCGATCGCACTATTGAGCAACCCCAACAACCCCAAATGCTCATCCTCAGTAGCCCCCTCCGGCAGCTTGATCACAGGCGCTGATTGCTTGAAGACTTTGCCACCGCGATCTAGGACGAAGTGGTTGTGGGTAGCGACAAAGGCAAATGCGATCGATCTTGGATTTCTAAACCGATGAGTTAGAAAACGATTCCACTCCCACCAAGTTCGATTCAATTCTCGATGATCCCCACCAAGTTCACGTCTTCTCCAGAGATTTTCCTTATGAGGCCACAGGAAATGATGAACGGCTAGACCATCTTCTTCAGATACAGGCTTCAATTCCTCATTGTATGGAAATAAGACATGCTCTGGTTCATAGATGCCCCAGTCTCGGACGTGCTCACCTTGAATCATTACTAATTGATGCTCAGGTTTAATTCCTCGTCGAGGAAGTACGCCATTCGGCATCAAGTAAGTGTCATCAGCACGAGTGAGGCATAAAGAACATATAGTCTCAATCACATCTTTTAGTCTTTTGATGTTTAATTTCTCAATGGCAGTTTTTAACTCAGTTGCTCCTCCACCTCCAATACTCCACGGGTGCTTATGAAACAACTCCCGCTGCGAATCTGCCACACTCACAAACTCACTCTCCGAACCCTCTACATCTACTTGCTCAGTAATCGCAGACCACACTAACCCCTGCGCCGCATCCTCCGGTGTACTCGGCTCCCCCCGTATTCCCATCACCGTGCGAATCACACTCGCCACCGGAGCCCGATTCCGCCCAAACAAAATTACAGTTGGTGTCCCATGCCCTGGAATATAAGCCCCACTCGTATCAATCACATGGGTCAAATCCACCTTAGGAAAAAATGTCTCAATCAACTTCTTACCAAACTCTCGTTTCATAAACGAGTTCGCCGTAATCTGCCCCGTAAACCCACCCTTCACCGCCAAACCAAAAATCCGCTCCATAAACGGCACAGCCAGTGAGTACTGACGATGGCAAGCCTCATACCGCTCCCGATAGGCCGCATTTAATGCCTTATCCCTCGGCACAATATACGGCGGATTGGCCACCACTGCATGGTAATATTCCCCTCGCAAAATCCCATTCAGCGCCGCAATATCCTCCGTCTGAAAATGATGCGACATCGGTGCCCAATCCCCCAGCACCAACTGACTCCCCTCCCCATGCAACAACGAATCCCCGCAAGCTAAATTAAACTTAAACCCCGGCGCATTCTTCAGCTTCGTAATTCCACTCGCCCTCATCGCCGCCAACAACAACCGAAACCGAGCAATGGCGATCGCATAAGGATTCACATCCACCCCATGCACAGCATCCAACGCCCGCTGCGCCAACGCCCGCACATAAGTCCCAGGCTCTTTCCTTTGCCACCGATCCAAAATCCGCTCAAACGCCCCCAACAAAAAGTGACCACTCCCACAAGCCGGGTCGATCGTGCGAAAATCCTGCAACCCAAACTCCTCAATGGCTGGGTCCAGAGTGCGATCTAGAATAAACTCCTCCACAAAAATTGGCGTCTGCAACAGCGCATACTTCTTCCGCGCCGCCTTCGACAAGTCCTGATACAAATCCCCTAAAAACCGCGTATCCCAAGCCGAGTCAGTGAAATCATGAACCAGAGTGCCCGTTGCTGAATCAATCGTCTGAAAAAACCGTAGCAATACCCCAGCCGCATCCCCACTCAACCAGTTAGGCAACTCAAACAGCGGGTTACGATCCAGAAAAATTGCCCCCATCCCCGGCAACCGACCCAGCTCCCGAAACACCGCCAGCAGATAGTCCCGATCCGTCTCCGTCGGATGTGCCCGAAAGTACAGCTCATGCTCGTCCCGAGCCCGTTGCAAACCGTCGCCAGGTCCAGCCAGTCGAGGTGACTCCACCAAGCCGTTATCTTCCAAAAACCGAGCAAACACCGCCCCCAACACCCAGGCCACCGCCACTTGAGTGGCATAATCCGCACGCCACTGCCCATAGCTCAGCGCAGTCCGCTCAGCCCTCTGTGCCCTGTCATACTCCACCCTCAGAGTTTCACCGACCTCCGGCACCTCCGCTAAGTCACTCCGCTCTGCTAAATCCTTTTCTAGCAGTGACACAACCCTTTGCAAGCCACTCAGCAACAGTCCGCGATCGACCATGATGTTATCCCCTTAAATCTTTGCCCGATGGCGATTCTCTAACCACTCATCCGTAATCTTTGCCCGCTGCCCCGGACTCAACAACGGCACAGCCTTGCCATCAATCGTGGCCTGCTGCTGATTGGGCAACAGCAACCACACCCCCGGTATGCCATCCTCCCGGCCCACCTTCTCCCGCAGCCGCTCCAGCAACGTCATCTGGTCATACCGCGCCAACAACCCCGGATAGATCAGCACAATCGTCTGGGTTGCCTTCAGCAGTTCCGCCTCCACCAAAGGCATCGCCCTCCTCACCAATAGCATTAGCTTGTCCCAATCCCCTTCATTCGGATTGGCATCCGCCTGCAACACCAGATCCCACTTCACCTTGGCCCGATCCGCCACCCGCTTCAAGGCGTCAAGAAACAATGCTTCATAGTCCACCAACTGCACCGGGAAGCGATCGCATAGCTCCTGCTGAGCCCGCTGATAGCACTTGGGGTTGACCAACAACGCCAGGAACGAGCCCTCCTTAATTCCCCGCTTGAGTCTATCCTCCAGCAATCGGGCATCAGCTTCCTCCGGTGTCATCTCCTGCCCATCCTCAGAAAAAGCACCAGTAGGCAGCCGAGCAAAACTGGTGCTGCTACTCAGAGACAGATGTTCCCTAGCTCGGTTCACATAACACCCCGCCCTAGCATCCCAGGTCAGGGCAGGGATAAACTGCTGCAAGAGCCCATCCAGATCTGGCCGTTCGGGTAATTTAGCGGCCTCCGGGTAGCGGCCACTAACGCGAGCCTTCACCTGCTGCACCGTCAATGACGGCACCCCATACAACGCCCCCTGAGATAGCCGTAAGGCCCGCTCAGCCTCCATATCCCTGGGATATAACTCCTGACGACTCGATAGCGCCGCCCCCTGAGAAGCCGCTGCCGCTAGTTGCAACAAGCGTCGCTCGGGTAAGGGGGTAGCCTCGGCTGGTGGAGCAATCTCCTGTAATGCTTGAATGGCCCGATCTGGAGAAACCAGCGGATCTTCTTGGGCCAACCGATCCGCCTCTTCGCCGAGCTTACTGCCATAGGTCGCCCAGTCCACATCTACCGCCACCACAATACTTTTCCCCCCTCGCTGCACCACAAATCGCGGGTTAACCATACAGCGTTCTACTTCGACTGCAGCCCGCAGCAGAGCCATCGCTTGCCGCGTCCGCAACTGGGGATCGTCCGTCAAAGACCCTCGGGCAATCAGCAAAGCCAGCGCAACTTCCCCAGCCGTCATGACTCTTCCGGCCTGCTTCAGAATATCCAGCACATCGTTTCGTAGTTGGGTCACCGCTGGCATCTTTGACCACCGCTTTTGAAACTTGCTGGTCAACTGGCCAATGCGTCCCCGCGATCGGCCCATATCCGTCTGGCTGGGCCAGTCATCAAACGTGTCATTGAGTCCCAACAGGGCCTCCAAAGTCCGTTGGGCCGACGCTCCATCCTTACTACTAGGCTTGGCAATTTGCTGGACTAACCGATCGACACTGAGGCTACCCGAAGCTTCCTGAGCTGCTAAGTCAGCTTCTGCCGTGTCGCTACCCAGATCGCTCAGAGTTGGGGTACCCAACTCTGCCCGCAGCACCCTGGTCACCGCCAAAATTTCCCGGCGGGTTTTATGGCCTACCCCCCGGAGCCGCTGCAATTTGCGAGGCGGCGTTTTCAGCAAATCCTTCACCGTTAAAATATTGGCCAGATCCAGAGCATTGGTCGAGCGGGTGCCTAGTGCTAGCTCTAAAATCGGGGTGTCAAAGGTTGCTCCTGCCAACAATGTCTTTAGGGCCGATTCATCCTCTGTTTCCAGCAACGCCCCAGGTTCTTCAATCCCTTCAAAGCATTGTCGCCAAGCTCGTAGCATTTCCTCAGCATTGTCAAACCGCTCCTCGATTTTGCGCCTAAAGGCAGTTTCAAAAAACGCTGTCAGTCGCTCCCGCAGGGTTGCCTCAAACCGCTCTGGCTCCAGCGTAATCTCACCCTCCACAAAAGACGGATCGGTGACCCCATCGCCCCACACTGGCAGCGTCCCCGTGGTCATTTCGTAGAGGGTCACCGCCGCCGCATACCGTTCTCCGTAAGAGTCCCATTGGGGTGGCTGCCGCAAAATCAACAGCGGGTCTAGATAACCTGGGGTGCCTGCCTTGATATTGTCTCTAGGAGCACGAGACAGGGAAAAGTCAAACAGTACCAGGTGCAGCTTATCTCCGCGCCCCACCTGTCCAATGGCAATATTGTCCGGTTTAATATCTCGGTGACTGATACCCTGCTCGTCTAAAAATTTCACCACATCTAACAGGTCTTCGCCAAACCGCTGGAGCAGATCGATCCGCAGGGGGCCTTCCTTGCGCAAGCGTTGTCCCAGGGTCTCAATTCGGTACTTGTCGCGCTCCACCAGTACCGGTTGCATTAAAATCCCTAGCCGATTCCCGACTTCCACCCTGTGTTCAAAATCTACAATGTGAGAGTGCCGTAACTGAGCCAACACTTCCGCCTCATCCTGAATCCGCCCATTATGCTCTGGGTCATTGGCCACCTTCAGAACGTTTTCTTTGCCATCCTTAGTAACCAAGAAGCCCACCGAGCAGGCCCCCTGGCCTAACCGTTTCAGCACCTTAAAATGACCAGCCAGAACATCCCCCTGCCGTGCATCATTCGGGTTGTTTACTAAAGAATTCTCTGGCTCAGTCAGGGCTTCCTCCACCTCATCTAACTTCGCCAGGAAATCAGCCACCGTCTCTGTCCGGTAGTCCACATTCGGATGGGTGCTATCCAAAATCAAATGCTGCAAACTTTCCGGCGCACCATTCAACACCGAACTAATTTGTAAGCCGTTGGTTTCTCGCAGTTTTTGGCTCAGCTCTAAGCCATTGGCGGCTGGCGGCAGACCCGAGAATAAGTAAAAGGCGATCGCCCCTAGGGAAAAAATATCCAGATGCTCGCCAATAAAGTCCGCATCATTCAGGGCTTCTGGTGCCAAATAGGCCGTATTCACATCCTCCACCAGCCGATCCACATGGTCTGTCGCCGTGACTTCATGACTTGCCCCCATCGAGGCCGATCCCGCCCGATAGCCCAGTTGCCAGTTGATAATCTGAGTCTTGGGGTAGCCCGCCCGAGACTCTCTGACCAAAATGCTTCTAGGATTTATCCCCCGGTGAATCACCCGCTGCTCATGGGCGAACCGCATGGCCTCAGCAATCTGACGCATCAGATCTAGCTGCACATCAATACCCAAAGGCTCTTGCCGTTGCGCCAGGTAATGGTCTAAGCGAATTGCCGTAGGGTCATGTTCCAGTACCAGTGCTGGTCCCAGCTCGTGCTCACTCAAACCGTAGGCCCGTAAAATGCCTGGATGCTGCAACGACTCCAGCAACTGAAATTCCCGCTTCGCCGCCCGTTCAATCATCGCCTTATCATCTGCAGACGCCTCGCGCCGCACCAGATAAAATCGAATTCGTCGTTTCGTTTTCTCTATTTGTGTGTGGGTTGCCGACCAATCTTGATACCCGGGTCCACTATCAATAATTTTCTCCAGCACATAGTCGCTAACCTGCCGCAATTTCTGGGATGGACGAATCCCCGCCTGCTCCATCGCCTGACCGATCAGCTTGGCAATCGGGCGGCTATAGGTATCTCTCAGCGGTCTTAAGCCCTGACATTCTCGCCGCATAATCGCCGACATAATACCAGTTCGAGCCGGTTTTTTTCCTTCTCTGGGGCGATCCTTCAAGCAAACTCCATGACGTGATTCAACCGGTAAACTTAGCGTTAATCGATCTGACGATAGAAACACCAATGGTTCAATAAAAGGTAACCCTTTTCTGCCCTTAAATGCGCGTTGCCGTCCTAACAAAGACTTCAACCGTTTAGCTTTCAGATTTGTCAGTTTGATCGGATTATCGTAGGTGCGACGCCTCCCATCTAGCCTTTCCAAAATCCAGGTACCCGCATCCCCAGAAAGCTTCCCCGGCCAACTCTTGATCTCAATCAAAAAAAATCCCTGAGGTGTAAAGACCAATAGGTCCACCTCATTGATGCTGCCATCGGACGCAATAAATTCAAAATTGGACCAGGCTCGATAGGGCTCATGGCTCGGAAACTGGCTACGCACAAACTCAAGCGCTTCCCGCTCATGATCGAAATTTGATTCGGCAACCGTAATCCAGTTTGAGGGGGCAGGCATAAGAGATGTTTAATCAAAGGAGGGTTTCGCTAGGCGCAATCCCGATCTTAAATTCTGATGGGCAGCTTTTCATAAGCTGCCCAATTTTTTCGCTGTCATAGAGCAGTTTCCAGAGTATAATTGGCATCCAAATCCAGCTATACACTAGTGCTAGAGCGAGGATTCTGCTATGCAACGCGATCGCCGTCCCATTCCCAAACTACTGTTGCCTGCAGTGGCGATCGCCATGACCTGCGTCTGGACGGGCATCGCCAGAGCCCTGCCTCCCCCCGACGACATCCCCGAAGAGGTGTTGCGCAACCAGCCCATCTGGGGGGGGCGATCGCCCCTCGACAATACGGCCTTGTCCCCGAGTGAATACGAAGAGCTGCGGGCAACCCTAATTGAGGCTCAAGCCACGCGGCCCCGCGTTTCCCCCAAACTGCAGCGCTTGATCCTACTGCTCAAACTACGCAAGCTGCTGCGGGCGATCACGCCGTTTTGAGCTCTAGCGGATTGTCCTGCAAATAGCGCTGACAGTCTTGCAGTACCCCCCTTGCTGCATCGAAGCTAATCAATGCCTCTGCCTCCTCAAACAGACACCAGCGAGAGTCGGCTAGCTCCTCGGGCTGAATAGTGACGTTGGGTAGCGCTCCCTCGGGTCCGATGGGAATGCGGGCCAAAAAGTATTTCACCGTTTTATGCACTTCATTCCCCGATTTGCTGACAAACCGGTAGGTCTCCGAGAAAGACACCTTTTCGCTCAAGATCTCGTAAACGTCAATTCCAACTTCTTCGCGAAACTCGCGGCAGGCGGTTTCCAGATCGCTCTCTCCTTCGTCTTTATGGCCTTTCGGAAAGCCCCAGTGGCCTTTGTTGTGCAAAATCAGCAGATAGCGCAGGCCGTCGGGGGTGGCACAAATGGGCACGAGACCGTAGGCGGTGTCTTGGATGGCTAGCATAGTGGCAATCAATGGATGGGAGGAATGGCAGAGATCCTGCGAGGGGCGATCGCTCGCGAGGATAGCGAGACAGGGCTAAGCTTAGCTTATCGATACAACTTTTTTGCAACCGGATGCGATGCAGCACCTGCGCTTGTGGCCCTCCCAACCCCGCCAAGTCGCTCGGATCGTACTGACATTAGGGGCGATCGCTCTTTCAATTGGGGCAACCGTGCGCGTGGCATTGGATTTTGCCGAGCTGCGACAGGTGGACGCTGTCGTGCGGCGATTGGATACAGCCCTGACGGGAGATGACTTAACGCCGATTGGCGATGCGCTGCGGCAGGCCAATCAGTTGCGCGATCGCTTGACCTCGCAGGCAGCAAAACAGACCTTGGGCGTGCAGTTGGCACAGGAACAGCGAGAATTAGCGTTTGAGTTGCAAAGCGCAGTTCCGATCGACGCCGCCAAACAATTTATCGAAGAGCGACAATATGCGCGGGCGCGCCGCCTAGGTCAAACCGTGCAATGGCTGGCAAACTATCTGTCGACTGCCTTAGAGGCAGATGAAGCCGTGCAGTTGCAGTTGGATAGCAGTAGCAATTTGCGGTTTTTTGAAGAGATCGAGGGCTGGATTGCGTTGCGGCGATTTCGAGCCTCCCCCGGCAATCGCACCTCTGAATTGGAAGCCCAGTTCATTCGGGCAAACTATCCCGCCATCTATGCTGAAAATATTGAGGTTTTTCAGGGGCGGGCACAGCAGAAGTTTACGAATGGGTTGCGGCTGTTGGAAAGTGGCGATCTGCAGGGAGCATTGCAAAGTTTGGAGGTGGCAGTGTTGCTCGATCCGTCGCAGCCGGAGTATCGGCAGCGGTATGAGGAACTCAAGGATCGGTTGAACGGCTCTTAGCGGATTCAGGGGGGTTGAGTTGTAGGGTTTGGAGGATTTGATAGCCCAGTTGGGGCAAGAGTTCGACCGGAGACTGGCGATCGCTGCGGATGCAGACATCGGCTTGGGCATAGAGCGATCGCCGTTGCTCCAGTAATGCATTCAGTGTGGCCACCGGATCGGGCGTTTCCAATAGCGGTCGGGGGGTGTCGTCTGCCGCCAACCGCTGGTGCAATACCTCTGCCGGAACGTCCAGCCACACCACTAAGCCATTGCGCAGCTCCCCCCAATTGCGCTTGCGCACCACAATGCCGCCCCCTGTTGCCACCACTAGGCGGGGAAATTGCGAGAGCTCCGCTAAAACCTGCGATTCGAGTGCGCGAAAGCCTGCTTCTTGCGATTCAGCAAAGATATCGGGAATGGATTTGCCCGCCACTTTTTCGATCGCGGCATCGGTATCGACGAAGCCGTAGCCCAGTTCTTTGGCCAGCAGTCGACCCAACGTGCTTTTGCCCGCCCCCATCATGCCCACCAGGTAAACACTCGTGCCGCGCAGGCGATCGCGTAGGTCAGTCCAGTCGAATGCAGTCATTGAATTGGCAGTGGAGAGCGGTGTATTCATTTCAGATTCGGCACCGTCGGGAAAACTGTCAAGTATCGTTCGCAGATCGCCTCTAACTCGTGCCAACATCCCCCCATTCCAACCACTGCTTGCCCACCCATCTCACCCGCTCGGAAACCCCAATGCCATCCTGAATCGTATCCCCTTCAAACGTCCCTGTCCGCACCTGAATGGTGGCAAAATACAGTCCCTCGTCCGACGTACTGCGCATACAGCGCTCCGCTGCACAATCCACCCGCACGACAGTCCCTTCCGATACCTCAAAGACTCGATTGTCCACCTGAAATTCCCCCCGACCGCCGAGAAAGATATAAATCTCTTCGTTGTGATGGTGCTTGTGATAGAAGTGCATCGACCGGCGGGGAGGCAGCTTGTTCAGCGAAATTTCTGCTCCCGTCAGAGCGAGTACCTGCTTGAGAAACACTTTCCCCTCTAAGGAGGGCTTGCCTTCAGGCTCAAAGGTAAATCGGTCGAGCGCTGCAAACGGACCGAGGTTGACCGCCGCAAAGTTCTCGCCGCCAATTGAAGGAAGTAAGGGTTCAGACATGGATTCAGTCCAGTTCTCGTATTGACTTGTAAATTGCAACTTAGAAGTTAGGGTGACAGACTCACTTGTAAAATGCAAGTAATTGCTGAGAAGCTGAAGGATGACTGGAGAGATTCGGACGGTTCCGATTGAGATGGAGCTCATGGAGATGACCGATGACTGAGCGACGCTCGGATTGTCCGATCGCATGCACGTTGGATTTAATTGGCGATCGCTGGACGCTGCTGGTGATTCGGGATATGGCCTTGGGAAAACAGCGGTTTGAGGAGTTTCTGCAATCGCCAGAAGGCATTTCCAGCAATATTTTGAGCAATCGCCTCAAGCTGCTGGAGCAGGCGGGTTTAGTGGAGAAGCAGCCCTATAGCAGTCATTCGCGCCGGATGAATTATTGCTTGACGGAGAAGGGGGAAAGTTTCCGTCCAGTTCTGAAGGCGATCGCCCGTTGGGGGCTGCGACAGATTCCCGGTACCGGCACGGAGGCAGCTGGCGATCGATAATGTGGGGGCTGCCCCTGGCGCGAGGTCGGTATTGGGGGAAGCAACAGATCGCGCTTGCAAGTGAAGAGCGGTGCTATCATTCCGCCATCTTCGGCAGGATCGGAGCCAAGATATGGACAGCGGTCGTTACTTATCGTGAGGAGAACATCAGAATTATTTCGGTACGGCGGGCTCGTAAGCGTGAGGTAGAACTGTATGAAGGCAGCAGATTTTGACAAAAAATTTGACAAAGGCGAGGAAGACATCATTGACGATCTGAATCTATCTCAGATGAAGCGCCCCGGCCACCAGCAGAAGCGGGTCAATGTTGATTTTCCAATTTGGATGATAGAAACCCTCGACCGCGAAGCAAGCCGCTTAGGGGTTACTCGCCAGTCTATTATCAAGGTTTGGATTGCAGAGCGGATCGAGCACACTTCTGGTCGGTAACCGGTTTTCGCTGGCGTATGATTCGATGATACGGCTCGCGATTGATAATGTTGAGGCGATCCCTCCTCGGCGCGATGCCGGTATTGGGGAACTGGCAGCTCTCGCTTGCGGCTGTAGAAAAGCACTCTAGACCGGTTCGTCGATTGGGTAACTCAGACTTGGCCTCTCCGGAAATTGTGTTAGAGAAGTCCGGCGCTCGGCAGAACGCGGATCGATTCAAACGCCTGTCGATCGCCTTTCTCCTGTTTGGCATTGCCATCCGGCTGGTGCTCTATCTAGACAATCGCTCCCTGTGGCTGGACGAAGTCAACACTGCCCTCAACATTGTCAATCGCTCCTATGCCGAACTGTTGGGGCCGCTGGATTTCAATCAAGCGGCACCCCCTCTGTTTTTGTGGATAGAAAAGTTTTGCGTGCAACTGTTGGGGAATTCCGAGGCGGTTTTGAGGCTCTATCCGCTCTTGGCTGGCATTGCTGCGCTGTGCTTGTTTTATCGTCTGACCTATCAGTTTTTGTCCGGGGCTTCCGCGACAGTAGCGATCGCCCTGTTCGCCACCCTCAAATATACCGTCTACTTTTCCACAGAACTGAAGCCCTACAGTATCGATTTGTTCGTCTCGCTGCTGCTCTTTTCCATTCTCTTCGCTTGGCGATCGCGCCTTTGGAACTATTGGCAAATTGCTATCCTATCGGCGATCGGGGCCTGCAGTATTTGGACATCCTATCCTGCCATTTTTATCCTCGCCGCAGCAGAGCTAGTCGCTTGGTGTAGCACTTCCATTCAAAAACTCAAAGCACTGATTCTCAACCGAATTCCCGTTTACTGCACCTGGATTGCGAGTTTCATCCTGCTCTATCTATCGAGTATTTATCCTGCTAAGGGGAACGATGCTCTCACGTCTTCTTGGGCATCGAGATACCCCGATTCGCTTGTGGATATTGTCTGGCTTTTGGATGCGATCGCCCGCTTCTTCTATCGACCGATGGGTTTTCTCTGCATTGCCGATGGCGTTGCTTTATTTGCCTTTGTTTGCGGATGTGTGGCTTACTACCGCCGCGATCGCTTTCAATTTTTGGTATTGCTCTCCCCAATCGCGATCGCCTTAGTGGCAGCCTACCTGCACCAATATCCCTTCCGAGAACGACTCGTCCTCTTTCTAGTGCCCTACGCCATTTTGATTTTATCGACAGGCATTGTGGCGATCGCCCAAACAACATGGCGATATCGCCAGCCGATTAAATTCTGCGGCATTGCGATCGCCGCCATCCTACTCATTCCCCCCAGCCTCCGCTCGATCCGCTTGATGGCCGACCCATCCCCCCTGGCGATCGAACATCTCAGGCCAATAATCGAATACATTCGCGATCGCGCACAACCGGGCGATCGCTTCTACGTGTTTCCCAAAGCCAAGCAATCCTTCCTTTATTACGCTCCCCGCTACGAACTGACCTCCGAACGAGCCATCTTCGGTTCCGCAGCCATCCCCAAAACTGCCGATCGAGCGGCAGCGAGAGAGCAATATATCGACTCTTTAGCCCAGTTGCAGGGAGAATCTCGCCTGTGGGCGATCGCCAGCAGCATCGAGCCCGAACAACAGGTATTTTGGTTTGCCGATCTCGATCGCCTCGGCCAACAACGCGATCGACTGCAACTGCCGAATACGGCTGTTGGGCTGTACGATTTCAGAGAAAAAATGCCCGAGTAGAAAAACGGTCTACCCCGGCATTTTTCTGAGAGTTCGTCTGCGATTGTCTTCGGCTTCAGAGGCGATCGCTCGGAGCGCAAAGCATCAAACAACTCACTCCACTTTCATGCAACCTCATGCTCGCTCGAACTCATGGCGTCAGTGCAACAATGAAGTTGGCTGCAGTCAAGTCGCTGGCATTGACAGCTAGCAAGAGTGCAGAATTGCTATTGCCAAAGTCAACTAAGGTGTCGCTACCCACCTGAATCGCTGCACCTAAAGCTGCGTCTGCGCTATCAAAGAATGCACTCACATCCAGCACGTCGTCCGCGATCGTAAAGTCAGTAACAATATCGTTGCCCGAACTGTCTTCGAACAGGAAGGTATCGAGGTCTGCGCCACCGGTCAGCAAATCGTCACCGGTTCCGCCCAAGAGGGTATCTGCTCCCCCTTCGCCATCGAGGGTGTCGTTGCCCCCTTGACCGTTGAGCACATTGGCACTGGAGTTGCCGGAGATATCGTCATCGCCTGCACCCGAGCCGTTGATGTTCTCAATGCTGATAAGGGTGTCACCAAACGACGAAGTCCCGTTGCCATCGTCATCGAGATCCACCGTCACGCCACCGCCAGCAGTGAATAGGGCTGTATCGATGCCGTCTCCGCCATCGAGGGTATCGGACCCAGCAAAGGAGTGAATCGTATCATTGCCGTTACCCCCTTCGAGGACGTTGATCTCGTTGTTGCCAAAGATCAGATCGTTGAAGTCGGTACCGATAACATTTTCGAAATCAATGACTTCGGTAATGACATTACCGCCAGGGGCGTCGAGGATGGCTCCGTCTTGAGTGGCTGGACCAGGTACGGGAGTGTTCAAGTCGAGATCGATCGCAATCCCTTCAGATTGGCCGGAGAGATCGAGCGTGTCGGTGCCGTCTCCACCGTCAATCAGAGAAACCGCTTCCTCAGAATTTTGAATGAAGATATCGTCCCCTTGCCCGAGCAGAACCTCCCCATCCAGTTCGCCATTATTGATGACAACAACAGATCCCAGAGCCCCTGCAGCATCGATTGCGATGCCATTGCCACCGCTGATTTCACCATCATTGACAATCGTGCCGTCAAAGATCGTGCCTGTTTCAATGAGAATGCCTGCCGCTTCCTCAGACAGAATTTGGCCGCTGCTTTCATTCACAATTTGGCCGACAAATGTTGCTTGCTCTAAGCCAGAACCCACAAACAGTCGTACACCAGCAGGGACATTGCCATCGCCGCGCCCTTGAATGAGGCCGCTGTTGATCAGCTCGGCCGATGTCTCCAGATCGTCGATGCCATCGCCTAGACCGCCAGCAGCCCCAACCTGGATTGAGACACCGCTACCGCTGTTGCCCGCGCCAGCATCAATGACGCCATTCAGCAGGTTAGCGATCGCAATGTCGTCGCCAGTGCCGTCAATATAGACCGTGCCATTACGCTGGTCGCCTGTACCGAGAATATCCCCACTGTTGACGAGCGATATATTGTCGCCATCCAGATTGACCGCACGACTGTCAGAAGTAATCGTGCCCTTGTTGTCAATGGTTAAGCTATGCTCGGCATTACCGAGATATAAACCATTATTAGGCCCGCTAATCAAACCGCCACTAGTGTTAGTAATCGTGCCTTCAAAAGCGACACCATCTTCAACCACAACACCTCCCAAAAAGCCGACGCTGACTTCTGCGGTAATGGTGCCAGAGTTGGTCAGAGAGCCGCTGACTATTGCCTCGGGCTCGCCAGATCCGTTAAAGAAGCGAACGCCAGAAGAACCATTGGCAGCCACCCGCGCGCCATCTGCGAATACCTCTGGACCATCTCCTCGGCCCTGAATCAAGCCATCGTTAAAGATGTTGATGTTTTCACTCAGAACACCCTCTGCAGCCGCCCCAACCTGCACCGAGATGCCATCTCCCAGGTTGCCTTCTCCAGCATCGATAACGCCACTGCGCCGATTGGTAATGGAAATATCGTCAGCCGTGCCGTCGATATAAACAGTCCCGTTGCGCTGGTCGCCCGTGCCGAGAATATCCCCACTGTTAATCAGCGATACGTTGTCGCCATCCAAATTCACCGCACGACTGTCGGAGGAAATTAAACCGCTGTTGGCAATCTCCAGATCGTGCTCGGCATTGCCAAGATAGAGGCCATTCTGCACCCCTTGAATGACTCCGCTGCGGCGGTTGGCGATCGTGCCATCAAAGGCAACGCCATCTTCAATAACGACCCCTCCCAAGAAACCGACTGCCGCTTCAGACTCAATCGTGCCGGAGTTGGTCAGCGAACCTGTCACGCTTGCTTCGGCTTCTCCCGATCCATTGACGAAACGAACGCCACTAGAGCCATTCGCTGTCAGACGGCCTACTCCAGGTTCGAATTCTGGCTGACCGCGACCGGAGATGCGTCCGAAGTTGATAATGTCGATGTCCTCGCTCAGAGCATCTTCACCCAATTCCCCCACTTGTACCGAAAGCCCGTCACCCGTATTGCCTTCTCCAGCATCAATAACGCCACTGCGCGAGTTGATAACAGTTGCATCGTCCACATCGCCATCAATGTAAAGGGTGCCATTGCGCTGATCGCCGGTACCGATGATGCTGCCAAGGTTGATAATGCGCAGATCGTCGCCACCCGCTAAATCGACTGCCCGACTATTAGAAGAGATGGTGCCAATGTTAATGAGACTTAGCTCGTCCCCAGTGGAAACAATGCCATTAAAATCGCCAAAGATTTCTCCTCGATTGACGATCGAGACATCTTCTCCCGATGATTGAACGGCTGTATTTCCTTCATCTGCCGCAGAAATCGAGCCTATACCCGCAACGATAAGTCGAGCATCTTCTCCGGGAATAGTAACTGCAGGTTCTCCAGGGGGTGCAATAATATCTTTAAAAATAACTTCTACTTCTCTCGTATCAATAACGATCGGCTCTAAGAGCTGCCGTTCGAAGAAGCTGTTCATGATTCCCAGTACTCCTGTGTGATTTATTGTAAATTTAGCAACGCGAGAGGAGGTCAAAGATATCTCTCTCGAGATAGAAAAACTGAAGCTAACCTTGAAATCTTAGCCAAACATTAAAGGCTGCATAGAAACTGTATAGCTTTCAGAGTCGTGAGAGAAATTTGTGCACCGAGAACTATATTAAAGCCCTCTATTATTCAAAAGCAACGATTAGCAATTGTCTGTCGCTTCGATCGCAACGAGTGATGACCAATTGAGTCACTCCATCGTGCTCTGTTGCCTTTCCGTATTAATGCGTTAAATAAACTACGTTTGCGCAAAGTAGAATACAACTAGTCACTTTAAGCCGTTTTCCCCCTTTGCGTTTTGTGTTTGCCTAAAATTACCCCTCATTTTAGAGAGCTCTATCGATGAATCGCCATCACCTTCCTGTCAACTTCCCGCCACTCCTCTGCACCGTTGCGCTCTTCTCCACTGCGATCGCCTCAATCCCTGCAGCCTTTGCTGCTCCCCAAGCTCCCACCTACATCGCACAATTTCCCAACAACGGCGAATGGCGACCCGTGAACCCCGAACCCCTTCCCCCCGAGGAAGTGCCTTTCTCGCTACAAGCCACCATTGCCCTCCAAGCTGGAGACACCGTTGGTGCCGCTTACCGCGATCGCCGCAATCTCTATCTCGACCCCAACGAAACCCGCTCGGTTGCCCTGCAAATTTCAACTGACATCCGCGACGCCTTTGGCAATATCGCAATCCCTGCAGGGGCGATCGTCACCGGTCAATTTCGCCCCGTCTCTGGCGGCTCCCAATTTTTTGCCGACTCGATCGCCATTGACAACCGTGCCTTTCCCTTCTCCGCCCAAAGCAGCATCATTCAACCCCAACGCGATCCCCGTCAAACTTCTGCTGGCGCGATCGCTCAAGATGCCGCCATTGGGGCGGGTATCGGCCTGATTCTGTCCGCCATTACTGGCGATCGCGCCATTGCCACCGAAGAAGTCTTAGGTGCTGCCGCTGTCGGGGCTGTTCTCGGGAACGTTACCGCTCCCAGAGCGATCGTGGTGCAATCCGATACGCCGCTCAATCTCACAGTGACTCGCGACTTTCAGCCCACTCCCTAATCTTCCCGTTGCCACGCAGACACCAACCTCAGCAGCTCGGGCGCGATCGCTCGCTCTGAGAGAATCGCTGCTGGAGAAAATTGTGCCAGCTCGCGGCACCCACACAACCCATCGACAGACAGGTTGTTTTAAACACAAAATTTCTACAAAATCGAAAAATTATGCTACAAAAGGTAAGATATCTGGATCGATCTCTTGCGCTCTGTCCGTGCAAAGCAAATTTTATTGGTAACAATTGATAGTCTCAGCCCTTAAAATCGATTAGACTTTTAGCAAAACCATCCCATTGGCGATGTACTTCAGCGTTCAACCCAATCGAGGGAGAAAAACATTTGTCTGTCCGCCCGCATATTCGAAGGTTTATGCTCCGCTACTGTCCTAACTCCGATATGCCGATTGAGAGGAGGGTGTAATGGAGGCTAGCGAGCTGCTCAAACTCTATGCGGGAGGGGAGCGTAATTTTCGTCGCATCGATTTGAGCCACGCCAATCTAGAGGGGGCAGAACTGGTGGCCATTCAGCTAGACTGGGCCATTTTGAATGAGGCTCAGTTGCGCAAAGCGATCCTGCTGGAAGCGCACCTCTCCGGCACAGTGCTGTATCGGGCCAACCTGGAAGAGGCCATTCTGACGGAAACTGATTTTTACAAAGCGAAGCTGCATCAGGCAAAGATGTACAAGGCTATCTTGTATCGAGCCAAACTGAGGCGAGCCAGCCTTGTCGAAGCCGATCTGCGAGAAGCTGTTTTAGTCGAAGCCGATTTGACCGAAGCGGATTTGACGGGGGCCAAGCTGGCAGGGGCGCGATTTTTTAAGACCAAAATGCCGGATGGCCGCATGCGGCACGACGAATGATTTGCAGCGAGCGGAACAGCTCCAGTCGAGCGCAACCGAGCCCTTTGCCTGGGAACTCGATCGCCTCAGGTTAGAGGCGCTAGCCATTATGCGACAATTGCTGTGAACTACAGGCTAGTGAGGTTGAAGCCTATCTCATCGCCGCCTGAAAGGGGGCTATCCCAGATCGAGACAGCGATCGCGCGGCTCTAACCGTTGAGAACGGCAGTTCGACATCCCCGGTATGCAACTCAAACAAACGTTACAGCCTGCTTTGCGGGAGTTAGTCGTCTCCGCTCGACCGGTGGCAACCGCCAGCATCTTATTGATGACGGATCTCGTCGCTTTGGCGATCGCCACGGGCATTGCAGTCGTCGGGCGTTGGCTCTTCAACGGTCAATACCCCTTATCCCTGTATTGGCAAATGTGGCCGCTGTTGGGGTTGTTTGCTCTTGCCTATAGCCTAATGGGGCTCTATCAAGGGGTCTCTCTCAGTCCCGTAGACGAACTGCGGCGCACTTCCCTCGCCACGACACTGATTTATGTGGTGCTGGGGACTGCGACTTTTTTGTCGGGCAGCAATGCTTATTCGCGGGCAGTCTTTTTGATGGCTTGGGTGTTGTCTCTAGGGGCAGTGCCTTTATTGCGAGCGATTGTGCGTCACTGGTGTGCGCCCCGAAGATGGTGGGGGTTTCCGGTGATGGTGTTGGGGGCGGGCAAAACCGGCGAGATGGTGGTAGAAACCTTGCTGTCGCGCCCGGATATTGGACTCAAGCCCGTCGTTGTGCTGGATGACGATCCGCAAAAGCAGGGGCAACTGCTGGGGGTGCCGGTGGTAGGGGGAGTCAAGTTGGCACCGGGCTTGGTGCAGCGACTGCACGTTACCTATGCAATTGTGGCGATGCCGGGGGTCGATCGGCAGCAATTGCTGCCATTACTCGAACAGTACGGCCATCTCTTTCGACACGTATTACTCATTCCCGACTTGTTCGGATTCTCCAGTTTGTGGGTGGTTGCCAGAGATTTGGGGGGGGTGTTGGGGTTGGAGGTGCGACAGCAGTTGCTATTGCCCGGTCCGAAATTGGTCAAGCATTGTTTGAATTATGTTTTGACAGTGCTGGGCGGACTGTTAGTGTTGCCCTTAATTGTGGCCTGCGCGATCGCCATCAAACTCGATTCGGCTGGCCCGATTTTTTACGGTCATACCCGCATCGGTCGGGAGGGGCGCAAGTTTAAGGCATGGAAATTTCGGTCGATGCATACGAATGGCGATCGCATTCTGGAGAACTATTTGGAGAGGTATCCCGAGATGCGAGCGATGTGGGAGGGCGAACGCAAGCTCAAGTACGATCCTCGGGTGACGCGGGTGGGAAGATGGCTGCGACGGACGAGCTTGGACGAGTTGCCGCAGTTGTGGAATGTATTGCGGGGGGAGATGAGTTTGGTGGGACCGCGTCCCATCATCGATGAAGAGGTGGTGTTGTATGGCGATCGCATTCAGCTTTACCTCAAGGTATTGCCGGGGATTTCGGGGCTGTGGCAGGTGTCGGGGCGCAGCGATACCACCTACGCGCAGCGGGTGAAATTGGACGAGTATTACGTGCGCAATTGGTCGGTATGGCTGGATATTTATATTTTGGCGAAGACCATTTGGGTGGCGGTGTTGGCCAAAGGGGCTTATTGAGGCATAGCGGTTGGGGATGGGCTATCCCTCTCGGGGGAATGCCAGAACCTAGCTGCGCAGACTGACCGCAAAATCTCGCTCCAAGCGCTCCCGCACTTGCTGGTGAGCCGATTCCACCTCTGCCTCAGTCAGCGTGCGATCGCCCGCCCGATACAGCAATCGAAAGGCCAAACTGCGCTGTCCGTCGGGTACCCCCTTGCCCCGATATTCATCAAACAACTGCACCGATTCCAGTAGCGTCCCAGCAGCCTCGACAATTGCTCCCTCCAACTCCCCCACACTGACCCCAGTGGAGCTGAAAAAGGCAATATCGCGATCGGAGGCTGGGTAGGTGGAGAAGTTGCGGTAGGTGGCGACACCCAACTCGCGCAGCCCTGCTAGCAGCACCTCCAGGTCTAGCTCGAAGGCATACACCTCATCCGGCAACCCCCGCTGACTGCGGACGCGAGGGTGCAGTTGGCCGAAGCTGCCCAAGCGAGCTTGTTCCAACCACAGTGAAGCCGTTCGCCCCGGATGCAGGATTGGGATCTCCGCTTCCGGCTGAAACGTTGCCGTGAGACCTAGCCGATCGAGCACGTTTAGCAACAGCCCTTTCGCCCCAAACCAATCGAGCGCTCGGCTGTTCCCCTGCCAGTCAAATCGGGTGGGATTGCCCCCGACAATGCCCCCAATATGGGTGGTTTCTGCATAATTCTCACCCTCCCGCCAGAACACTTTGCCCAGTTCGAAGCCATTCAGGGGGCCGTTACCGCGATCGAGGTTATAAACCAATGCGTCGATCAATCCCGGCAGCAGTTCCTGGCGCAAAGCAGAAAACTCTTCAGCGATCGGGTTGGCGATCGCCACCGGCAAGCCGGTAGTGCGAGGGCAGAGAGAAATTTGCATTAACTCGGTCAAGCCCTCACTGCGAAAGGCTTCCCGCACGCAACGCACCAGCATATCCCATTCTGCCAGGGTGCCGATAATGGGTTCGGCTGGCAGCGTCGCGGAGAAGCGATCGTAACCGTAAAGGCGAGCGAATTCTTCAATTAAATCGATTTCCCGCTCGATATCCCGCTGTCGGTAGGCCGGTACCGCCACTTTCCAGCTCGGTCGCAGACCTTCAGTCGCAGTCTCCAAGGCGAGCTCGAAACCTAAAGCCGTCAGAATGTCTTCAACATCGGTAGCCGCGATCTCGTCCCCCATGACGTCGATTAAACGTTGCAGCCGCAGTCTAATGGAGCGCTCTTCAGTGGGACGGGCGTCGCATTCCACTTGTTCCACCAATTCGCCCCCGGCAATTTCTAAGATGAGAGCGACCGCGCGATCGCGTGCCGTCAGCCAAGCCGACGCATCCACCCCCCGCTCGTAGCGGGCCGAAGCCTCGGTACGCAGAGACTGAGACCTGGCCGATCGCCGAATCGCAGCGGGATCGAACAGTGCCGCCTCCAGCAAAATATTGACGCTGTCATCATTCACCTCCATCCGTTCGCCCCCCATGACACCCGCCAGTGCAACGGGTTTATCCCCCGCCGTAATGACAAGGTTGTCGGCGGCCAGAGGGCGATCGCTACCATCCAACGTTTGCAGCCTTTCCCCCGCTTTTGCCAGCCGCACTCCCACTGTGGGGGGACGATCCGCCGCACCCATGACCGCCTGCAACCGATCCCAATCAAAGGCGTGCAGGGGCTGGCCCCATTCCAACAAAACATAGTTGGTGATATCCACCACGTTGTTAATCGATCGCTGTCCGCCCGCTTCAATCTTGCGGGCGAGCCATTCGGGAGAAGGACCAATGGCGACACCGCGAATCAGGCTGGCACTGTAGGCGGGACAGTGGTGGCTGTCAGCGACTGCCAACTGAATCGATGGCGATCGGGCGGGTTTGGGGGGAGCTGAGGTAGGCAGGCGCACCGGATTGCGAGTTAGGGCTGCCACTTCGCGGGCAATGCCCACCATGCTGAGGGCGTCGGCGCGGTTAGCGGTGGAGAATAGATCGAGAATGGCGTCATCTAGCCCCAATAGCGGTCGCACGTCGCTGCCCAGTGCGGGCTCCCCGTCAAACTCGTGAATGCCCGCAGAGTCTTCTTCTAGGCCCAATTCCTTCAAAGAGCAAATCATGCCCTCGGATTTGACGCCCCGCAGCTTGGTTTGCTTCAATTTGAGGTCGATTGCGGGCAGATAGGTGCTAACGGTGGCGACAGGCACGTACAAACCTACCCGCGCATTCGGTGCCCCACAGACAATATTGAGGGGCGCGTCTCCCCCCACATCCACCTGACAGACCTGCAGGCGATCGGCGTTGGGGTGCTTGTCAGTAGCGAGGATTTTGCCCGCCACCACCCCATCGGCAAGGGCGCGGCGATCGTCGATGCCTTCCACTTCAAAGCCCGCCAGCGTTAGGGCTTCGCCAATGGCCTCTGGCTCCCAATCGAAGTCCACCAGTTGCCTCAGCCACTTTAAAGAAATCTGCATCTCGCACCCATCCCTCTGCACGCACAGCTACTTATGCTATCACTCCCAGTTCTCTCCTCCTGTAGGCGCGCTACCTCTCCCAGGAACACAAGTCAGCCTTTGAGGTTAAATAAGGCAAGATAGGCAGCGATGGCCCGAAACCTTCCCAACTGGAGACTGTCGGGAGGCGGTTAGGGTTCTAGCTGGGCTGCGTTTCGCTATAACAGTTGTGATGCCCGCGCTACCTACCTGCGATCGCCCGCAGGAGACCCCGTGGCGATTTGACCATTTGTGACTGGATGGACCCAACGTGATTTTTCTGCTTCTTCTCGCGATCGCGTCTTCAGCCACTGCGGCTGAGCTGTCGGTACCTGCCGACGATGTGTTGGTTAGCGCTAGCGACCTGCAAGTGGCCCAGGGACAAGCCTCCGACCTAATGGATCGACCTTCCGCCAGCCGCGAACTGTCAGTTCCCGACAGCCCAGATGCCGCCACCTCAGACACCCCCACTGCAGACATACAGGATAGTTTGAATGAAGGGGGTTTAGGCGATCGAGATACGTCGGGAGAAGGGAGCGAGCTCGACTTCGGACCGAGCTCCCCCGTCCCATTTGAAGCCGGGACAGAGCTGGACGTTGCCGAAGACTCTATCCCAGCTAACGGTCTGGAGGTCATTTCCGATCGGCAAAATTTCGACACCGAAACGCAGGTATTTACTGCTACTGGCAACGTCAGAGTGACTTTCGGACAAACGGTGTTGCGGGCCAACATTGTCAGGATGGACTTGGTGGAACAAGTGACCACCGCCGAAGGCGACGTCATCATCGACATTGACGAGCGGCAGCAGGTGCGAGGCACCTATCTGGAATATCATCTCGATACGAAAACAGGCACTCTATACGACGCAGAAGGAGACCTCGATCTCGTCAACTTGCCCACCAGCGTTCAGCGGGCCGTCCTGCCCGACGATGTCGCGGCAACCAGCGTCTTCGAGCCTCCTTCCGCCCAGCGGCTGAAATTTATCCGTTTTGAGGCAGAGGAACTCCTCCTCACCCCAGATGATTGGCGGGCTCTCAATGCTCGCATCACCAACGATCGCGAGGGACCGCCGCTCGGACCGGAGCTGGAGATTCGCTCGCGTCTGGCCACGTTGGAAGAATTACCCGACGGGACTAGCTTGCTCCGGGTCCGCAGCAACCAGATCTGGTTCGATCGCCTGTTTGGACTTCCCTACTTCAATCGCGAAATTATTTTGGGGGCTGACGAAGCCCGCCGCAGACCTCCTTTCAACGTCTCGTTCAATGAAGATGATGGCGGTCTCATCTTGCAACAAGACTTCGAGTTGCTCAATCAGCGCAATGTTAGTTTTTCCCTCGGCCCCAGAGTGCGCGTCCAGCAGTTCGGCAATGAGGATGGAGTGCTGGCAGCCTTTGGCCTCAACCTAGATTTCAATGCTGTCACATCTTCTGGGGTGACTGACTTATTTTTGGCCCTCAATTCCTTGGCCATTGGCAGCGACGGGTTTGAAGACGATCTGCGCGGGTTCGTCCGCCATACCATGCCTGTTGGCCGCAATAGCCGCTATGGGAGCGCAGTCTATCGATATTTCTACCGACCGCGATTTACCCCCACCTTTGACGATGACTCCGATTCTCCTGAAATTGCCCATCAAGTGGGAGCTGCGTACAACAGTCCTTCTGTCAGCCTAGGCAACACCGGACTGCGATTGAATGGCCGAGTGGCAGTGGACTGGTTCGATGCTGAGGAACGAGTTGGCAATGAATTTTTACAGCTCGTTCGCGCTCGTGCCGACTCATCCCTGTCCCGCAGATTTCCCCTTTGGCAGCCGTCTATCGCCAATCCCGATGCCCAGCCGAGGTTTAGCTTTGCCCCCATTCAGCAGGGGGTATGGCTTTTAACCGGTTTGAGAGGCCACTACTCGCAATATTCCAACGGCGACGAACAGGGTCAGTTTGCGAGCAGCGTCGGCCTTCAAGGAGTGCTGGGAGAGTTCGATCGCAACTTTTTCGACTTTACTGCTTTCAATGTGGTCTATAGCAACGCTATCTTTCAAGTCGATAACACCCCCTTCGACTTTGATGACATTACTGCGCGCGAGATTCTGCGCGTTGGGGTCAGACAGCAAATTTTCGGGCCTTTCCGGGTAGGAGGTGAATCTAGCTTCGATCTGAGAGACCCCGATCGTGGCGCTCTCCAGGCCCTTCTGAGTCTGTCGTACGATCGCCGCACTTATGGAGTTACATTAAGCTACAGTCCGACCCGACAGACGGGCAGTTTTGTCATCCGCATCGACGACTTCAACTGGATTGAGTTCGCGGCAGACGAATTTACAGAAGGAAGGACGCAGTAAGCTAGAGCTCTGCAGGAGTCCACTCACTTGGGTGTCTCTGCCGAGGTAATAGGTACCTCCAGTCGAGCGAGATATTGCCGAACTAAGGTATACACTTGAGCGTCGATGTCAGGCGCATCGCAATCGAGCCAGATGAGATTGGGGGTGCGGCGAAACCAGGTCATCTGCCGCTTGGCAAATTGGCGGGTGTGTTTGACGATCTCCAGTCTGGCTCGTTCCAAAGACCAATGTCCGGCCAAATATTGCCCCAACTCTCTATAGCCCAATGTTTGCAGCAGGGGCAAATCCCTGCCGTACTGCTGTTGGAGATGTTGGACCTCCTCTAGCCAGCCAACAGCCAACATGCGATCGGTCCGTCTGGCAATGCGTTGCTCCAACACCGCAGTGTCTCGACAGCACAAGCCCAGAATGAGGCTGCTGTAAGCGGGTGGCTGCCGTCGTTGCAGAGTTGAGGGGGGACGACCGGTGCTGTAGAACACCTCTAGCGATCGCAAGGTGCGCACGCAGTCATGGGGATGAATCTTACTCGCCCCCACGCTATCCACCTGCTGCAAGTACTGGTGGAGCAAGGGTTGTGGCAATTGACTGAGTTGCGATCGCAACTGGGAATTGGGGGCCACTGCCGGGATGGCCAAGCCCTCAGTCACGGCTTGCACGTACAGTCCCGTTCCCCCTACCACAATTGGGGTCTGGCCGGCAGCGTGGGCAGTCTGAATGAGATGCTGGGCTTGCTGTTGATATTGAACGACCGTAAAGGTCTCAGTCGGCTCGGCAAGATCGATTGCATGGTGGGGCCAGCGGGCGCGCTCGGCAGGGGTGGGCTTAGCCGTGCCGATGTCGAACTGCCGGTAGATTTGACGCGAGTCGGCACTCAACAATGGCACCCGCAGCCGCTGGGCAAGCTGGAGGGCGCGAGCGGATTTACCCGTTGCTGTCGGCCCGCAAATCACAATCAGTCCCGACATAGATCCTGTAGAAGGCAGTCCAAATTCGCTACAGTGCGATCGCACCCTTTCGATCCTACTGCGATGGCCTCACCCGGAGATGCCCCCCCTCTAACTTGGATAGCTCAACTGGAGGCTTGGAAACAACAGGCTGGTAGGGATACCTGGAAGGCATTGGCCCAAGCCAGCAACCTGTCTCGCCACCGCATTCAACAACTGCGGGCGGGGGCGATCGCCAGATGGCCGCTAGAGGATTTGCTGTCCCTCTGTCTGGCACTGCAGATTTCGCTATCCGAGCTCGCCGCAGCTGCTGGCATCCCTTTCGACGGCGATCGCTCCGAGCCAGACAGGGGCAGCCGCGAAGTGGCGATTGTCGAGCGATCGCAGATAGCCCTGGAGGAAGACTGGCAACGGGAGGCCCTCCACCAACTCGAACCCCTGCTACGACAGTGGCCCACTGCCCTCTACGCAGCCCGACATCACAATCTCCCAGCCAGCCAATTACTGGGACTGCTCGCCCCTCTCGATCGCTTACTGCGCCAGTGGGAAATTTTTCCCCTCGGCCAAGTCGGCCAAGTGACTGCGTTCGATCCCAGTTGGCAGCAACCGCTTTCAGACGAGCCATGCGAAAGCGGTACCCCAGTCAGCATTCGCTACATCGGGTACCGCTGGCGAGACAAGCTCTGGCTTAGGGCTCAAGTCAAACGAGCCTCGATAGTCAATTAGACCTTAGCCGATTGCAGTTGCTCTTTAATGCGCTGCAGCTGATCGGCCCAGCGGGGATCGGGCTGGGCAGCAACGGTCTTATCGACAAAGTTGGAACCGCCACGGTTGCCGCGCTTGCCGCCAGACTTACCAGACTTGCCGCCACCGCCACCAGACTTCGCTGCAGCAGGAGCAGTCTCTTTATCGCGAGACTGGGCTACTTCTACTTTGAGAGTGGCATCGCCAAAGGGTTGAGCATTCAGCTCGGCGATGTACTTTTGAGCCACTTCGTCAGATTCAACCGTGGCAAACCCAAAGCCGCGACATTGACCCGTCTTGCGATCGGTCACAATCTTGAGGGAGACTGGCTTGCTGATTTCGCACAGCCGTTCTTCCAATGCTTGCTTGTCAACATCTTCAGATAAATTGCCAATATAGAGACGCACAGACATTCAGGAAACTCCTAGCAACCAGACTCCTAGACAACAGATCGACGTATCCAAAAAAGTGCTAACTAACACTCGAGAATTGCAATTCATTCCTCTAACACCGTTTGAAGTCCACTGCTCTAAACACTGCCCTGGCCCCGTTCGGACACAGCTTAAGTAAACAGGGGACTGATTAGCTACGCGACATCACATTATCGGTAAAGCTTAAAAAATACAACAGCGTTAGAGCTAAAACCCCTTGAAACACTCTACATAACCCCGTAAAAACTCTGATGGAACCTAGTGGATAGTTCGAGAATCAATCTGCAGGGACCACTACTAAATTCCTATAACAAAATTTCTATATACAGGTATTCAATAATAGAACGTAACATCCTAACAGGTTGGCCCGTTCGAGTAGGTTGCCTGCTGGCGGTTCATTCGACCCAAATATTCTAGGCCAGTTCGCTCAATTTCGAGATTAATATTTCAATTGGCGCTTCATGACAGCTCCGTCGCTCAGCATAACACTATTTTCTCCACCGAGAGCCCTCCTTTTTGCCAGCAGGGCACAGCCAACCCAGATCGGTCAACTGGGCGAGCGGGGGTTGCCAGCACCTGAGTTCGATGACTCTGCATTGCCCTTACCCCCCGGCCCCTCTCCCCTCGCGAAGCGTGGCGTCAGCCGTAAACTTGGGAGAGGGGAGAAGCAGCCTAAAACCCGCAATCTACCATTCTATTCCCCTTCCTCCAATTTTGGGGGAAGGGGTTAGGGAATGAGGGCCAGTTCCTTGTCGAACTCGCGTTGCCAGCAGACCGCTAAGCGGGGCAGGTTGTGGGGTAGGATGTGACTTGCATTAGCGATCGAAGTTTTATTTCGGGCCGTTTTGCCACGATTCAATCAGCCATTACCTTGCCGAGATCCGAGAAGTTACAATGTCCGCGATTCAAGAAGTCACAATGCCAGCCCTGAGTTCCACCATGGAAACAGGTAAAGTGGTCTCCTGGGCAAAAGCTGAGGGCGATCGAGTGGAAAAGGGCGAAACCATTTTGGTGGTGGAGTCAGATAAAGCCGATATGGATGTGGAATCTTTCTATAGCGGCACCCTGGCGGGCATTGTGGTAGAGGCCGGAGCTTCGGCTGCGGTCGGATCGGCGATCGCCTTTATCGCCGAATCGACGGATGATATTGCAGAAGCCAAAGCAAAGGCTGAAGCGCTTCGCAGTGCTGCTCCGGTGGCAGCCCCTGCAGCTGCGGCCGAGGCCGTTGCAGCCAAACCTGCCAGTCAAGGAAATGGGAAATCTCGCCCGTCCTCGCCGACTTCCGCAACCCCAGCCTCCCCCTCTGGCCGCACGATTGCATCGCCGCGAGCTAAGCGATTGGCGCGGGAGCTCAATATCAATCTCGCGAATGTGCGCGGCAGCGGTCCAAACGGACGCATTGTGGCTGCCGATGTGGAAGCAGTGGCTAAAACGGCAGCAAGACCTGAGGCGATGACTGCTCCTGCAACTGCCCCCGAAACTATTCCTCCAGTGGCTTTAGGCGAAGTTGCTCCATTCACAACTTTGCAGCAGGCTGTGGTTCGCAATATGACCGCCAGTCTGTCGATACCGACTTTCCATGTTGGCTACGCGATCGCCACCGATGCCCTCAACCGCTTGTACGCGCGGGTCAAGCCGAAGGGCGTGACCGTGACGGCGCTGCTTGCCAAAGCCGTGGCGATGACGTTGGAAAAACATCCCTTACTCAATGCCAGCTATACCGAAGAAGGGGTGCATTACAAAGCCAATATCAATATTGCTGTGGCCGTAGCGATGGAAGATGGTGGGTTGATTACTCCTGTCTTGCAAAATGCCAACCACGTGGATCTATACGAGCTGTCTCGCCAGTGGAAGGATCTGGTCGATCGCGCCCGTCGCAAGCAACTGCAACCGGAAGAGTACAGTTCCGGTAGCTTCACAATTTCGAACTTGGGCATGTTTGGGGTCAGCCTGTTTGATGCCATTCTGCCTCCCGGCCAAGGCTCGATTCTGGCCATTGGGGGCTCTCAGCCTACTGTGGTGGCAACATCGGAGGGGGCGATCGCCGTCAAGCCCCAAATGCAAGTCAACATCACCTGCGACCACCGCGTAATTTACGGTGCCAATGCCGCTGCGTTCCTCAAGGATCTGGCAGCACTGCTCGAAACTCAGGTGGAAACACTCGCCATGTAGGTCGAGCCGATTTCAAGGAAGGGGGAGTTCTACAGGCAAGCGGTTCACTCGCTAGCGGTGTCTGCTGCCGCTAAATATTTGCCATCCACTAAGAATGTTCCGTTGGCAAATCGAACGCTGTAATATCCCGCTGGTCGCATCTCTAAGACTCGACCCTCTTCCCCCAGCCGAACGAGCGTTGCTGGACGCAGCATCGGCATTGGGTCGGCAGTTTTAAGAAAAGGAGGTAATTCGACAATTTTCACAACATCGCCGACACGAATTGCAATATCCATAATTTAAACTTAATCAGTTTAGACATTGTTTAGGGCAAAGTAGATGCTATCATCGTGTCCCTCGCTCAGATGAGATGCAATGTTAACGTTTGCACTCGATGGCAAGTTGTTGGAGAGTGCAGCGGTTGCCTCGATCGCATTGAGTGAGGGACTCGTCAGGAGGAGGACGAGTGAGTCAAAGGTCGGGCAGACTGCACCTCAACCATAACTGCCTGCAGAGAACTGAACAAAACCACCCCTGGCAAGGGCTGAAAGCAACCTTAGCGATCGCCGAATTCATTGCCAAGATAGGGGGCAACGCTGTGTCTGGCGATTGCGGGCTGTCTATTCTCGCTTAAAAAATTAAGAATGATTAAAATTATTGCAAACTGTTTTGAAATTGAGATGATTGAGCACTGGGAGGGCGGCGATTGCCGCATGGGGTTATGGAAAAGGATGGAGCAGCGACATCGTTAGAGCGGTATTTGCTGGAAGCGGGCATCGTGAACGGCAGCGAATTGTCTCTAGCGAAGAAATTACAGCAGCGGGAAGAAGGACCCCTGTTGATGATTTTGTTACACCTGAATTTTATCGACATCGCGCAGCTAGAGCGACTGTGGGATTTTGACTCGGCAGCTTGGGCCTCGTAGGTGATTCAGGTTCGAGATTGTCGCACTCTACTGTCGAATGACCCCATACCGGAGTTGGGGGCATTTCCGATTTTACTCACCCATTGCTCGCTCGCCCTCTGGGGACAACTCTTCGAGCAGTTGAGAGCCACCTATCCCGCTTGGCATCTCGTGAGCCCCATCGATGCCAAACAACACACTTCATACGATTCAATTCCGCTAGCAGAAGTCGGCGATCGCTTTCCAACTTTGCTCGCCTCCGAACCGTTTTGTAACCTTTACCTGCCCCCTGTGGCTGCTGGGTCGTTGCCTGCCCTGCAGCAATTAATTGAGGTGGTTGCACAACTGCGATCGCCCGCCGGTTGCCCCTGGGACCGCGCCCAAACGCCTATCTCGCTGACCCCCTACATTCTCGAAGAAGCCTATGAAACGGTGGCAGCAATTCGCAGTGGAGACATCGAGCACACGATTGAAGAGCTAGGAGATCTGCTGCTGCAGGTGGTGCTACAAGCTCAAATTTTTGCTGAAGCAGAGATGTTTGCGCTGGCAGATGTGGCAGGAGGGATTGCCGCTAAGTTGATTCGCCGCCATCCGCACGTATTCGGTCCAGAAGCGTTGTCGGAGATCGCGGTGGAGGAGGTGCGACGGCGGTGGGAAGAGATTAAGACCGAAGAAAAGCAGTCGGAAACGCTGGCGGACAAGGTACGCAGCTATGCAGATACATTTCCTCCTTTATTGGCGACTAGCAAGATTGTCAAAAAAACGGCTGGTCTGGAGGGGGTCGATGGCGTTCTGGGGTCCGAACAGCAGTTAGGTGATGCGATCATGGCGTTTGAGGCAGCAGTAAAAGGCGATCGCGAATTGGCCCAAGCATCCCTGGGAGAAGTGCTGTTCCTATTGGTGCAGTTGGGGCATCGGCACGGATTGAAGGCGACGGCGGCGTTAGAGGGAGCAAATGCTGCAGCGGTGCGGCGGGTAGAGGCGATCGAGGGTGTAGCGTTGGGCAAATGAGAGGAGTGCAGTTAGCTGCCAGACTGTCAGGGTGGGCGCTTAACGATATAACTTGTCCTCGAGGGAGCGAACTTGGCGCTCTAGTCGGTCTAGGCGTCCTCGCAGTTCGTCCATTTCGGCTTGGCGGGGGACGCCCAAGTCTTGCATGACATTGCGAATTTGCCGCTGCAGTTGGGCTTCGAGGTTGCCCTGCTCGGTTTTGAGTTGAGTCATGACTTTTTCTACAACCTGCTTGGCAGCAGCAGGATCGATGCTGCCGGATTGGGCTAAATCGTCGGCAGCTTTGGAAATTTGCTCTATGACCAGCGACGAGGTGCCAATACCCATCAGCAGCATTTGTCGTAATAAGCTGCTATTGTCCATGTGTTCGCGACCAGCTTTACTTACATCTATTGTGTCAGAAAGTATTACTCTCTTATGACAACATCGGTTTCTCTGCTAACGCTCAATCTCGATGGCGGTTCACTGGGTTTTGCTTGTTCGCCGCAGGTGGCGAGGGAGTTAAAGGCAGCTTTGGAGGATACCTTGGCTGCTCGGTTGCGGGGGGTGGCAGAGAATCCCAAGCAGCGGCAGGAGTCATTTGAGTTCCGCCAGACTGGGGAGCTGTTTTTGGAGGTGTTTTGCAATCCCAATCAGTGGGCGACACCGTTTGTGGCAAAGGTCTACATCACGGTGAAGACTGCGCAGGTGCGGGTGTCGGCGGAAGTACTGCTATCGCAGGTGCGGGAGGATCTCGATCGCTTTTTAGAGGCTTGTGCTTAGGTTGCAGAGCTATGGGGGAGTTCGGCCATGACTGAGGCTGCGGAGATCGCCGTCACTGAAGTCTCAAAGGGGGGGCTGCAGGCAGGATTAGTGACTGAGGGGGTTTGGTTGGGCTGGCACGAGCGCCGCAAGGCACGCCAGCGGGTGCAGGGCGATCGCGGCACGACACTGTTGCTAGCTCTGCCGCGCGGAACGGTGTTACAGGAGGGGCAAGTGTTGTATCGCGATGGGAAACTGCAGATTGTGGTGCGATCGCAGTCCGAGGCACTTGTGAAAATTCAGCCCGCCTCAATTGCCGAGAGTTGTCGGGTGGCCCACCACTTGGGCAATTGGCACCGGCCGGTGGAGATTTTAGCGGATGGGGGGTTGCTGGCAGAATGCGATCGACCGCTGGTGGATTGGTTGGAGGCGGGGGGCATTCGGTTTGAGGCAATTGAAGCGCCGTTTCAGCCCAATTCAGTGGCACACCCCCATTGAAATCTCCTGCAAGAAGGATGGCTACGTTTGTAGGTTGTAGTCGGTATAGCCCTGCAAGGCTTCGGGATCGAACTGACGCAGGATAGGAGTAGCCGATCGGATCGAGGCATCGGACCCCTGTACGACGATGAGGTATTTACCTTCGTTGAGACGGTTGCGATAGGGCAAGGCGTCGCCGCTACCGAAGGCAATACCCGCTCCTCCGCCCACAAAGAAGCTGCCCATCGCCCCAGCGATCGCCCCTAACACCCCCCCCAAGAGGCGATCGCCGAAGGGGTTGCCCACAATGACAAATCCGGTGGAGAGATTGAAAGCAATCCCTGCCACAAACCCGAACGGCACCAACCAATAGGACATGAGAGTGGCTTGTTTGCGGGCTTCTTCTTGAGGATTGATGAGGCCGAACTCGTCTGCGCTGCGATAGCCCTTGCCCAAGATGGCGACTTTATCCATCGGCAATCCGGCTTTTTCGAGCGCAGTATAGGCAGACTCTGCCTGCATGCGATCGCTCAATACTGCCACGAGATAATTCATCTTGCACCTATCCCTCAATGGGCCGGATTTTACTCTAGCATCGCCCGAATAGTGAATCAGTTGAAGTCTGCAATCGGCTTACCCCATTCGCGCAGGGGCTGCAGGACGCGTTCCCCTTCCTCCGCCGAGCCTGCATAACAAGTGACCACCACAAAGAAGGGCTTGTGCGCCATCACTGCCCAGGAAAGTTCTCCTCTTCGGGCACAGTACCCGTGAATGAGAGTACGCCAACCTCATCCGGCTCGTTGCGGACATACTCGCGAGACTTGCTGGAGAAGTATAAACCTCGTCCATGTTGGGACCTGGAGTTTTCAGGCATTGCACTCGGCCCCCTCAATCCCCCACCAGTGGGGGACTTCCGAGAGACTATTGACTTCGTTCTGCAGCTGTCGATCGCCTTCCCAGCCTCCCAATGCCAACTGGCACTGCACTCAAGTCCGTCAAATAGATCGCTCAAACATTCACCAATAGAAATTACCGCCCTGCAAATTGAAATTTTAGCTGTGAAAAGTGAATCTACCCAAAACTCGGCCGCAGGATGATTAGCTGAGTTTAGAGAGTGCATCTTTAACAGCATCAACAGTTCTAGAATCTATATTTTTTGCTCCCATTGGTGATAGATGTGGCCCTAAGGGTATATACCGAACCGAGAGAGTGGGGTCAAAGCCACCGACAAATCGGTTTCGAAATTGACTACTCCAATCGAGAGTATCCTTTGCCCTAACATCTCCCTCGAACCCTGTAATATTGACTAGATTGAAGCGCCCACCATTATTCCTAGCGGCTGCAACCACTAAATCTTTAGTCTCTTTCTCGGAGGGGATAACTTCAAGGCCAAATTTAGCAAATAGGTTAGCTAGAGCAGGAATCGGGATAGCATTCCTTAAATCAGCTAAGACAGGTGCGAGCAGAATCATTGATTGGTTTGTCAGAGAGGCAATATCATTAAGATTGACATTGCCATATTTTTTTACTGCAGCTCCGATATCCGATCGCAAATTAGCATCTTCAGGATCGACAGATTCTAATATCGATAAAAGTTCTAGCAAGGCTATGTACTTACAGCCCAAACTATGTCCCAGCCAAAAATATTTCCCTTTCTCAAGTATTATTTCAGGATCTTTAATAGCATTGATATAGTTTTGATAGAGGTGAAGACCAGAATAGCCGAGACTCTCAGCTTCAAGTAAAATTGACTTAAATAGATCGGCTTGAGAATCTAATAAATCTATTGCTACAGACCAATGGCGAAAGGTAAATCTATAAGGCTTAGCTACGATTGTATAGCCTTGAGAAAATATAGATCCTAACAAATCTCTGTAGAAAATAGTAGGAAAAGTTCCAAAGAAAGCTCCGCCAATAAACTGGACAACACCAATTGGTTCTGGATGGATAGCAACCCAGTCAAATTTTAGAGGCTTAAAAATTATTTCTGACTGCACTTGAACAATCTCCACATTATTAAATAAAGCTTTAGATTCAGTACAATTGATAGTAATCTGAGGGCCAATTTATAAATATAGGCACAATTGCATACTCTTCACCCTATTTATTGGATTTGCCTATAACAATCCGAGATGACTTGTAAATACCGATCCCTGCCAGCACTGGATTTCAGGCATCCTGGCGTTTACAAATGGCTTAGGAATGCTATAGCTGTGAACTGTTAATGCAATTAACGAGTAGACAAACCCAACAATGGCATGGGCTCAATCAGATCTCAACAAAATGATTGTTTGAGTATCCTTGCAAATTGACCCTCAGATCTCTAATGCCTTTTTTAGAAAAATTGACTCCTTATCCAGGAGCAACTACTTCTCGCCGAGTTCCAAGGGAATAACTTAAGTTGTCGAAATCTAAGCAATCGCAAACCAGCGGGAAATCATTTGGCAAGAAAGTACCACGGATTTCTGGATTGAGTAGAACTTCAGCTCTTTCACTTGAGAAAATAGAGGCGAAACCTCGAATCTCTATTTCCGGGTCGGGATCGAGAATAAACTTACCTACATCCGGCAATAGCTGTAGCGAAGCCGTAGCTAGAGGTGGGAGGATAAAGCTATCGCTCTCATAAGTTATATAGCTAGGTGCAGAAACTGTTTCACTATAGTTTATCGGCTGGTTGTCTCCAGCTATGTCATAGAGAAGAACCGCGTTGCCTAACAATATCCTAGCTCCAGGAGAAGGAAAACCTGCATCAGGAGCACTAATCGTGAAAACCCCTCTTAGCTTGAGAGGATCTTCCATGAGATTGGATATAGTTAAGAAGTAGCCTTGAATCACTCGTCGGGCAACTTTATTGAGAACAGAAACTCCAGGAGAGCGTGGAGCAATCGGTCTGACTAAAAGTTCAAATGGGGAAACTTCCATATCTCTAGCCTTGTTTTCTTACACGACATTATTATTTCTGAATGGTTTAAGCTTATGCAGCTAAACCGAGTTTAGTCAGAAACCTGTAGTTTTAATGAGGCATCTTTTAGTCCCTCTCACTAACGCTGTTAACCGCTGCATTCGCCCCCTAAGTCCCCCAGAATGGAGGACTTAATTACAATGCTAATTGGGGTTGGGAGACGGGGAAGACGAACCAGCGAATCGCAGTCATTAAAGTTGCAGAACGAAGCCAACCGACTCTCACAAGTCCCCCACTAGTACTCCAGATTTTCTGCTTCCTCCTGTGACGAGCATTGATGAGGGGGTCTATATGAGATTCTGCCAATTGACCCGTCAATGTCTTATTGGCTTCTTCCCACTCGTTGTAGTTGACGAGGTAGTCCCGGTGGGGATATGCCCTCCATCTACTTGCACAACCAATTTCGCAGCAGGGGCAGGCAATTCCTCTTGAGTTGGGGGTTTCTCATGCTCCTTAGCCAGTTGAGCCCCAAGCTGATTGGTCAGGCTTTTGACTCGGGCATGGTTATTGACACTGCGACGCTGAGCGTTCAATTTCTCTAGGTTGCTTTCAGCTTCTCGGTAACTATGCAGTGCCCCTTGCTCACATTGCAGTTTGGCCAAGTCTGGGCAGTTTGGCCAAGTCTGGGTGGATATCTGAGCCAAACACAGAGGTAATCGTGGGGGTGCTTTGCCAGTTGCACTCAGGGTTCTTGCAACGATGCTTTTGGATGCGTAGCTTATCGTCGCTGAAGACTGCGTGCAATTTGGATTGCAGGAATCCATTCTTGCTAATCTTCTGTCCGCACAGAGGGCAAGCATCGGGACTCAGATCGATGAGATTTCAAAATAATCCGTTACGCTTCCAATCGGTTTTGTGCCGAAACACCGGAGATAGTCGGAGGTTACCGGAGATAGCAGAAGTTTGCAAGGGGGATGCAAATCCCTTGCCAGAAAAGGGTTTTGGGCTGGAATTCAATCAGAGAAAGGAATGGCACAGACGTGATTTGAACACGTGACCAAGGGCTTATGAGTCCCCTGCTCTACCACTGAGCTACTGTGCCTGAGGGCCAAAATCTAAACAAAAGCTTTAGGCCGGATACTAACCTATCACCTCGGTGCGATCGCTGCCAAGCACTTCCCTCCACCAACTTTGAGGTATAGTCTTCTCGACTATATTCTCCCTCGCTAGCATGAGTCCCACGCCATCTCTTTTCAATTGCGATCCCCTCAGCCGCGCCCGCATCCTCAGCGAAGCACTGCCCTACATTCAAAAGTTTCAGGGGCGCACTCTTGTCATTAAATATGGGGGGGCCGCAATGGTGCAGGCGGAACGGCGTGCTGAAGTGCTGCGCGATATTGTCTTTCTGGCCTGCGTGGGCATTCGACCCGTCATCGTTCACGGTGGCGGCCCCGAGATCAATACTTGGCTGACCAAACTCGATATTCCCTTCCAATTTGTAGATGGTTTGCGGGTGACGGATGCCAAAACGATGGAAGTGGTGGAGATGGTGTTGGCGGGTCGGGTCAACAAGCAGCTAGTGCAGTTGATCGAGCTGGCTGGGGGTTCTGGTGTGGGTCTTTGCGGTCGCGACGGTCAGATCGTTAGAGCCCGATCGCAGGGGCGCGAGGAAATTGGCTTTGTGGGGGAGGTCGCTAAGATTGACCCGACGTTGCTCAATACCTTAATTCGCGATCGCCACATACCGGTGCTCTCCAGTGTGGCTGCCGACGAAACCGGACAGGCTTTCAACATCAATGCCGACACGGTTGCGGGGGAGATCGCCGCTGCCTTGGGGGCCGAAAAACTGATTTTACTCACCGATACACCAGGCATCTTGAGCGATAAAGACGACCCCAGCTCCCTGCTCGATCGCATCGATATCCAAACGGCCCGCCAACTGATTGAGGACGGTACCGTTGCTGGCGGCATGATCCCCAAGTTAAACTGTTGCATTCGAGCCCTCGCTCAGGGGGTGGGTTCTGCTACGATTCTGAACGGTGGCGATCCCCACTCGCTCTTACTGGAAGTATTGACCAAAGAAGGCAGCGGCACACAAATTTTGGCCTCTCGCTACTGTATGGAACAATCAGCTCGAGCGGGAATGGGGCGATCGCACCTTTAACCCCGCTAACAGCCCAGTTATCCCCAGGCACCCCCAAGCTAGCCAATCTCCCCAACGACTGGCGATCGTCAATTCGGAGCGTAAGGAAACGATCCCGGAGACGGTCTTCCGCTGCCATAACGGACCTCGTTCCAGTATGCGTCCCGAAGGGGCGACAACGAGATTGCCGCCAGTATTGTTGACAAAGGTAAAGCTGCGTCGCGTTTCGATCGCCCGGAACACCGACAATACGGAATGCAAGATGGGCCAATTACTGCGGCCAAACCAACTGTCATCCGAAATGGTTAGCAACGACTGAGCTCCCCGTCGCACGAGCGAGCGGGAGGCTCTGGGCATGACGCTTTCCAAACAGATGGCTACACCGAGCTGGCCCAGCCGATCGCCAGCCTCTAGCGGTCGATAGCCACCCTCAGAGGGGACGTAGCGAGCCGTCTCGAAATATTGAAACAACCACTGCTTGCCATAGCGATCGCGAATGCTGCCATCCGAGCCGTACAGCAGGGCTGAATTGACAAATTTCAATCGATCCCAAGCTACTCCCTGCTGGTCGGGGAGGGGCTCGCTCGCCCCCACAATCAAGCCACCCCCTTCTGGCAACTGTACCAGCAGGGGATCGATAACCCTCTCCTCCAGATCGGTGTCCTCCACCTGGGCTCGCATTGCCCCTTCCGGCCACGCCACCAGGTCGGCACCTGCCGCGATCGCAGCAGTGGAAAACTCCTGTAACTCTCGATAGCGGCGATCGCGATAGCTCCAACTGCGATCGGCCTCCAGCCATGCCACCGGCTGAAGGGTGGCAATGCGGTAGCTGTCAGCGACTTCACTTTCTAGAACCGATAGGCGAATGGTTCCATAGGCCAGAGCTGCAATCCACAGCCCCAGTGGGAAAGCGATGGCAAGCCAGCGTTTGGGGGGAGGGGCAATCCAGAGCGCGGCGAGCGCGGCGTTGCTCGAGATCGCTAAAAAGGTCGCGCCCCAAATGCTGGTCATGTCGGCAATTTGGATGGCGACGAGCCAGTTGAACAGACAGGCACCGTAGTGCAAGGGGAGGGGAAACTGTACGATCCCAAAAAAGCCATCGAAACTGGTCCAGACAGCGGCGATCGCCAGCGGACGCAGCCACAGCCCACACTGCTGCGTCAGTTGCAAGCTGAGCAGGGTGGCAGCAATGAAATAGAGGGGAACCAGTGGCGCAGCGATAATGCCCCCGATGATTTCCCCCTCCGTCAGCGCTTCAACAGAGAAGGGATCGGGTAAGAAAATGAGGCTACATACCCCCACCCAAGTGGCTGTGCAGTAGCGTATCTGCTGTCTCAAGGGTTTTTGCCAGCACAGATAGAGCAAAGGAGCCAGCCCCAGCAATGCGGCGGGATAAACGTGCAATAGGCGATTGGGCGACCCCAAGGCGATCGCGACAATTGACAGCAGGATCGCGGCCCAGGGCTGGAAACGAGTGGGTTGGCTCGCTCTTGGCGATCGATGCATAGTCTTTTGAGATGCAGGCATGACGGATGACCCATGACGGAGAACGCAGGAACGATCCCCGCATCCTTTGGTTAGCTGTTGAACCTTACCTGCGATCGCGCCCCTTGTGAGTCAAGCGATCGGCATATTCATTCCACCTCAGTCCAGTATGTGCTTTGACCCAGACTGCCGAGATCTCGGGACAATCCTGCTTCAGCGCCGCCAGTTGCTTGACCAAATCTAAATTCTCGACCGGTCCTGTCTTGCGTTTCCAGCCGCGCTTCTGCCAGCCAGCCATCCAGCTATTGTAGGTTTGCACGCACAAATTCGAATCGGAATAGAGGGTGGCGGCATCCCAGTCCCGAGGGCGATCGCGGCAAAACTCCAAAGCCCGAATCATCGCCAGCAATTCCATTCGGTTGTTAGTGGTCGCTTTCTCGCCGCCGCAGTCCTCGGCGATCGCCTCATCCCGCACCACCACCACAAATCCCCATCCCCCCGGCCCGGGATTGGGGGAACATCCGCCGTCGGTAAATACTTTCCACACTCGATCCATACCCGTATCCTTTCACCACTATTTGTGTAACTGCGATTGAGCTGCTCTAGCCTCTGTCCGCACAAGACGGGATTTCGGGTTGGAAAACCGCTGCGATCCCCACATTTGTTTAACCTGAGTTCGATGGCTCTGATTGCCCTCACCCCCGGCCCCTCTCCCAAGTTTGGGAGAGGGGAGAAGCAGCCGAAAATCCTTACGGGGCCTTGTTCCCCTGCCCCCAAAGTTGGGGGTAGGGGTTAGGGGAAGGGGGCCACAGGCATCTAGACAAATGGCCAATGTTTCGGAATATGAATTTCGCCAGCAGCATCAAGTTTGGGGGAAGAGGTTAGGGGATGGGGGCCAGACACCTGTCGAACTGGCGTTGTTTAGGGGAAAATCAGTTTTTGAGGCATAGAAACACTAGATACAGCGTAATCTACTTTTGCCAAACCTTATAGACACTAGATATTTTATCAATGCAGAAAAAACCCCCAGACAGATCCGGGGGAGGAGTGGTGTGTTGAGGTGATGAATAAACCCAGTATATCCTTGGATTTCAACAAGTGGTAGATAAAACGCAAAAATCATGCGTTGATGAGTATTTTCCCCTGGTGGAACGTACAGCCACAAATGACGTTTTAGGTCCGAAGGAAATACCGTTTAGTCCTCAACATATAGGCGATTAAATGGGATATTCTTGCCGCATAAACGCTAGATATAGAGTTGAGAGAAAGAGAGGATCCCTCAGGCAGTACGTACTTCGGCCAAGGGCTTCGGTAGCTGCAATTTTTCGAACAGACGCGGAAAATCGAAGGATTGCTCGATCAAATCTCGAACGCATTGCACCTTTACCTCTTCGTGCAGACGCACTTGACCGAACACCCGTTCGATCCGCTCGACTGTGGAGAGGGTATCCAGATCCACAGACAGGATGGGGATTTCCAATTCTTCTGCCCGCAGGCGAATCAGATCGGTGGGGGGAAGCTGACCGGTGAGGATCAAACAGTTCGTAGAGGTTTCTAGTGCCGCCAGTTGAATGTCGGTTCGATCGCCTCCTGTAATCACCACTTTGTGCTCCGACTTGCGGAAGTACTTGAGGGCGGAGTTGACGTTCATCGCGCCGATGGTAATTTCTTCGACCAGCAGGTCCAATCGATCGTCGCAACAGAGCACTTCGGCATCGAGCTGATGCACGAGCTCGCCCACGCTAATGCTGCGCAAAATACGGTTAGTGGGCAGTATGCCCAATACGGCAATGCCCTGCTGCTCTAAATAGGGCACGATATGATGTTTCACTGTGTCTGTGATGTCTTCGGGGACATCGTTGAGCACGACTCCAATCAGGCGATCGCCCAAGCGATCGCGGGCGGACAATAGGGTATCCACCACCACTGCATCGGTGTAGCGAGCTAATAAGACTACCGAGGCATCTAGGGTCTCGGCCATTTGCACCAGTGATAGGTGAAACAGTTGGCCCTCTTGCAAATCTCCCGGCCCCTCCAAGAGGGCGAGATCGGCAGCAAATTTCTCTCGATAGTTTTGCAGTTGGGGGGTGTAGTTGGTGGGACCCGTCCGATCGACTGCCGCCAATACTGTATCTGGATCGAGGCGGGCGATGGTCGGCAGGCGAGCCTCGGCTTGCAGCCCCAGCCAATCGGCAATAAAGGTGACATCGGGGTCAACTCCGTCGCGATTGCAGTTGCCGTCCATACAAGCCGCTAAGGGCTTACCGTAGGCTACTCTCAACCCCTGCGCTTGCAGGTGGGCAGCCAGCCCCAAAATTGCAGCAGACTTACCGCTATAGGGAGCCGTCGATCCAATGAATAAAAACTGCGACACGCCTGTCTGACCCTCCTAAAACCTCATTTCTGCGCGACCAAAATGCAAACGCCAGTGGGTAACATAACGACTGCAGGCAACCGGAGCGTCACTGTTAACCGCCAAGGCTGCGGCTAATCAACGATGGGCAGCTACCTCGTACTAACGAACGACATTGAGTCAATCGCTGGCCCCACATTACCCGATTCGGTGGCAGAATAGATGGCTTTTTATGGGGTAAATCGTCAACAGATTGCCAAAAGAGCCACGCTCGATCGCCTGCCTGCCGTCTTTCCGCCCAGCGATCGCACTCTTGCAGTGACCCAATCGGACTCAACTGCAACTTCGCGTCACTACAAAATAGAAAAAACCTAAGCCGCCACCCTTTTCAAAGGTTTGTGTACCCCCAGTGTAACGAACTTCTAGGGGCTCCGTTGTCGATTGCCCGCACCTAAAAACTTTCTGCAACTTTTCCCCTCGGCACCCGTTCTGCGTAGTCCTTCACTTTGACAAATTCAAACGACCCCAACTGAGAACCCCACACCTGCTCGTCGGTTTCCACATCCAGACCGCGATCGAGGCTAGTGAACCGCGTCGGGGTGATGTCGAATTTCACCACTAGATAGGTTTCTCGATCTTTGCGAGTCACGCGACAGTTTTTGCTGGGTATGCTCTCGCCGTGAAATCCCGTTTCGGTGGGGACTAGGTTGCTCAAACAACCCGGCAGTTGGACAAAATCGGCAGCGGTCATCTCAGCCACTTTGCTCAAATCGCGACAAGCGCCAATAAAGCGATCGCGATTGGCCAGAGCGTAGTTTTGCAACCACAGCCCCTCGTCTGTTTCGTAGACGCGATAGGCCCCCTGGCGATAGGGATAGTCGGGATAGACATCGTAGTGCTGCTCTAGATAGAGCCCCGGACCGTCAAACACCGACCAAGGCAGGGGGCAGTGGTGAACGTGGATATTGGCAAAATAAACCGGTTGCTCCATTGCTTGAGCGATGTTGTTGAAATGACCAGCTAGGCAGCGGGTGAGTTCTAACAGTTGGGGGGACGGGCGATCGCTCATGATGGCGAGGATAGTGTAGAGAGGTCAATCAATCGTTTGAAGGGTCGGCTTGCAGTGCAGGCGCGCTAGAAGCATTTGGATGGCGGCGATCGGCAAACCCAGAACACTGTTGCAATTGTTGTCGGGCAAAGATCGCCCGAGCCTTGACAGCCAATTGGGAATCTTCGAGCAGCAGGCGATCGAAGCAAGTCTGGACTTGTTGCAGGTACGCTTTCTCTGCTGCTAGGTCATCTTGACGGCGAGCCAGAGAGAAGACCTCAGCTAGCCGCTGCAACCCCACAACTGCGGCGTAACGAACGATCCATTCCTCATCTCTAGCCTTGAGTAATAATGCCTCTAAAGCTTTCGCTTGGGCGGCGAGACGGCGATCTCCATCCGAGATTGAGGACCACTGCACAAATCCCAACCCTCTCGTTGCGGCCCGACGGACGCTAAAAGAAAAATCGGTTGTTGCAGCATGTAATAGAATCTCTAACCCGCGCGGATCGCCGATGCCCGCTAGCGCCCGCACTGCCCAAGACCGAGCAGTGTAGTTATACCCATCCATTAACTCCAGTAACGGCACCACAGCAGGCTCGCCAATCAGTACCAAGCCATCCACAGCAGCAACCGCTGCACCGGGATTGTTGAAGCTCAGTACCTCAATCAGCGTCGGTATCGCCTCTAGCAGGCGGGCCTCTGCTAGCGCTTCCACCGCATCGAGCATGGCATCTGCAGAATCCGCCAGATCGACAGCCCGTATGAGTTCTGCACAGGTGGGGTGTTGAGACATCAGCACTACAGCAAGGTATCCATCAACATCAAAATTTCTGCAGTCTGTTCGGAAACGGAGTCTGGCAGCGAATCTCCTGCCTCCCCTAAATGATTTTCCAACAATCCTTGCAGAGCAATCAGCTTCAAGCTGTTTTCCGCCAGTGTCTCTGCCACAGCAGGTGCGGCGGGGATATAGTCAGTGGCGCTTAAATCCATCAGGGCAGACCGACGCAGTTGCAGCTCGGGACCGGCCAACGCTTCAATCAGGCGATCGCCATACTGCGCTTCCCCTGTCATTTGATACAGTGCCCGTGCCGCCGCATACTGCACCCGTTCGACCGGGTGCGCCAAAAACTCGCGGATGCGATCGACTTCTCCAACGGCGTTGAGGCTGCCGAGGGCCTCTAACACCGCATCGTAAGGTTGCACGAGATGGGGTTTTCCCGGCACAAACTGTGCCGCCTCGATGCCCCCCTCCAAAAGCTGCGCCAAGGGAGCAATGCAGTCTGCCTCCCCCAGCAGTTCTAACGATTGCACGGCAGCTTCCCGCACGTAATAGTCCGAACAGGACAAACAGGCAATCAGATCTGGAATCGCGCGGCGATCGCCCATTTTCCCTAAAGCCCTAGCCGCATTGCGCCGCAATGGATAGCCGCCATCTTCCGTACGATCGTCCTCATCCGTCAGAGCTGCGATCGTGAGGTCAACCGCCTCGGCATCCCGAACTCGAAATCGCCCCAGCCACCAAGCCGCATAAAATCGCAGTCCTAAATCTTCCCCCTTGAGATTGGCGATCGCGCTCTCCAGGGTCAACTGTTCGGCTTCTCCCACATGCAAAGGTTCGTAAGGATCTCGTAACATCGCGATTCATCTCTTGACGCGTTCGTGCGCATAGCAAAAAACGGGCAGGCAGCTAGCTACAAGCTTGTAACCGCTGTCTACCCGAACTTAAGAGCTTAAAAATTAGCTCAGAGTGTTAATCGCATAATCGATGTAACCATTCGCTTCGGTTGCAGCATCGCCAGACAAACCGTGGTTGGCTTTGATGTACTTGAGCGCCTCGACATACCAGCTGGGAGACAATTCGAAAGTACGGTTGATTTCGTCCAAACCAGCGATTAGGTAATCATCCATCGGACCGGTACCGCCGACTACCAAGCAGTAAGTGATCATGCGGATGTAGTAGCCAATATCGCGGGAGCACTTTGCCTTGCCCGTAGGGGTAGAGGCGTAAGCAGAACCAGCCATCGTGGTGGTGAAAGGAAACTTCTGGTAAACAGCTTGAGCTGCACCTTCAGCCAAAGAATCAGCTCTAGCGGTTAAACCCTTAGCCGCTTGCATGCAAGCGGCTGCTTGCTTATAACGACCGAATGCAGACTGCATTTCGGTATTGCCCAGGAAACGGCCTTGAGAATCAGCAGCAGCAACTGCCTCAGTCAGGGGGGTTTTCATTGTTTAAAGATCTCCGATGCTGTTCAAAGCGTTAAGAAATGATGATTTTGAGTCTAGAACTCAGATTGATTGGCAGATTAACCCACAGCATTTGCTGCTAGGTCGAAGTAGCTACCGACTTCGGACATCAAACTGGAGCAGTCACCGCGAGTCACGCCATTGGGATCGTTAGCGAGGGAGATTGCAGCAGCCTTCATTTTCTGAACGCCAACCGAAACAGAACTACCGGGGGTACCCAAAGCTAGGTAGGTTTCCCGCAAGCCGTTCAAGCAGCGATCGTTGAGTACGCTAGCGTCGCCAGCAAAGACAGCGTAGGTCACATAGCGCAAAATGATTTCCATATCCCGCAGGCAAGCAGCCATGCGACGGCTGGTGTAAGCGTTACCACCCGGGGCAATCAGAGCGGGTTGCTCGGCGAACAGTTCGCGAGCGGCGCTAGCAACAATCTCAGAAGAGTTGCTGGTGATGCGGTTGACGGTATCCAAACGCTTGTTGCCATCAGCAACCAGGCTGGAGAGAGCGTCTAGCTTCGCGTCAGTGAGGTATGCGCCTTTAGCGTCAGCTTCAGCGACTGCTTTAGCAAATGCGTCAAACATGTATTCAAGTCTCCTACTTAGCGTTTTGGTTAAGGACGATTGTCATAAGGAATTTAGACCCTGCGTTCAACAAGTCGTTACTTTACTGAAGAAGCAGCTAAGAAATGTGAAGCAGAGTCACCATCGTCATTCTAAAGGCTCCCAGACTCCGGCTTTCGTGAAGTGTCGCACAAGTCAACAAGACTTCACACGATCCTCTTGCAGCAGACCCAGAATCCCGAACGCCCCGGCACTGGCTTAACGCTGGTGAACCTTGGCAGCCGTGGCCTTCGACTTCTCTTTATACCGTCTGCCGGATCCCTGTCTGAGAAAAATTTTCATTTGTTTACATCTCACAATCAGTGCTCTCAAGCTGCAAACTCCTGCTGGCGATCGCGCTCCGAGCTCGTTCAACTGCACGACTTTCCTGAGAAATGGAGGGCTTTGGCCGATCGATAAGCGTCTCGATCGCGCCAAAAATAGTATCGGATTCTCGTAGAATATTGGCTTCTCGTAGAATATTGGCTTCTCGTAGTTCGAGGGGATGAACTCAAACGGTGCAGCTCAGCTCCGGAAATTTGCGCTCTAGATCGAAGAGGAAGCCGTGGATATATTCCTCTGTCCATTCGGGGCCGTACAGGCGTGTAAACATGCCACGGGCGGGATCTTTCTCCGCTCGATAGCGCAGGTAGCGCAGTTGAGCCTGCAAAATGGCTTCTCTGCGCTCGGGGTCGGTGACGGGCTCGGCCCGATCGACAAACTCTAGATAGAGGTTGAGGTAGTCGCGGAATGCCTCAAAGACTTGGGTTTCGACCACTGCAGTCTCTGTGGGGCGAGTCCAGAGAAATGCGGGAGAAAAAAAGGCTCGGGCCTCTGCGGGGAAGTCGCCCCCCCAACTGAGCTGTTGGCGATGGCGCTCGAAGCTGGGCATCACCGGATCGGCATATTTCTCTCGGTAAGCCGGATCGTCCCGAAAGAGTGGCTGCATATCGAGGGCGATCAGATGTCCCCCCGGCAGCGTCACTAAGTCGCCGCCAAAGAAGGGCAAGTCGTAGTTCAACTGCGGAAAGATCACAAAGTTCAGCACCTGCAGCGCCTCTCCCCCCTGAACGTGGGCGGCCCGAATTTGGCGCAGCTTGGGGGATTGGCAGGCAAAGCTGGTGGTCAGCACTTCGGTTTGGCGCTTGCCTTTACCCGAGACCGCCGACTTGGATTCAAACCCCTCGGGGATTGGATAGGGGGATAGGGACAATCGCTCTTGCAGAGTGGCGATCGCCCAATCGAGAAACGGTTGATAGAGAGTCATTGAAGGTAGGGGGTCGTTGAATCGAACGGCAGGGGCTACGAGCGAGCGACCGCGAGCGGTCGAGCATCCTCAAACAGGAACTCGTATAGGAACCGATTGGCCCATTCGGAGCCAAAGTAGCTGCTGAATAGACCGTGGGCCGGATCCCGCTCGGCGCTGTATTGGTCGTAGCCCTTTTGGGCTTTGACGATCCGCTGAATATCTGACGGATCGGTGAGGGGCTCGGCCCGTTCGAGCATCTGCCAGTAAAACTCTAAATAGTCTTTAAACGCGTCGAAGACCTGCGTCGCAACGGTATCGGCGTCAGTTTTGGCAAATAACAAATACTTCGAGAAGTATTGGTTGGCATCGTAAAACTTCATTTCGAGATCTTGCGCGAGATCGCTGTACTTCTCTTTCAGCGATCGCAGCGGCTCGATGTATCGATGCAGATAGGCTTTGTCTCGAAACAGGGGCTGGCAGTCTAGAACCACCAGGATTTTGCTTTTGCCGAAGGATAAAAAGTCTACCCCCAGCAGCGGAATATCGTACTGATGATTGGGGTAGATGACGCTATTGAAGACCTGAGCGGCTGCCCCTGCATCGATGTAGGTATAGCGAATCTTGCGCAGTTGCGGGCATTCGTAACACCAGCTTTGGATGGTGGCAGTATGTTTGCCGCGATCGCTAATATTGCCCTCTAGTCCGGCAGGGATGGGTCGGCTGCGCAGATCGAACTGCTGGAAGATCGACTCTTCTAGGTGCTTTAAGAAAGGCTTATACATACCAGGCAATCTGTATCGCGATAGTTCCCAAGATAGGGGACGCCCTCGATCGCAACTGAGGGGCTAACTGACAAAGCAACAAACTGTAACGAATGTCAGAAGCTCTCTATTGTGCCTCGGCAAGTTGAGTGGAGTAGCGGTTCGGGATGGAGATCGCCTCAAGGGAGAATGACTGGGATGGGCTGCTGGCGATCGGCAATCATGCGCTCCAACATCTTGCGAGAGACACAGCGCCGCTCCGAACAATAGGCCATCATGTTGACGCCATTCATCATGCGCACGGTGCTGACCCGTACCCGAAAATCATCGGTGATAAACCAAGCGCGCTCTTGTCCTTGGTGGTTGTCATAATCGGTCGTAATGGTCAGCAGGCCATCATCCGCAAACTGATAGCGACCCACCACCGGTATGCCTTCCACATAACCCACATCCCTTAAAATTCGGCCCGAGCGCAAATCTTCCCCATTGGGCACCGAGACCAAAACTGCAGCATTGTCGGGATCGAGCTCTCGCGGGTCCAGATTGACTTTCCAGCTAAACGCCGCACCGCCTGTGGCTAGTGCCGGATCGACATTCTGTTGCTTGCAAATGGCGATCGCCCTCTCATCCTCAGGGGCGATCGCCCTTACCGTAATGTTCGATTCTCCCGATTCGTCTTCTGTCGAATCGAAGTGGTGAACGCTGCGTTGGATATACCAGGTGCCTTCGCTCTTGCGAAAGAACTCAGTCATGGTTGTGGGGGGGTGGAAGGTCACAGACGTAATCCTCAAATGTGCGAACGTTCGCTGGATCGAGCTGGGAGGCGATCGGTTAGGGCTTTGTTTTGGCCTGCCAGAAACCTTAGAATGACCGCATTCGAGTCTATCTATAAGTTAGCTACCTTAACAATGACGAGTTTTACCGTAAGGGATAGCCTGCGCTCCGCCGCTGAAGTGGCGGCCTCAGCTCATCGGGGTGAGAGTTTGGCAGAGGCTCACTTATCAGGCATCGATTTGAGCGGGGTCGATCTCTATCGAGGCAATCTGAGGGGGGCCAATCTGAGTCGAGCCAATTTGGAGCAGACCGGACTGACCAATGCCAATCTGAGTGGGGCCAAGTTGCTGGGCAGCAATCTCAAAGGGGTCGATTTGCGCGGAGCCAATTTAGCTGGGGCCGATTTTACCGGAGCCAACCTAGAAGGGGCATATTTAAATCGAGCCAATATTTGCGGGGCCAATTTCAGCGAGGCCAACTTGAGTGAAGCCAAGTTGGTGGCGGCCTTATACGACGATCGCACCATTTGGTTGGAGGGGTTTCGGTACCCAACTTCTGGCGCTGTGGGACCGGGGGCAGTGCTCAACGGCGCTTATCTCAACACAGCCAACTTGAGGGGGGCCAACCTGCGCGGCATTCGGTTGTTGGGAGCCTATTTGAGCGGGGCCGATCTAACCGGAGCAGATTTGACGGACGCCTCGATGAGTGGAGCGAATTTGCAGCGGGCCTTTTTGACGGGGGCCTGTCTGAGAAATGCACGCCTGTGCAATGCCGAACTGCAGTTGGTGGATTTTCGCGGGGCGGATCTGACTGGGGCGGATTTCTCGGATGTGGTGAGCTTGGCGGGGGCAGATTTCACCCTCGCGGTTGGGCTGGACGAGGCAACGCGGGCAGAGATCCTGGGGCGCAAGCCAACTGAGATTACTACCTGGAATTCATATACGCGATCGAACACCAAAGCTAGCCTGCAGGAGAATAGGCCCGAGGAATAGTTTAGTTGAGAGGCGATCGGCGGAGAAACATTGGCCTTGCCTTGAGAGGCACATACGCCGTCGATGCGAAAAGCGGTCTCTTTGACTTCAATCGCGTCAAATTTGTCGGGGACCCGCAGATTAATAACATACCGATTGGACCACTCAATGCTTGAAAAATTCTTCGGCCGAGCGGTGCTCTATTTGAACTTAAGTTCCGAAGCGATCGCCTTCACGCATCGCATTCATCCAACCACATATCTAGATCTGCCCCGCGCTTGAAATCCAATAGCACTTCTCCCAGTGCTTCCAGTTGATGCAGTGCCAATGCTTCTATGCGAGCTTGGCGCTGCGCAGAAATCTCCCCGAATCGCCGCGCGAGCTGGCGCAAGATCAGCGCTCGTTCTCCCTGTTCGAGCCCCTGTTCGAGCCCCTGTTCGAGCCCCTGTTCGAGCCCTTCCTGATGTGCTATGCGCTCCATCGTGCTGAGGTAAGGCATGCGACCCTCCCGCTCCCATTGCGCCAACTCTGTCCGAAATTCTAGCTCCAATTCTTCTGGTAACTGCATCACCCAATCGATAAACCGATACAGGTTCACGACTTCTTGACGCTCGTAACCTCGCTCGTACAACCGCCGCGTCAACCTCAATTTCGAGCTTTTGCGCTCGACTGGCCGATCCCGCGTTGCCTGTGCCTTCAGATGCACCATCACCACCGTAGCAAACACGTTCTGACTGGCTTCCAGTTCCTCCCAGCGTTGCCTGTACTCTAACAGCTTCACCGTTGGAAACCGAAAGCTCACCTCGCAGCCCCACAGACCAGTCTCAAATTGATTGGGTCGCCAACTGGCCCGCTCGTCACTCAAGATGGCCAGACTGACGATGGGAACATTGAATTTGTCCCGCAAGCGATAGTAGTAGGTAAACATGCGCGCTTCAAAAACCGTCTCTGGCTGACCTTGCACTTCAACATGAATGATGACCCAGGCTTCGCTGCCATCGTTGCACCAGACTTTGACGAGCTTATCTGCCCAGCGCTTGCCCACTTCTGCGTCGCGGGTGATTTGTTGGAGTTCGGTATTTAGAAATTCGTAACCTCGGCTCCAATCAATCTCGGCGTGGATCTCCGGAAAGAAAAAGGCCAAGCACTCAGCAAAATGAGCCTCGAGAATATCCTTCCAGGGGTTATCAAAATCTTGGCGGGTTGAATTCATGTCGCAGAGGATGAGGATTGGAGCGCAAGCAGGTCATCGGCTTAGATCGCAAGCTCGCAAAGCTTACAGCGAATCTGAGCGGTTCGGCGTCGCCGTATCCACGTTCTACCGGAGAACTACACCGATGCTTCGAGTGTTGCACCCACAACTCTACGATCTTCATCTTTGGCCAGTTTTTGCAAAGCTGCTTTCGCTGCGGGACCTGCAAATAGGGTAAGCGATCGCGCCACTTGGGCTCGCAACCGCCAAGCGGGATTGCTCGTGTGGTTCAGTAATGCCTGCAGGGCTTCGGTCTCTCGGGAGGTTCCCACCAACTTACTCAAACAGGTGGCAGAGGCTTCGCGAACCGTTGCATCTTCCCCTGCCAAACCGCAGACACAAACCTCGAACAACTCTTCGGGAGAATCCATTTCGGTCAGGGCTGCCAAAATACTGCGGCGGACTAGCCAGTGATCGTCTTGGAAAAAGATGCTGACTAAATGCGATCGCGAGATCGGACCGTAGAGCGACAGGGAGTTCGAGGCTTCGGCTCGGACATTGGGGTCGGGGTCGAACTTGACCATTTCCAAAAGGGCGGCAAAGGCTTCGGTGGTTTGGTGAGTGCCCAAGCCCATCGCGATAAACGATCGCACCAAAAACTCGGGATCTTTGAGTTGGGCAACCAGCCGAGGTACGGCAACGTCGGTGTCGCACTGCCACAATGCTTTAACTGCGACAATCCGCTCCTGAAGGTCTTCGCTTTGAAGGGTAGCCTCAATTTGAGAAAGGTCCATCACCACGATTGCATAGCGTTGTTTTTACCTTACTTTACAAAACTAGGGGCTGAGAACCTGATTTGGGATGATGGGGGTAAATCCCCTTCTGAACGAATCAGGTTTGAGATATGTCAAATGGTGTAAAAGCAGCTCCCTCCGCCCGAGAGATCCAGGAAGTCATTGCAGAACTGGAGCAATATCGGGCTCGCATCTACGAAGACACGCTGGCGGTGGCGAAGAAGGCCAAGTTGCCTAAAAAAATGGTGATGCAGCAACTGGAGAACCATCCAGATGTGGTGAAGATCGATGCAGCAGTGACCCAATTAAAGACTCAGCTCTCCGCTTCCGATCGCTAACGCCTGGGGCAAATCAGTTCTTATGACCCGCCAACTGAGCGAAGCCGTCCGGCAACTCATCGCTAAAGCCCGAATTGTCAGCTTTGTCACTTGGCAATCTGCCTACCCGGCTGAAGCGATCGCCATTTTTCAGGCGGCAGACGACGAAGGTCGCTTTCTCAGCGATACCGATCTAGACCAAATTCAAGCATTCTCCGATGCGTTCTCGTCAGAGGCGATCGCCACAGCCCGGTTGCTGCGAGAGGGTGCTGCCGAGATTGTTGCCGAGGCAAGGGCTGAAGTCCTGATTGCTTTTCCGGGACTGACAGAGCCGGGGGGCGATTTGTATCCTCCGTTGCGAGCAGAGGCTTGTTGGCGGGATTTTTGGCATTTTTTGCGCTGCATTACCTACGGAATTGCCGGACAGCAAGTTCAATACACCAGTGCTGAAGGATTGCACCACATGCAATTGCTCTATCGAGAGCTGAATGTCCCTCTCGATGCGATGGTATTGGGGTTGGATACTCTTAAAGTAGCGAGCCTCGCTCGATTGGAGGGCGATCGCCCAGACAAGGTTGCCCCCTATTTCGATCGCCTGCGCGAGGCCCTAGATCGATTCCGCCCCTGCCCCGATGCCGCTTAGTTTGCAGTCGAGTCCGCATACCTGTCTTTTTTCACATACCTATACTTTCGATCGAAGGGATTTTGCTGTGAGTGAGTCCTTGACAGCCCGCATGTTGCTGTCCCACAACCACAATGTTTCGGAAGAGATCGTTCCAGCCCTCAGCCCTGCTGAGTTTGCAGCCATTTTTAGCGATCGCCTCAATGGCCGTCCTAGCTTGAGTACTCAGGCGATCGAGCATCCCCACTGGATCGTTGAAATCCGGTTTGACAATCGGAGTGTTTCCCCTGCCGAAGTGGGCGAACTTTGTGCCCGAGCTCTGTGTAGAACTCAAGCCTTAGCTGTGGCATCGCGCCCCATCGCCACGGCCTCTCCTTGCTTGCACGCCGCAAATGATCCCAAGCGCCGCTTATTTCTGCATCCATGTTGAAACCTGGAGTTTTCAGGTGTTGCACTCAGCCCCCTAAATCCCCCACCAGTGGGGGACTTGTGAGAGGCTATTGGCTTCGTTCTACAACTTTAATGACCGCGATTCGTGGTTCGTCTTCCCCGTCTCCAAACCCCAGCTAGCACTGTCGTCAAGTCCATCAGAATGGGAGATTTAGAGGGCGAATGCAGCTACACTTCCATTAAACTTTATTAACCCTTCCCTCAGAATTCATCACTTATAGACCACCTCTGCACGTTTCCAAGCGGCGCTTCAATGAAAGATTATTGGCGAATTTAGTATCGGGAACGAGCAATTGCGACCCTATCGATCGCCAGCTTTGCGATGGCAAAAGCCTTAACCAGCCTACTTCTCAGAACTGTCAGCCCAGCTTCAGAGCTGCCTCGACGACAACCGCTAAAGTTTACAAATCTTGACCGCTGTCCGAGCAGAGCTATATGAGAATTGGAGTTGAATAAGGCGGGGATTCTTAACATTCCTTCACCCCGGTAAAGTTTGCATTCCGGTTCTGTTGGCTTGTTAAGGGGTTATGTTTTCATAACTCACCCTCGAGTAACGTAGGTTGTTAAATTTAGGCAGCGTTGTTAAATTTAGGCAGCTTATAAAAGCGTTTATGTATAACGTTCCGTTGTTACTTGGAGAGTAATGAATGGTTTTTGGACCAGCCTCACGATTGGGCGTGAGCTTTTTTGAAGAAACCGATCCGTACGAAGTATGGCCCGGAATTCCCGACCAAGATAAAGAAGCGATTATCCGTGCGGCCTACCGTCAGATTTATGGCAATGCGTACGTGATGGATAGCGAGCGAGCCATTGTGGCTGAGTCTCAATTCAAGTTGGGCATGTTTAGCGTGCGCGAATTCGTTCGCCAGCTCGGTAAATCTGATTATTACCTATCTCACTTTTTCGATTGCCCTCGCTACCGTGCCTTCGAGCTTTGCTTCAGGCACTTCTTGGGTCGCGCTCCCAATAACTACGATGAGATGAAGGTTTGCAGTGCTGTGCTCGACTCGGGCGGCAGCTACCAAGATTTAATCGATTACTTTGTCGATAGTGACGAATATCAAGAGGTTTTCGGTGAAGACACCGTGCCGTACGTTCGCGGTTACAAAACCGAAGCCTGTCAGAATATGATTGGCTTTACCCATACCTTCGAGTTGGTTCGCGGTGCTTCCAGCAGCGACCTCAAAGGTAGTTTGGCTGGCAAGCGACCCGTACTCAACGATTGGGTGATCAACGGAACCGCAACACCGGTCACCACCACCACCACGTTCCAGACCCCTGCTCTAGCAGCCCGCACCCGCCACGGCATAGACGCTAGCTCCGGCGGCAAGACTTATCGCATTGAGGTGACTGGCTATCGCGCCAACACCGTCAATCGCGTCTCCAAGTTCCGTCGTTCGAACAAGGTTTACCTCGTTCCCTTCGATAAGCTTTCGGAAGAATACCAACGCATTCACGCCCAAGGGGGCACGATCGTTAGTATTACTGCGGTTTAAATCTCTCACACAAGCCAACCTCCATCTGAAGGTTGGCTCATTCGTATCCTGCATCTATCCCTCAATCTTGCAAAGGCGATCGCGTCAGTAGGCGTTATTGTTGCAGATTCTTTTGAGTGACCAATCTAAAACTATTTCCCTCAGTCTTAGCTGAAGACTTGCCAGTTTGTACTGCTGGCCTCGCTATTTACAGTTCGAAATTCTTTGATATTAGGAGACACGATCCATGCCTAGCGCAGCGTTTAAATCGGTGGACCCGACCCCAGTGGAACTATGGGACGGTGCCTCTAGCGAAGAGAAAGCAGTGGTGATTAATGCAATTTACAAGCAGGTTCTCGGCAATCCCCATTTAATGGAGAGCGAGCGCTTGGTTGAAGCCGAGTCGAAGTTTAAGGATGGCAGCTACAGCGTGCGCGATTTTGTGCGCGCTGTGGCCAAGTCCAGCCAATATCGCAGCCGCTTCTTCGAGACCTCTGCTCCCTATCGCTTTGTGGAACTCAATTTTAAGCATCTGTTGGGTCGCGCCCCCCTGGATCGGGCGGAATTATCCGAACACATTCAGTGCTGTGTCAATGAAGGATACGACGCTGAAATCGATTCCTATATTGACAGCGACGAATACCAACAGAACTTCGGCGAAAATACTGTCCCCTACTATTGCTGGGCTATGACGAGCCAGGTGGGCCAAAAACAAGCCACCTACAACCGCCTGTCCGAGCTCTATCAAGGGGTTGCCGGATCCGATAAGGCGGTCAAGAGCGCCAAACTGGTGGCGGCGATCGCTGGCAACAGTGCGACCAAAATCACCGGCCCTTCTAACGGCGGTCGTCTATCCCCCTACTCTGCTGCAACTGACAAGACTTTCAAAATTGTGGTCTCGACTGATAGCGGCAGCCGTCGCCGCCGCTGCAATGAAGAATATCTGGTTTCGGGAGCCAAGATGACTCCGCAAATTCAGCGGATTTGCCGTTCGAAGGGGCGCATCCTCAGCATTACTGAGGTGTCATAAGTCTACTGAGTTTTTGGAGGAGAAAATTTCAAACTTCCTCTTCCAGCGCCACCCTCGTTTTCTGTGTGGGATGTTAACGCCTTGACGGACAGCCTATTGGAAGCTTTGCATTCGCAATTTGCCTTAAAACTCGATTGAATTCTCAACTCGATATTCGCATCTCAACTCGATATTCGCATCTCAACTCGATATTCACTACCCAGAGGACTCTCAAATGGCTAATCTAGTCCAGGTATCCGAGCCTGTCGAGCTGTACCCCAATGCTTCGGAAGAAGATTTGCAAATAGCGATCCGCGCTGTCTACCGCCAGGTTTTGGGTAATCCCCACGTACTGGAGAGCGATCGCCTTACCAGCGCAGAATCGCTACTGCGCAATGGCGAAATCACCGTGCGGGGGTTTGTGGGGCAGGTGGCAAAATCTGCTTTGTATCGCTCTCTCGCGTTTGAATCCGTCCCCCAGTACCGCTTTATCGAGCTGAATTGCAAGCATCTCTTGGGTCGTCCCCCCGCCGATCGAGCAGAGATCTCCGAGCACGTGCAGCGCTATAGCGAGCAAGGCTACGAGGCCGAAATTGACTCGTATCTCGATAGCGACGAGTACATCAGCAATTTTGGCGAAAATATCGTGCCCTACTGCTGCAGCAATGTCTCTCGAGCTGGGGTTGCGAATGTCAGTTTCAGTCGCGGGTTTGCGATCGAGCGCGGCTATGCCAGCAGCGATCGCGGCAAGTCTGCCCAGCTCGTATACGCTTTGGGTAGCAATAGTGCTGTGGCAATCAAACCACCGTCGGCAGGACGAGGCGGAGCCTACGACAACACCGGCAAGCGCTTTCGCATTTCAGTCTCCAAAGCTGGAGCTGGCCCTCGTTTCAAGCGCAGCAACATGAGTTGTGAAGTTGCGTTCGACCAATTGACCCAGCGCATTCAAAGCATTCATCGCTCTGGTGGCAAGATTGTCCGCGTCGCGGAAGTCGATTAGATCGCGAGATCGCAGTCTCTAGTCGGAGTTTGGAGGTTCAGTTGAGAGTATAGGGCGAGGTTACTTTTCCCCTCGAACTGGACCTCATCTCTGAAAACGATTCATCTAGAATGGAGGTGGTTGATGAATGTCAGATCGATTCATTCAACGAGTGGAGTTTCATCTCAAACTATTGAGACTGGCAGGATACTGTAATGTCCCGATCCAGCCTTTCCCAGGTTAGCTAGATCGATGGATATTCACCAATTTGTACAGTTATCTTTGGGACAGTGGCGATCGCAGCGGAGCGCCCACCACTTGATATTTCAGCATTTTGAAGAGGTGCGATCTGTTATCGATATCGAGCCCGTCTCTGCGACTGCTCCCGAAGTGATTGCTTTATGTCAAAGCTACAAAATCGATACCAAAACAATCGCTCAACCTTTTCGCATGAGTTGGGAAGGAGAATCTGATTGGGATGAAGATGAAGAGTTAAGCGGAAGTACGGTGTTGGTGCCCGTTCCCGATCCCGATAATCCCAAGCAGGGAAAACTTTTACGCGATCGCGGGTATGCTGAAACAGTTCCGGCAGCGGCCCTATTTTCCATTTCGGAGGACGGTACCTTTACGCTTGTGAGTCAGTACGATCGTGCCTCTGCAGAAGAACGAATTTGGTTCGCCACCCCCCAGTTAAGATTTCGAGTTGCCAGTATTAAAACCAGTGATGGAACGGGTGTATTGACTGCCTCTTTTTCTTCAGAAATTCGTCGCCAACCCCAACCATCAGAAGAGAAAATAGAAAACTCTACAGCCAGCTCGACATCTGTTTAATGTCATTGAATCTAGCCGAACGTTCCATCATGGTTTTGCTACCCTCTAACCCAAATACTGCCACTGACACCAAACTTCTGCCTACATTAGCGCATTGGATGGCAGGGGATTTTAGCAATCAAAAACAAGTCTTCGCCGAGCCGACTAAGTTTGCCCATATTCGTATTTTCTTTCGTCCGCTGCCCTACGATTTTTTCCATGGTATTGGTTTCTACTCCGAGCAAGCCTACAACCACGATTTGTGGACTCCATACCGCCAAGGGATGCACCGCTTGGTCGATCGCGGCGATTTTGTTTATATCGAGAATTACGGTTTCAAAGATCCGGTTGTATTTGCCGGGGCCAGCCGCGATCGCTCGATTTTAGACAGCATTACGCGGGACGATATCGAGCGGCGGCACGGATGTTCGATGGTGTTCGAGCGCCAGGACGATCGCTTGATCGGCAAGGTGGAGCCCGGATGCCGGTGTTTGATTCATCGCAATGGGGCGCAAACTTATTTGGTCAGCGAGGTGGAGTTGACCGAGACGACGTGGGTGAGCCGCGATCGGGGGTTAGATGTGGAGACCCACGAACAGGTGTGGGGCTCGGCAGAGGGTCTGTTGCGGTTTGAGAAAAGAGCGAGTTTCTCGACAGAAATTCCGGTAGATGCCTTTTAAGCTAGAACGTCATTCCATGCATGTAACAACAGGACTGAAGGAGATCGTGCTACCGCCACAGGCTTCTAAAAAAATGCAGGTGTGGATTCGCAGCCGTCACTTGGTTTGCGAAGGTAGTTTTTTTGTGTTTGAAACGGTGGAGACCTCTACGATCGATCGCTTTTCTGAGTGTGTCAAATGTTTGGGCGGTACTGTGATTGGCGTCAATCCCATCAGAAAGGTTTGGATTGGGACCCATCGCAAGGTCGTATTGTACCGAGTCAAAGCCAGCCTCCATACCCCCCACCACGATCTCAAACAATATTGGATTAAATACGGTGGCTTTCGTACCCGCTTTGACGAACGCACTTAATAGAAATTGTCTTTCACCATCACTTTCTTATGTCTCAGCCCAATGCTTCAGTCGCCGCAGATCCCGTACTGGCTGCCCAGCACAGAACGGATGCCCAATTGGCCGAGCTGCGCCAAAAACTAGTCGAGGGCAGCTTGAATCCTGAAGCTGACGCACAATTACTGGCCGATTTAGTAGAAAATTTCTCAGACCCTCGGGGCCTAACCCGCATGGCGATCGCCGAAGCTCTGGCGGAGGTGGGCAAACCCGCTTCTCCCTATTTGATTGGCGCTTTAGCCCAGCACCCCAACCCTGTCATCCGTAGAGCCTGTGCTAAAACCCTCACTTTAATTGCAGATAGAACTGCGATCCCCACTTTGATCGATGCGCTGCTCAACGATCCAGACACCGTCGTCCATGGCTCGGCAGTGGGGGCACTGGCTCGCTTGGGGGAAGACGCGGTTCCCGAGCTGATCGCCATTTTGGCGACCCCCGCAACGCCCGAAACCACCAAAGGACATTTGGCTTGGGCCTTGGCCTTTATTGGTGCGGAAGCCTCGGAGCCCATCTATCGGGAGATCGGCTCGGACTCTGCCGCAGTGCGGGCAGCGGTGGTCGGTGCTGTCGCCAGCATTGCAGAAAGTCAACCGGAAGACCGTGCCTTCAGACTGTTGCTCGATGCCTTGAACGATCCCGCTCAAAATGTCCGTAGCGAGGCCGCAGCGGCTTTGAGCAAAATCGAGCACAAACCGGCCATCCCCGCTCTGCTAGAGATGTTGGATCGCCCCGAGGGGGAAAGTCGCAAAGCCGCCGCACTGGCCTTGATGAAACTCAGCGGGAAAGAGGCGATCGCCCCCCTCTCTGCTGCCCTCGAACGAGAATCTGACGACGCTGTGCAAAAGGCAATCAAACTGGCCATTATGCAAATTGAGCGCAGGTTGGAGACGGAAGAGGAAGGCTGGTAATGCCAACCGATGCGAGCCGCCTCGATTGGCACGGCACCTAACGTCCGAGCATCATTTCCAGACGAGACACGGCACTCGTTGCCGTCTCGCGAACGTAGCTATCGACAGACTCGTCATGGGCGACCTCGTTCAACACATCAATCAGACCCTCGTCCTGAATGGAACTGAGGGCATTGACAATCGCGATCGCCGCCGCCGGGTTGTCGGTGGCTGTGAGGCCGTCTAGCAAAATATTCTTAGCCGCTGCTCCAACGGCTCCAAGCGCCATTGCCGCCGTAATGTGAACGACAGGATCGGCATCGCTGAGGGCAGCTTTTAACGCTTCGCTACCCACTGCAGGAAAGGGCTTGTCGGGGTGGTTGACTGCCACTTGAGCCATTGCCTTCGTGCAGCTAGCCTTGACTGTCGTGTCGTCACTCGCATGCAACTTTTTGACCAAGGAAGGAACCGAGTCCGGTCCAATGACCCCTAAGGTTTTGACGACCGCCCGACGAAAATCAGTGTTGGCTTCCCCTAAAAATCCAATCAGGGTAGGAATCGTGTTTTCATCGCGAATATCGACAATTTCAGCGATCGCCCGACTGCGCATATTGGGGTTGGGGTGCTTCAATTTTTGCAATGATGCCTCTAAAGACATAGTTTCCCTCTCGACAATTCAAATCTCTGCTAAGCAATCACTCAGTCCTTTCAGGAGACTGGAACGGAGTTCGCAGCCTGGGTGGCCCGCGCTCGGATTAGTCGGTCTGGGTCGTCAGCCAAAACTTCACGTGCAGTTGAGTCTCCAAATGCTTCTAGGGCCAAGATCGAGGCATATTTCAGAGCCCAGATCTTTGTGGCCGAGCTTGCCCTTAAAGCGGGAATCGCTTTTCTCTCTCCCAATTCGGCAAGAGCCAGCGCAGCTGCAGATCGTGACTTTTGAAACTGAGGCGAAGTATTATTCAGCGCCTCAATGAATAAATCGTATGCAGGAGCATATCTCAGCCATCCTAGCGATTTGATGACATGGTAGTGAGCGCCATAGTCTTGACGTGCTTCTGTTTCATAAGTCGCGAATAAAGCCTTGGGCGCTGCTTCAGGATATTGCTCCACCAATGTTTGAGTGGCAAGATAGCAGCGACCGAAATCAGTGCTGTATAGATCTTTGATTAAAACATCTAGGGGGGGTAGAGCATCGTATTGGTGAACCCGATTCAAGTCACTGGGGCGATCCATCAAGACCCGATCCAAGCTGGCATACAGATCTCGATCGATTAGCTTTCCATCGGACAAATCAGACCCAGCCATTAAGCGAATGGCCCGCAGCCGGAAAACAATTGACACGGGACAAGCAGCAATTTTAGGAATGGCTCGATAATAATCAGCATCAATCAAATCTTGAATACTGCTGCGGCGGGCATTTACACTGGGATGCTGCAATAAGTCAATCACTTTGCCAATTTGAGAATCGTCTCCCGATAATTTACAAACAGCAGAAATCGCAGCACTATACAGGGGTTCGCTATCGGCGTCTAAAAAGTTTCGAATGCGATCGAGGGCGGGCTTGTATCCCAGCTTGGATAAAACTTGGATGAGGGAGCGATAGCACTGTTCGGGTTTGTCGAGTAACTGTGCGATTTCTGCCAGAATTTCAGCATCGTCAGTGGTGATTTCAGCAATTGCCTTGGCCGCATTCTCCACCGTAAACCGATCGTCATCTTGCAAGCAAACCCGAATGAAAGGAAGGGCTTCCCGAACTTCTAGGCGGCCTAATGTTTCGATCGCCTTTCGCCGCGTGATGCGATTGTCTAATGATGGATGCGTATTTTCGACGGCGCGGATGAGTGCAGCAATAGAACGATCGGTTGGGAAATTCACAAGATGAGCAGCAGCTACATACCGCACATCATCCTCTTCTAGATCTTCAATCGGTTTATCGAGCAGAGCAATTGCCTCATCTTCACTCATATCGAAGAGCCGAAAAAAACGTTTATCCATAGCCTTCTATTCGAGCGGCAACTCAATTAACTCGTGACTCGTGCAAACAGCGAACTGGAGATTCCAGATAGATGGCTAACCAGAGGGTAAGACATCTCTCCAAGAATCCCCAGACAATTTGGACTCAAGTCCTACAGGATTGACGACCGAGCTCAGGCAAGAGAGTTGATCGCATAGTCGAGCAGAGCATTGTACTCAGTCAATGCTTGAACGGACATGTCGCGAGAGCTGCAGCCACGGTTGCGAGCAAAGGTCAAAGCAGCCACGTAAGGAGGGGTAGGAAGACCCAAGGAAGTATAAACTTCCTTCTGACCCGCAATGCCCCACTCATCTAGAGGACCGGTACCGCCGACAACCAAGCAGTACTGGATCAGGCGCATGTAGTGCTTGATGTCGCGAGCGCACTTCTCCTTAAAGGTAGGAGTAGAGTTGGCTTCGCCAGAGTCGTTCAAGTAGGGATACTTAGTAATGCAAGCATCGTAGGCTTCTTTTGCCACAGCGTCGAGATTATTCCCCAACTTCTCAGCCGCTTCCATACGAGCAGCTGCACGGGTCAAGCTACCTTGTACGGACTCGAGGTCGGAAGTGCTGGGAAAACGGCCCGCTGCGTCAGCAGCAGCAACCACAGTGGTCACAACAGATTTCATGTTTTTGTTAACTCCTAAATAGATTGTCAGACAACTGAGACTTAAGAGGTGTCTCGTTTAAACAAGGGCTAGAGGTGCAGGACTAGCTGATAGCGGAGATAACGCGATCGAAGTAGCCGCCCAATTCAGCAGTCAGCTCGTTGCAGAGACCTTGGTCGTCGCGGTTCTTCTTGAACTTAGCGCCAGCCTGAGCTTCGGTTTGGGTGCCATTAGCGTGGGCGCAAGAGCTAGCTTTCATGATTTGCACGGCGCGAGCGGTGGAGGTGGCGGGCACGCCCAAAGCTGCATAGGTCTCTTTGAGGCCGTTCAAGCAACGATCTTCCAGAACGGAAGCATCTCCAGCCAGCAGAGCATAGGTTACATAACGTAGAACAATTTCGCCGTCACGCAGGCAAGCAGCCATGCGACGGTTGGGATAGCAATTACCGCCCGCCTGGATCAAGCCAGTGTTTTCGCAAATCATGCCAGCGATCGCGTCAGAAACGATGCAGCTAGCGTTGCTAGCAACAGCATTTACTGCGTCTAGCCGCTTGTTGCCTTCAGCAACAAAGGCTTTCAGGCCAGACAGATCGGTTACGGGGGAAGTGCTGGCATCAGCCGCTACTACGGCTCTAGAAAAAGCGTCAAGCATTGAGCTCTCCTTAACTTAAAAGTAAATACTTTTATACATTGCTTGCCAGCCATTACCACAGTGGCGCTCGGCAAGCTGGGAATAAACATAGGAGATGGCAGGACATATCCCCCCCCTAAATGAGAGATAAAGAAACAATCCGTAATGTTTGCCGACGAGCAAGCATTACGGACGTTTCGTTGATGTCGTTTGAATTGCAAGAGGCGCGATCGGCAAAGGCTTCTCGGCCTAAGAGGCATCGAATTCAGTTGAGTTCTCGCGCTGCGTTCAACCCGATCGAATCAACCATTCTGCTGCTGCCACAGGTTGCCCTGGCCTATGAGCAGATTCTTAACAATGTTGTCTTTCACCATCATTTGGCGCATTACCTCCATCAGGTACTCCTGCGCCTGCTCGCGGCTGAGCCGTTGCACCTGTTCGGACAAAACTCGCAACTTGAACTGTTGTTCCATGCTCAGATCGGTAGATTCCATCGGTTAACTCCTTTGGCTGGTTAGTCGGTCGTGCAAGATAAGTGGATGCAAACGGCTAGCAACAAGGTGAGAAAAACGAGGAATTTATAAGTGCTCGGCTACAGACCTAATGGAATTAAGTCAAGCTACTCATAATTTAAGCATTAAAACTTAACATATGCAATAGGGAAACATTGCGGTTCATTATCAGTGGTTTATTTGAGGCTTGTTGTGTTAAAGGCTACAAAATTGAGATCGAAGGACGGATGGTTGCCGTATTGGCGAGTAAATCGAGTATTCCCCAACACGCGCAGTATCTTAAAATTGAATACTGGCGCAGTCGAAGGCAGGCGGATGGAGCTGATTGAATCATGAACGCAATGGAATTTTTTCAACTCAGTGCGGGGAAATGGCGCTCCAATCGCATTACCCACCATCTGGCATTCCGCCGGGCGGAAACGGGCGATCTGGAAGTGGAAGTCTCGACATTGCCAGCAGACGACCCGGATGTCTTAGAGCTATGCCAGTTGCATCAGTTCGACCCAGACACAGCACTGGGGGGCTGTCGGGTGTGCTGGGGCGGCAAGATGGCTTGGGATAAGGAAGGCGCCGAAGACCATCAAGGATCGACCGTGATGGTGCTGGTGGCAGAGGACGAAACAGGCCGGAAGGGGCGCTTGCTGAGAGAGCAGGGCTATGCCGAGAAAATGCCTGTGGCGGGTCACTTTCAGATGGACGACGAGGATGGGCTGGTGCTTACAACCGAGTACGAAACCATGAGCGCGGTAGAGCGGTTCTCGTTTGCCAGTGACGACTTGCGGCTGCGCACGAGTACTGTAAAGCGGTATGGCGGATTCAGTACAGCGTCTTTATGTGTAGAGACGCGCATTGTCGAGGAAGCGCGGCAAAGTCTCGGCTGAGGCGATCGTTACGATTTTTATGACGCTGTATTACAGATTGTTTCTGGCGATCGCCCTTCTGCCAGTTCAATTGATTTTATCTCCTACCCTGATGCATGGACAGTTGAGTCTTGCTAGGCTTCTGGCCTTACTTTTTTGAACGTGTATTTCCCCATTGCGGCACGCCCGACCGCAATATTTTAACAAAGCTTCAAGATACTCGGAGAACGACAATGACCATTCCTCTGTTGGATTACCCTCGGTCGAGCCAAAATCAACGTGTCAAAGGCTTCGAAGTGGGTAATGATGACCGAGCCGCCATCTACTCTGCTGAAAATTTGCTCTCTGCAACCGACATGGACGACCTGATTGCGGCAGCTTATCGTCGAGTCATCAACGAGCAACAAATGACCGCCAGCAGCCGCAATCCTTTCTTAGAGTCGCAGCTCAGATCGGGCCAAATTACCGTGCGAGAATTTATTCGCGGCTTGGCAACTTCAGATACCTTCCGTCGCCGCAACCTCGAAGCCAGTAACAACTACCGCTTCGTGCAAATGTGTATCCAGCGCCTGCTGGGCCGCGACACCTACGACGAGCGGGAGAAGTTTGCCTGGTCGATTGTGCTGGCCACCAAAGGACTGCAAGGTTTTATCGATGCATTGCTGAATACTGACGAATATCTGGAAAACTTCGGAGACGACATTGTCCCCTATCAGCGTCGGCGGGTGCTGCCTCAGCGAGACATGGGAGAGATTTCGTTCGAGCACATGCCTCGCTATGGCCGCGATCGCCTAGAAACCTTAACGGCTTTGGGCTGCAACTATGCGTTCGTCGGTAGCGCTCGCCCCGCAGCTTGGGATTGGGACAACCCGCCCATTCCAGTCATTTACATTAAGTTAGGTGAAGTCCTGGCTAAAGGTGGCGGCATTCTAGTGGGGCTAGGGCTTCTGGCAGTCTTTCTAGCCTATTACACCGGATTCCCTCTCTAAGCATAAATACCCAATTGGCCCACTTTCCTGAGAATATGGCGCGGGTTGATTTAAACTTTGTATCAATAATAATTTTGCTAATTCATGGAGACTCTGACGTGCCGTTACCGTTATTAAGTTACCAGTCGTCCACGCAAAATGCTCGGGTACTCGGTTATGACGTACCGGGGGACGATCGGCCCAAGGTTTATTCTACTGAGAATCTCCTGTCTGCTGGAGATGTCGGCGAGCTCATCGAAGCAGCTTATCGTCAAATATTTTTCCACGCCTTCAAATGCGATCGCGAGCCCTGCCTCGAGTCGCAACTGCGCAGCGGTCAAATCACGGTGAGGGAGTTCGTACGCGGTTTACTGCTATCCAACACCTATAGAAAGAGCTTTTACGACCTCAACAGCAACTATCGCTTTGTGGAGCAGACGGTTCAGCGGGTGCTGGGTCGAGACGTATACGGCGAAACAGAGAGGATCGCTTGGTCGATTGTTGTGGCCACCAAAGGTATCGTCGGTTTTGTCGATGCCTTGCTGAGCAGTGAGGAGTACTTGGAGAACTTTGGCGACGATGTTCTCCCCTACCAGCGCCGTCGCGTGTTACCCGGTCGGGCTAAAGGGGAACTGCCGTTCAACATTAAGTCTCCTCGCTATAACGAGTACCATCGAGACTTCCTCGGCTTCCCGCAGTTTATTATGACTTACGCTTCCAGACCGAAGCGTGCGTTCCGTGGAGAAACCTTAACCCGTGCTGGCGATCCAGCTTCTTATCTGGATATGGCCAAAAAGATTGGGCTTCCTACCAATTCCTTGCGGGGAGTTTCAGCTTCCGACTTTGGCGATTACATGAGAAAGGTTCCTTCTCGCAAATAGTTCAGAACGTCTAGTCAATTCCCTTGCCTTGGCAAACTGTTTCTAAATCTAAAGGCCCTCCTTCGACTGGTCGAAGGAGGGCCTCATCAAGGATTCCAATCGCAAGAAAAAGCTTCTGACAGCCTGTCAGAAGCCTCTACGGCGCAAATGATGGTGGCTATTTAATGATTTCGTCGGCCATCTTGCGAAACATGTCCATGTTGCTATCTTTTTGTCGGCGAGCCGATACATCTTTTGACATAGAGGCAGAAACGCGGGGAGGCAATTTGCCTTTTTGAGTCGCTTCAGATGCTGCTGCCGCTGGGGATAGCGGTCTAGGAATAGAGCCTGAAACCCCAGAAGCGGCAGAATCCTTCTTGCCCTCTACGGAAATAGATTTTTTTGTAGCTGTCACCTCAGCCACAAATTCGAGGGGTCGATCGGGGTCAGCAGCATTGGGGAAGGTGTGCCTCACAGATTTTGGCGTACGCATGTAGTCTAGGTTGCCAAAGGTTTTAGACTCATCTGGACTCAAGAAAAACCCTGCTTTGGACTCTGCTTTAGGTTGAGGCTTACTGTCTTCAGCAGCATTTGACTTTGCTTTTCCCCTGCTGACAAGGCGTTCGAAGAAATTCAATTTAGTTAATCTCCATGCAACAACGAGACCGGCATCAAAGTGTGTCTAATCGAACTGCTGGCCAACCACAACATCTGAAGGCAATGTACTCCCGACATTGACTGCGGGGCGGTACAGAGCAAGCCGATCTGCCAAGCAAATGGACTTGGATTCGCGTTCTATAGTGAAGTTTTTAACTCCACTGTTCGATGATTGTAGTGCGGCAGTTAGCTCGGCCCCTGGACAAATGATACGTTAGTTTGCGGGTTTCGGCGATGCGGAATTTGCTCTGCAACTGAGCGAGACCTGTTGTGAATTTTTTTTAGGTTTAAACCTTACACAGTACAAAAAACGACAGCATTGCCTTCCACGACAATGCTTCAATTGGGTGGTTGATATCCCCAAATGGTTGGACGCAATCTCCTTACTGCAAAATCAGTACCCGTTTGGAAGCCCGCGTCAGGGCCACGTAACAGAGCTTGTTGCGCTCCAAGGCGCTGCGGTTGATCGCAAAATTACGAACGTCCACATAGACCGCTTCAAAACTACTCCCCTGCGCCTTATGAACGGTGAGTGCATAGGCATAGCGCAGATCGTGAAATTGGTTCTTCAGTGCCCAAAACTCCCCCCACTGTAAAGACTCGGCCAGTTGCTTCAATCTGCGCTCGAGTTCTGCTCGGCCCGCTTCGTGCAACACCTGTAACTGACGCCAGCGGCCTTCTTCATCCTCCACACCCAGAGCCCAGACCTGCCAGCGATCCACTCGACCCAGCCGCACTTCTAACACCGTGCATTCCGCCGAAGAGGTTAGCAGGATGGTCTCGTCTTTTAAGCAGGGGTTGTGGGCTATGAGACGTTCCCCCACCACAAACCGATCTGCACCCACCCCATAAGTAGCCTGTCGGATCGTACGATTGAGCTGTTCGACTCGCCGATTGGTGTAGGCCAAAGCCCTGACGCGATCGAAATCTGCCGATCCCTCAGACTCGACAAACACGTCTATCAACGAGCGGTGCCATGCTTCTGCATCCAATACCTCGACCCCTTCCGAAGCTTGGGCATTCAATTGGGTCTGAAATCTTGGCAGCGCAGGGCGATCGATCGTCTGGCGCAGGCGTTCGGCCACCAAACCAATGGCGTTGCCGTAGCGAACCACTTCAGTCAGGTGAGAAGCTCGCGCAATTTCTTTAAAGCAAGGGGATTCTGCTTCGTTGACGGGGGGCAATTGAGCGGGATCGCCCACAAACAGCAGCTTGACTTCTCGAAACAAGCCAGAAACCGCTTTGAGTAGCAAACCCCACATTTCTTCGCCGATGGTCGAACTCTCGTCAATCACCACCAAGGCAAACTTATCGATTTGGTTCTCGAAGCCGCGCTCGGGTTTGAATTCCTGCTGCCCCGTTTGGGGATTGATGACAGGCCGGATGCCCAAGAGCTGACAGCAGGTCAGACATTCAACTGCTAGCCCCCATCGCACAGCCATTGACTCCAATACTTTTTTGGCTTTGTTGGTAAATGCAGTTAAGGCGATCGCTCTGTCGTCCCCTTGACTGCGCAAGCGCTGGATTAGGGCTTGGAGGAGGGTTGATTTTCCCGTACCGGCATAGCCGGTTAGCAGGTAGAGTCGCTCGTCACTGTGCAGAAACTCCTCTAACTCCTGCAGTGCTTGCCATTGCTGCTGAGTCAAGGTAATCCCGGGCAAGATAGCTGGAATGTTTGTATCTAACTCGGCGGTGTCGACATCCGTGCGATCGCCTTGCGCTTCGGCTTCCGTCTCTGTCAGGCTGGCTGCCACAACGGCTGCGAGGTGCTTGCAATTGTGTTTGAGGCGAAACTGAGGACAGGTGCAGTTCCCCTGTCCGGCAGCGAAGGTCACGCTGTAAGCAGTGCCTTGACGCTCGTTAACCACTCTCCACATCCCTTCGGATTCGAGCTGAATGGCGAGGCGATCGGGCAAAGAGTTCGGAACGCTTACGCCTGCCTCCGTCAAGGGTTGGCGATATTTTTGCAAAATCTCGAAGGCTTGTGTTTCCTCTGCAGCAGATAGGGGCTGGCCGCCTTTAACGAGTCGGTCGGCAAAGATGCGGCTGAGTTTGCGATCCTCGCGGGCGATCGCGCGCGAAGACAAGCTCGATCGCCCGCAATAGGCGAAATAGAGCAGCGTTGTTTGAAAGGCCATCCGATCTGCATGCATCGCTCTCCGACTCCGATTCCCCTTCAGCCAGTGCCTAGGAACGATCGGTCCGCTAGGGGCAATGGATTCAGCGTACGCTATAGCGCAATTGGCGGAGTTTCTGGAGGATGCGATCGCGATGGTCCCCCTGAATTTCAATTGTCATCTCCTTGACAGTTCCGCCAGCGCCACAGAGCGATTTCAACTGTTTCAGCAGGGTTGCCAGTGTTTCGGGCTTGCTTTGAAATCCCGAAATCAGCGTGACGGTTTTTCCCTTGCGCCCTTTTCGGGAGGTCTGGATGCGGAGTTGTTGCTGTTCGGGCGGCAGCTCTGGGCTGGGACGGTCTAGCGGCGGGTAAGCGAGGTCGCTGCCAAATTCCGAGTAAACGATCCGCTTGCCGCTGGGGTCAGTGGGCTGCGATGCTCGGCGTTTTGAACTGCTCATGGGATGCCTCAAAGGGGTGTGGTTGGGGTTGGATGTCAGAAAGGCAGATCGTCAATGTTCCATTCGGCGGGAGCCTCGGCAGCTCGGGGGGTTGTTCGTTGGGGCACGATCTCTAATTGGCGAGGGCTGCGCCCTTGGCCTCGGCGGCGCTCGGAGGTGCGTTCCTCCACCGTTCCTTCGGCAACGACCTCGTACAGTATTGCGGATTTGCCAGGGGTTTTTGCTTTGCGCAAAATTCGCCCCAGGCGCTGGATGTACTCGCGCGCGGAACCCGTTCCAGATAGGAGCACTGCCACTTTCACCTCCGGCACGTCTACCCCTTCGTTGAGGACGTGGGAGACCACTAGGGTGCGGTAGGTACCGTTGCGAAAGGCTTCTAGGATGGCGTGGCGCTCTTTGACGGGGGTTTGGTGGGTGATGGCGGGGATGAGAAAGTCGCAGGAAATGCGATAGACGGTGGCGTTGTCGTTGGTAAAGATCAAGACTCGTTCGTCGGCATGTCGCTCCACTAGCTCCGCTAGAGTCTGCAATTTGCCTGCGGTGCCCAGGGCGATTTGTTTGGCTTCGCGATGGGCCAGCATGGCGCGGCGTCCGGCGGGCGATCGCGCACTGGCCCGGACAAACTGCTGCCACCCTTCTAAATAGCCCAAGCGAATATTGGCTTGTTGCAAGAACTCGTTGCGGCTGTTTATCAGCGTTTGATAGCGATCGCGTTCTGCGACAGACAGTTGCACTTTAATCTGCACCACTTCGTAATCGGCCAGGGTGCTCCCGGCCAGATCGTCGGCAGACTTGCGATACACCTGCGGACCGATGAGGTCGTCGAGATCGGCATGGCGACCGTCGGCGCGTTCGGGGGTGGCGCTCAATCCCAGGCGGTAGGGGGCGATCGCATATTCGGCAATGGCCCGATTGAAGTCGCTGGGCAGGTGATGGCATTCGTCAAATACGATCAGGCCGTAAGCACCTCCCAAAGTTTCGGCATGGATGGCGGCGCTATCGTAGGTGGCCACCAAAATCGGGCTGCGATCGCGAGAGCCCCCGCCCAACAGGCCAATTTCAATGGTGGGGAAGGCGGCCACCAATTGCTCGTACCACTGGTGCATCAAGTCGAGGGTGGGCACGACGACCAGAGTGTGTCGGGCGATCGCCTGCAAGGCCAAATGTGCCAAATAGGTTTTGCCAGATCCAGTGGGCAAAACAACAACTCCGCGCCCCCCCGCCTGTCGCCAAGCTGCGAGGGCTTCGCTTTGGTGTCGGTAGGGTTTTCGTTGCGGTTGCGCTTCTAGCGGGAGGGCCTCAAACCCTTTGGCGCGATCGGCAAACTCTGTCTCCTCCCGTCGCAAGCTTTCCACCAGCGATCGATACTGCAGTGCGGGAATGCGAAAGCGTTCGATCCGATCGTCCCAAGTGGCAAAGTCGATCCACCCTTTACCGCGCGGGGGGGGATGGAGAATGAGGGTGCCGCGATCGAAGGTGAGGGTGGGTTGGCGGGGCATAGCGGCTTAGGGCGAACTCCCGCTTATTGTATCGAGGGTTGGCCCCTCACCCCCGGCCCCTCTCCCTAGGGAGAGGGGAGGAACAGCCTCTATTAACTTGCGGTTTGGGAGAGGGGGCTTGGGGATGGGGGATGGGGGATGGGGGCCAACTCGCGTTGGACGAGGTCCTAGTGGGACAGAATTTGAGAGAGGAATAGCTTGGTGCGCTCTTCTTGCGGATTGGTGAAAAATGCTTGGGGAATGTTTTCCTCGACGATTTGACCGCGATCGAAAAAGATAATCCGATCGGCTACCTCGCGGGCAAAGCCCATTTCGTGGGTGACGCACACCATCGTCATGCCCGATCCGGCTAATTCCCGCATCACGTCCAACACTTCCGCGATCATTTCGGGGTCGAGGGCGGAGGTGGGCTCGTCAAACAGCATTACCGTGGGGTTCATGGCCAGGGCGCGGGCGATCGCCACCCGCTGCTGTTGTCCCCCAGAGAGCTGTCCCGGAAATTTATCCGCCTGCTCGGCAATCCCCACCCGATCGAGTAACTCCAGGGCTTTCTCTTTCACCAGTCTCCGCTTTTGCTTTTTCACCCACACCGGCCCTAGGGTCACGTTTTGCAACACCGTCAGGTGGGGGAAGAGATTGAAAGACTGAAACACCATACCCACCTCGCGGCGGATGGCGTCGATATTGCGCAAATCGCTGCTGAGCTCGATGCCGTCCACCCGAATAGAGCCCTTTTGGTGTTCTTCGAGTCGATTGAGGGTGCGAATAAAGGTGGACTTGCCCGAGCCTGAGGGGCCGCACACCACCACCACTTCGCCCTTTTGAATCTGGGTGGTGATTCCTTTGAGAACGTGGAATTCCCCATACCACTTGTGAACGTCTTCGCATTCGATAATGGCGGATCTGGGCGCATTTGCGTTCTCTCGCTCAGTCGCAGCCTGGGGAACATTCATGGCAAATCCTAGTCAGTAATTCTAGTCAGTATTGTCAGGGTCTTGCAGGTGGCGATCGCTGCCACCCATGCGCAAATCCTAGCAAGATTGTCGGATCCAGCAAGAAAAATGAAGTATCTAGCATCACATTTCCTGCTTTCGGGGGATGTAAAGCTGACAGGTACTATACAGGAACCCACCACCGTACAGGAGAGAAACGATAACAATGCGGGTTAAAACAATTGCTACGTTTGCAGGGGCAATGGTGCTGTCTTTGGCAACTGCTTTCGGGACGAGTGCCGCGCAGGCTAGCGTGCTCGACGAGGTGCGCGCGCGGGGTTCGATCCGCTGTGGCGTGAACGGTCAACTGCCGGGGTTCAGTACGGTTGACTCCGAAGGCAACCATTTAGGGTTCGATGTCGATTTGTGCCGCGCTGTCTCTGCAGCGGTGTTTGGAACCCCCGATAACGTCGAGTATATTATCTTGACCTCAGCCAATCGCCAATCGGCTCTTCAGTCTGGCGAAATTGACATCCTCAGTCGCAACACCACCTACACCCTCACCCGCGACAGCGAATGGGGGGCCACCTACGGTCCGACCACCTACTACGACGGTCAAGGATTTATGGTGCCCAAGTCTTTAGGGGTGACCCAAATTGAAGAGTTGGATGGAGCTACCATTTGCGTCATTGCGGGCACCACCACCGAGTTGAATCTGGCCGATACCTTTCGCGCCCGAGGTTTAGACTTTACGCCCGTGGTGGTGGATACTGACGACGCCAGCTTTACCACCTACGATGAAGGCCGTTGCGATGCCAATACCACCGACCAAAGCTCGCTGATCTCCCGTCGCACGACTCTGAGAAACCCCGACGCTCATGTCATTTTGGGGGAGATTATTTCGAAGGAACCTCTGGGTCCGTTGGTGCCTCAGGGGGACGAGCAATGGTCCGACATTATGGACTGGTCGGTGAATGCACTGTTTTATGCGGAAGAAGTGGGCATTACTTCCGAGAATATCGATCGCTTTATTGCCACCAGTAACGATCCCAATATCCAGCGGTTTTTAGGGCTGGATGGAAATCTGGGTGAAGTGCTGGGTTTGGATGCTGACTTTGCAGTGAATATCATCAAGAGCGTGGGTAACTATGCCGAGATGTTCGATCGCCATCTCACCCCCTTAGGTGTTACCGATCGCGGTCTGAATGCGTCTTATGTGGATGGCGGGTTGCTCTATTCGCCTCCTTTCCGTTAGAGCGCGATCCTTGGCTGTTGCCGGTCGGGGCGATTGTCGAAGTTAAGGTGGGTCGGGTTTCAGCTCGGCCCACTGTTTTATATCCGATCCGCTGCTCGTACGCTAGCAGAATGCCGCTTCTATCTCTATCCCTATAGAGCCCAGACCCTTACCGCTTCCAAGTCACCTTGGGCAGGATTTGTCGCTTATCGACGCGATCGCGATACTTCACCGCATAGTTGAGCAGCGAATCTAACAGCGAATCGGACAAGAGGTGAGGTTGCAAGCCGAGGTCGAGCAGCTTGGTGTTTTTAGCATTGAAATAATGCTCTTCAGCCTCAACACGGGGGTTCTCGATGTTCTGGATCTCCACATCCAGACCCAACGCCGTACCGGCTTTCTTCACCATCAGCGCCAAGTCGCCCACCGAGAACATTTCCGTGAACTGGTTGAGCACCCGGAACTGACCGGCATCGGCGGGTTTGGCGATCGCCAACTCCACACAGCGCACTGTGTCGCGAATATCCAAGAACGCACGCGTTTGACCGCCCTTGCCGTAAACCGTGAGGGGGTGACCCACCGCCGCCTGGATGCAGAAACGATTCAGGGCAGTACCGAACACGCCATCGTAGTCGAGTCGGTTGACCAACCGCTCGTCCGCACCGGTTTCCTCCGTCAGAACGCCGTAGACCACCCCCTGATTGAGATCGGTGGCGCGCAGGCCCCAAATTTTGCAGGCAAAGTGAATGTTGTGGCTGTCGTGGACCTTACTCAGGTGGTACATGCTGCCCGGTTGCTTGGGATAGGGCAACACATCCGAGCGACCGTTGTGCTCGATTTTGATGTATCCCTCTTCAATATCGATATTGGGGGTGCCGTATTCCCCCATCGTGCCCAGCTTGACTAGGTGGCAGTCGGGGAAATCTTCTTTAATGGCATACAGCAGATTGAGGGTGCCGACCACATTATTCGTCTGGGTCATCACTGCATGCTCGCGATCGATCATCGAGAAGGGGGCCGATCGCTGCTCGCCAAAGTGGACCACTGCTGCCGGTTCGAAGGCATGCATCGCTTTCGACAGGAAGCCGTAATCTGTAATATCGCCGACAAAAAGCTCGATATCGTTGCCACTGATTCCTTTCCAGCAATCGAGTCGTCGTTCCAATTGCTGAATGGGAGGCAAGGTGTTGGATCCCAACTGCAAATCCCAAAAACGGCGCACGTAGTTGTCAATGATGCCAACTTCATAGCCGCGATTTGACAGGTGGAGGGCGGTAGCCCAACCGCAATATCCGTCACCGCCAATAACTAGGACTTTCATCAAGCTTCCGATAAGTGTCGCCCTTGAATCTACCAGGATGTCGTCCCCAATATCAAATGCCGATCGCGTCCGGCTGAGAGCGAGCGAGTTCGAGGGTTTAACGCGATCGCTGCGTTGAGACATTTCGCGTCCGCGATTGCCTCAATTGGGTGTCCTTATGTCTGGCGACAACACCTACACTGAGGAGAAGCGCGATCGCATTCGGGTCTTGCAGAAACATCGCACGGGGAGAGCAGAAGATGCAGGGCAAGCACGTACTGGTGACTGGCGGAACGGGGGGATTGGGACTGGGGGTGACTCCCGAAGTGCTCAGGCGCGGAGCTTACGTGACGCTGCCCTACCGCTCGCGAGCCAACGCAGAACGACTCAAGAGTCTCGTATCCCCCAGCGAGCTCGTGCGCCTGCAATGGGTAGAGGCAGACTTACTCGACGAGGGCCGCGTGGCCGAACTCGTGCAGGGGATGGAGCGAGTGGATGGGTTGATTCACTTGATGGGCGGGTTTTCGATGGGGCCAACCCCCAGCTATTCACTAGAACAGTGGCGTCAGGATTTGGATCTGAATCTGACCGCAACGTTTTTGGTTTGCAAACATGTTTTGGCTCGCATGTTGGAGCAAAACTACGGGCGTATTGTCACGATCGCCTCCCGAGGAGCCGTGCAGCCTGCCGGTCAGCTCGCGGCCTATGCTGCCTCGAAAGCAGGGGTGGTGGCGTTCACAAAGGCGATCGCCGCTGAAACCAAAGGCACCAATGTCACGGCCAATGTCGTTCTGCCCAGTGTGATTGACACACCTGCCAACCGCAAGGCGATGGGGACGGAGAATGCTGGCGAGTGGGTCAAACCCGAATCCCTCGCCCACACAATCTGCGAGCTCGCGTCGGAAGCTGCGGGGGATATTCGGGGTGCTGCCTTGCCGATCTACGGCAACCTATAGGCCCTCAGTCCGTCAGTCGATTGCGTTATCGATCCTCACACAGCTTTAATTGGCTTAGGCTATGACAGAGGAAAGACTAAAAAGCAGAGGCGGAGAAAAAACGACATACCGATGAGGTATCGCGGTGGACGAGCAAAGATTACTAGAGCGCATCTCGGTCAATCCCGAGATCTTTGGCGGTAAGCCGATTGTGCGAGGGCGGCGGCTTGCTGTAGAACATGTTTTAGGAATGCTGGCAGCAGGCGATACACCTGAAACCTTACTAGAGAACTATCCCTGGCTCGAGCCTGAGGATATTCAAGCCTGCTTGGCTTACGCCCGTCGCTTAGTGGGTCACGAACGTGTAGAACCACTACTGGTCAGCCAATAGAGTGAAAGTGCTTCTCGATAGTTGCATCGGTAAAAGTGTTCGAAAAACACTTGCAACTGCTGGATATGACGTTATTTGGTCAGGCGACTGGGATGAAGATCCAGGGGATGAGGAGATCTTAGCCCAGGCATTTGAGGAGAGTCGCATTTTAGTCACGCTAGACAAGGATTTTGGAGAGTTGGCGATCGTCAAAGGCTCTCCTCACAAAGGCATACTGCGTCTGGTCGACCTCAACTCCGAACAGCAAAGCCAAGTCGGTCTTACAGTTCTTAGTCTGTACGGAGATGAACTATCTACAGGTGCCATTATCACTGCTAACTCGACGAGAGTAAGAATTAGGCCACCTGACTGATACGGACGTTTGCTAATGCTTCGACTTTTTCTGAATAATTTGATGTTATAGCAGGAAGTCGGCAAGACCGCAGCCTAGCGCTTGTTGAGGCGCACAGCATACCATTCGACCATTTGACCGGGGGCAATGGGCAGTTCGCAGGTGGTTTGAATCAGCCGCTGTGCTCGTTTGGCGGGCGTGTCGTATTGCTGAATGTCGGCATCCGCTGCGTCGGGATATTCCTGCAGTAGCCGTTCCAAAAACACCTCCAGTTCGGCAGCAGAGACGAATTCCTCCGGGCACCCCGGCATCAGCAAAACGTAGTGGTTTTCTTCAAATAGTTGTTCGGGCACGGTCGGTCAACCCTCTTATGCGATCGCATCTCTCTTGACTCAATCTAGCCGTTTCTCCCAGCACTATTGGCGCTAGCCTTGACCTCCATGTCGGCAGCCCCCAACTGCTCGGCTGGTTGGCTAAACCAACGGAAATATAGCGAGTTCATCCCCTCCTTCAGAGGAAACAGCAGATAGGTGAGGGGATTAATTGTCACGATAATATTGCGGACATCCCGTTTGGCTAGGGCGACAATTTGGCGGGCAATGCGATCGCCAGACATCACCCCAATCGGATTGAGATTGCTCTTAAATGGTCCCAACACTAGCTTGCGAATTGCGCAGGGGGCATCCAGTCGCCGCAGCGTGACCAAATCCCCCAAGGTACGTTTGGACAATTCGTAAAGGGGGCTGACTGCCGGTAGCACCTCAGCTTCTGAAGTATTGACCCATACTTCTTTGCTGGCAATATCCTCGTTGGTGCGAACGGTCTCCAGAAATAAGTTCAACAGCCGCAGACTGGAAAAGGCATTGACTTCGTAAGCTCGAGCGATCGCTTCGGGGGTCCGATCGCCATGCCCGTTCGTGCCGTGGTTGAGCACCAGAATATCGATTTTGTGCAGGTGCTCCGCCAACTCCCATTCGCGACCCACGCTCCAGGTCAAAGTTTTGAGCTCGACCCTTTCTCCATCCAGCTCGATTGCGATGGCTTGCGGCTTCGAGGTGAGGGCAACGGGCTTGGCTCCAGCTTTATGCAAGTGCAGGAGCAGCGATCGCCCCAACGTGCCCGAAGCCCCCGTCACTGCAACTGTTTTGCCCTTCAACGACAATGCCGTACCCATGAGCTTGTCAACCAGCGAAAATGTACTGCAATAGTAGGCGCGATCGTCATCGAAGTGATGTCGCCAATGATAGGGACGATTCACGATCCAGGCAGAGGGCGGCGCCAGAAACGGACCGGGCATATGGGTGATGTCAGTCAGTTGCCGCGCCCACTCGCTGCCGCTGCCGCGAGCCATGCAGCTAACCAGAAACCCGAGCACGTAAACAATACCCAACCCAGTCGCGCTGTAATGGGCGGCATCCAGCCACCAGGCTAGACCGCTAAAGGCGATCGCCATTGCCAACATCACCAAGCATTCGGGAAAATCATTATGCCATTGGGCCTGTTGATAAATCTCTGCATTGGCAAAGGTGAGATCGCGACGAAAGACGCGGTGATGCCAAACGTGGTGGCGATACAGCCAGGGCCATTGATGGGAGAGGGCATGGTAGAGATCGCGCACGATCTCGGCCCATAAAATCGAACCCGCACCCCAGCCGCAAATCGCCAGCCAATCTAGTTCCATACACTGCACACCTAAGCCAAAGTCGATGCCTGCCGAAAGGCTACATCTTTGCAATATTCTGACGCATTCGGTTGCAATAGTGTGTGCGAATGTAAATAAAGATCGGGATTTTCCTGCTTTTGAGGGGTTTAATCTAAAGTTATTTGCCCAAACGACAGACCGTCAAACATCCTGTAGTAGGAGTGGATTAAGGCTTCATCGAACTTCTATTCACCTCCTGCACGCAGGCAAGCGATCGCCATGGCCCGACTGCAGTAGAGGGCCACGATCTCCTCACAATCTATAGCAGTTACAGACCATAGCAGTTACAGAGGTCAGCTCGAGTTGACCGCAGTGGTGTTTGCAGGTGGTGGGATCGGCAAATTGGGAGAGGGAATTGTGAAAATCAAACGGCGCAAAGCGATCGAGTGGGGTTTGCTCGGTGGAACGTTGTGGTTGAGTGGAGCGCGATCGGTGGGGGCTAATGGCGATCTGTGCCAAGGGGATGTGAAATGTGTTGAGTGCGAGCCTAGAAAGTTGCCCCCTAGCAATACTCCCCACATCATCCCCTACAGCCCGCAGGTGAAGCAGTTCGAACGACCGTTGCCGATCTTGCAAGAGCTAAAGCCCTACGACAGCATCGAAGGCGATCCCAGAAAAGGAGATACTCCCACCGACTATTTCAAAATTGAAATGCGCAAGGTGTCGGTGCAAATTTTAGATGAAGCTTGGCCCGCGACAGAACTATGGAGCTATAACGGCACGGTACCGGGGCCTGTGATTCGCCAAACGGGTGGATTGCAGAAAGAAGATACCCTGCGACAATCGGTTGTGACGTTTCTGAACGACCTGGGCAACGATCGCGGGGGTGCTCCCATTTGTACCTCCGTACACCTGCACGGCATGGCTTCGCTACCGCAGTACGACGGCTATGCCGAAGATTTGATTAAACCGGGCTACTGCAAGCAATATATTTACCCGAACGATCGCGCTGCCACCATTTGGTATCACGACCACGCGATCGACAAAACCTCTCGCAATGTCGCGATGGGATTGGCGGGCTTTTACATTGTGGAGGACCAACTGGAGCGCGATTTGAATTTGCCGAAAGGCAAATACGACGTGCCCTTAATGCTGCAAGAGGTGAGCTTGGATCGAAACGGACAAGTTGACTTCGACGATCGCCGCAAGCGGGGCTATTACGGCGATATTCAGTTGGTGAATGGAGCTCCTTGGCCGGTGATGCAGGTAGAGCGACGCAAATACCGCTTTCGCATTCTGAATGCCACAGCCTCCCGCCTCTACCAGCTTTTTATCAGCCAGACACTGGAGGGTTGGAGCAATGATGTCATGTATGTCATTGCCAGCGATGGCGGCTTGTTAGAGACTCCCGTGCCGATTGCAGGGCCGACTGGACCGGCCAACACCCTGCGTTTGGGCATGGCAGAGCGGTATGAGGTGGTGATTGATTTTGCCAAATTCGCTGAAGGTACTCAAATTTATCTGCGCAATGAGCCTTGGTCGGTTTCCCGAGATCCCAGCAATCGCAGCCACGCCCTGATGCGGTTTGATGTGGTCGGTCCCCCCGTTCGGGATGATTCCCAGTTGCCGGATGAGTTGCGACCCATCAACCGGTTCGATCGCGATCCAACCATCCGCCTCGACCAACTGCCCATCAAGCGATGGAAATTTAGCTTAACCGGCTCGGAATGGACCATTAATCACAAAAAGTGGGACCGCAATCGGATTGACGCGCGAGTCAAGGCAGGCGATTACGCCATTTGGGAATTAATTAACCCCGGCGGGGGTTGGAATCACCCGGTTCACATACACCTGACAGATATGCAAATTCTCGATCGCAACGGCAAACCTCCTTTGCCCTACGAGATGGGTTGGAAAGATGTTTTTAATGTTGAAGAGTTTGAAACAGTTCGACTGATAGCTCGATTTGGCGTACCGCGAGGTCTGGATGAGGATACAGAGGGAGAACTGGAAAAAGATGGCGAATTAATTCAGGGGATTTATATGATTCACTGTCACAATCTCGTTCACGAAGACCACGCGATGATGACTCAATTTGAAGTTTATGAAGAAGGGGTAAAACCCTGTCCCCCTTGTGGTTCTCCGGCAGTTCCGATTGCAGAATGTCCGCTCTAAAAGGCGATCGCTAGCGGGGAATTCGCGAGTCGATCGACCTAAAGCCTGCCAGTTGGCAGGCTTTGAATTGTGTAGACATCGAGAGAACCGCTGGCGTCGAGAGCTAAACCCCTGGCTGCCTGCAAAGACCGGCAGACTGCAAGCGATGTTCGTCAAGTTGTACGCGCTTGTTTTCGCCACCACTCAGGACTAAGACGCGATCGCCTTCTCGAAACACATCGACAGAGGCGATCGGGTTGTTGGCATCCTGACGAATCTGAACGGGAGTGAAGAAACTGGCATTACCGCTATCGTCGTAGTTCAGGGGCCAGAGTAAAACCTGCCCGTCAAGACCGCCACTGGCGAGGTAACAGCCATCGGCAGTCAGAGCCACCGATTGAACTGGTTGGCCGCCGTGGGCTGCGGCTTGGCTGCTGGTGGGCTGGCAGTTGGCTTGGCTGAAGCATTGGGATAGAGACCAAAGGGTGAGGTTGCCTTGGTTGTCCCCCACGGCCAGAACCTCAGGGCGTTCGATGGCGATGGCGAGAGTAGAAATGAAGCTAACGTCGGGGGGGAGGGTGCCGAGGGGATAACTCAATCGCGTCAGGCTCTCGGTCGGCTTGGGCTCGTCCAGGTCGAGCAGATCGAGACGGTTCCGTTGACCGCCAATGGCCAGATAGCGATCGCCATTCCAGCTAAAGGGAGCAATGGTCTCGATCGCCGTGCAAATCGGCACTCCCGATCGAGTTTGGATGGGAATGGGCTGCAGTTGTCGATTGAGCAATTGAGCGTCGTTACTCCCGTCTAGCTGCAAATCCCACCGATAGATATTGCCACTGCCGTGAGCGCTCAACAGCACGGAACTGCGAGGCAGGAAGGCCAAATCGAAGACGCGATCGCTCAAGAGTCGCGTTGCCGGTGTGGCGGTGCTTGCAGCGACGGCCGGGGGAAGGCCGGAGTCCTCTGGTTTGAGCTTGCAAGCTGACAGGTCTTCTGCCCCATGAAACCTAGAGAGATGCTGGGCGAAGGACGGACGGGATAAACGCTGGGGTAAATTCCACAATTGGATATCGCCATTTTCGTAGCCAACGGCGGCCCAGGTATTGTCTTCGCGTCGATAGCGGATCGCATGGATGGCAGAAGTGCTAGTGGGGGAAACAGTACCTGCAGCTGGCGGAGGATTGACGATACCGAGAAACTGCAAGCGACGACCCCGCACTTGCCATTGGCGCACGGTCGTGTCGAGGGAGCCACTGAGAGCCCTGCCGCCCCCCCCATTAAACTGCACGGTGCTAACGGGAGCGGCATGGTGCTGCATTTGCGATCGCCAGCGCCAAAACCACAGGGGCAAGACCATCACGAGGGCCAGGAATAAGAGGGCTGCCAACACCTGCAGTACAAACGGGACGAGGGGCAATACCTCCAGGCTTAACGGCTGCTGTGGGGGTAGAAGGGGTACATCCGGGCGGGAAAGGGAGCCGGTGGCAGTGAGGGCATAGCGACGCCGCCATCCCCATCTGGGGCGGATTCTGCGCACCAGCAACGATAGTTCGGTCTCTTCTCCAGGAGGTAGCTCTCGTTGGGGAGGGGCAATTTCCAGTTGCGGGAGGAGCTCTTCTTCGGTCAGTGCTGCCCGTTCCCAAGCGCGATCGCGGCGCTCGGGGGAGTCGTAGGCGAGGGTGGCAGTGATGGTTTGATGCAGATTGCTGCGGTTGTGGAACTGGAGGGTATAGAGGGCGGTGTCGAGAACTCGGGCAGATTTTTCGCGGCGGTTGGGCAGTACCTGTTTGGGATTGGGACAGGTCAGGGCGATGTCCCCTTCAGGGGCGATCTCCAGATGTCCGGCAACGCTGGCAGGGGCAGGGGAGTGTTGGGTGACAATTTCGAACGGATAGTTTTGGCTGATGGCGTGGGGAGCAGGAGGGACTTGTACGGCGAAGGCTACTTTGGTACTGCCCCGTCCTTCGATCTGGATCGGGCATTCTGCCCCTTGAGGCAGCCAAGCAGCATCGAGCTGGCGACAGAGCAAGCTGTCCCGCAGGGGGAGGCGGTTCGGATTGTTGACCGTCACCTCGATCTGGGCAGTTCCCCCGGCAGGGACTGAGATGGGGGTCTCGGCGAGGGACAGTTGCAGGGGCTCGATCGCACTGCCCTCGATCTCCAAACGCACCACTGCGGGCGGCGGCTCTGTATCGATTTGAGGGGAGATAGCCCGCACGCTCAGATTCATCAAGCCGGCGTAATGGGGTTTGGGATTGGCAATAATCGCCACTTCAAACTCGGTGGAGTCCCAAGGGGGAATATTCACGCCCGTGTCGGGGGAGACGCGGTACCAACGGCGATCGGCAGGCACCTGAATGCCTGCCGCGATGACTTCTAGCCAAAATGACACCCGACGGGGGGCCAGATTGGTCACTTTGACCTGCAATTTGGCCGGATCGCCCCCTGGGGTGTAGGTCAACTGTGGGGGGGTGACAGCAATGCTGTAGTCAATCTTTGCAGTAGCCATGCGTCACTTTTCGCCCCCCTGAATGTCCTGCTGGGCGATCGCGCGCACGTGACGCGAGCGGGCTCGCAGGGAATTCAAGTACTGAAATAGCGCCGACCCCTCCTGTCGTTCGTTCAACTGTTTTTCCAGCTCGCCGATCTTTTGCTTGTATTTGACAATCCGATCGTCCACCGATGCTCCCATTTGCTGTAGCGTTTCTGCCAGCTCGCCGAGCTCGTCAGATCGTTTGGTCATGGCTCCAATACTTTCGGGCTTGTAGCGATCGTGTTCGATGTCGTCTGCTGCTCGACTCAATCTCTGTAGAGGTTTAGTAATCCAGATTCGACCGAATAAGGCACCGCCAATCACAAAGACGAGCACCAAGCCAACCACCGTCAAGCCAGTATTCCGCCGTCCCTCAATTAATCTATCCAGAAACTCCCGCTCGGGAATTACCTCAATCACAAACCAATCTTGAGGTTGCATCGCCAACTTGGAAAGAACCACAATCATCTGCCCTCCAGCAATGCCATTCGAATCGTCTGCACTATTCGATCCTGCAAACGAAAATTTGCAGATCGTCCCGAGGCAAGCCTCTGGATCGATACCAGCAAATCCGCCAGACTCGGCAAATTTTGTATTTAAGAACTGATAAGTATCGCGGATGAGTTGATGGTCGCTATATTGTAAGGATCTCGGAGGGATGCAGTTCGGATCGGGATTATCAGTCGAACAGGTTTCGAGGGATTCTTGCAGAGAACTGGCAATAAACTGCCCTGAATCGTTCGTGACAAAAAACGGGTTGAGAGAGCTGACTGGAGCCCCTGCAGCCAGACCGGCTAGTAAGTCATTCACGTTATCGGCGGGTAAGTCGATCGCCAAAATACCGCCAAAGATCGGGTTGTCACTCGGATTGTTCTGGCCGTCCTTCTCTGTACTGAGAATCGGAATTCTAGGAGTCACTCCAATTTCGTTACCGGCGAATACGTATACTTCTCCAATATCCTCTTGGCATAAGAGGAGGTCACTACAATTGGTAATTGCTTCTAGCCCTTCTACGTACCAAGGTCGCTGGGCCAGTGCGAAGTCGGTGGAGGCCGTAGAATTAATTGGAATCGAGGGGTTTCCAGACAGCGTCTCGATGTAGTTACCACTGTCATCCAGAGGATACGTGAGTAATTGGCCAGATGTCCACGAAGCCAAAATCTTCACGATGAATCCGCTATCCAGCTCTTCGATTTTGACAAAAATATCTCCAGAGAATGTCGGATCGTCCTGAATGTTCGCAATATTGGAATTACCCCGAACGCTCTGACTTAAGGCGGGATTGCTGGCAGCATTGCCAAAGAGCATGGAGCGAATAGATGGCGAGTTTTTCACCGATAGATATAAAAAATCTCGAATTCTTTGCACGTACTCCGCTTCCGAACAACTGGCTCGACCAGCACAAAAATCCGATGCCACTAACGGAACATCTCCACCGATCGCTGCCGCCTGACTAATCCGCAAAATTGTTTCCGAATCTTGCAGAAAAGATTCCATCACTTGAGCGTTGTTGCGGCTAATTCGCTCGATTAATGATGCTGAAATCTCTTGAATCGCTGTTGTACCGCCGCGATCGGTGAAAAACCAGGAGAACAGGCCGGTAAGGCTCACCAAGACAAAGACGACACTGGGGAGCAAAATCCGAATGGACGGCACGAGCGATCGCTGGGAATAGGAATCGGCCATAGTCTCAGTCCGCTAGGAGTGGGGGGTAGAGGTCTCGACTTGAAGCTCGCGCAGGTGTCGCCGAGCCCAGGCAAAGTGGAGGAGATTGGCCCCGAGTTCCTGGGCCTCCCGCACCGTTTCGCGAGGGATATCGGGGGATTTAGACCCCCCCCAACCCGTGCCCAGATCGCCGATCGCCAGTACGACTGCCTCCCAGTTAAACAGCAGAATTAGCCCCCGATTCACCATTGGAAAACGGGAGAAGGTGAAGGGCCGGGAGCGCAGCGGGTGAGTGGAATCGATCTGGGCTCCCCCTGTCGGAATGGAGCTCCAATCGAGATCGAGCGTTTCTCTCAGGGTTTGGCGCAAATTTTGCAAGAGGCGATCGACCACCGGCTGATTCGCGAGCAGTTCTCCCTCTAAATCCTTGCGAATATCGTCATAGAGCCGATCCTCCCGCACGTCCTCGATCGCCTCTCGCAGGTGTTGTTGAACCAAAGCTAGCTCGTCAATGTGGGTTTGGCTGGCATCCATCGTGACGAGGAGGGTTGCTCCGTCAGTCAGGAGTTGGTTGAGGCTGCCGAGCTCGGAGCGAGACAGGGCAGATAACTGCCAGTAGTTGGCCATTAACAGGTCGATCTGCGGGCGATCGCCTCCATCCGCTGGCAAGCGCAGCAGGCCGAGATGCTGCCCCTGCAGATCGGGATAGACGCTGGGCAACGCCTGCAGCAGGGCATCCACGCCAGCGAGCTCGGAATCTATACTGTCTTCGGCGGGCGGCACTGCAGCTGCGCAATCTAAATGGGCAATGGTGAGGCTGGATTGCGATCGCGCGCCCAATTGGGGTCGAAAGCGAAAGTCGATGTTGTTGGCCAGGGGATGGAACGGATCGCGAGCATTCGCCAGGACAACGGGGTCGGGAGAGAGCAGAATGCGACAGACTTCGATTTCGTCGGGGTTCGGGGGTGTGGATTTCTCGTAGAGGCGAAAGTCCTCCTGCAGGCGATCGCCCACAAACCGTTCGGCCACTGCTGCGGGGTCGAAAAAGCTGATGACGAGATAAACCAACAGAGGACGCTCGGATTGAGCTCGGGAGACGAGGTAGTAGGGCTCTGGCTGAGGTACCACAACTGGGTTGCCCGCCGCATCAATCGCGATTCCGGGCTGTAGTTGCAGCCAGCGATCGCCTCGATATTCGCTCGGGGTGTTGGGGGGAGGGGCGATCGGATGCACCCCTAGTCCGTGCAGAATGCCGCCTCGGTGGAGGGCCTGATAGTGCAGGTTTTGACGGCGGCTGTGGTAAGAGTGGGCCAGTTGCCAGCCTTCTGCGTCCACGAGCAAGCCGTCGTAGATTTTGAGGCGCTCGAAGGGTTGAATGGGGGTGTGGGAAGGGGAGACAACCATAGCGAACGGGGGTCGGGGTTAAAGGGATAGCTTGAGGGCGAGACTTCAAGCAGTTGAGGGGGGAGGTCGGTCGGGGGCGATCGTCAGATCGTAGCTGCAGAAAGCCGGTTTTTCTTGCTCGATGATGGTCCGTACGAGGGCTTCGTCCACGACATCGGTGGGTCCCGGGCGCAGGATAACGGCAAAGTGAAAGGGACGTCCCCGCCCCAACAAGCTGTCTTCGCCCATATGGGCTTGGCCGAGCACCAGCCCTCGGGCAAAGCTTTCGCGGATCTCGATGCGGGGCGGACGGTTGGGGGGGAGCGTCTCGAGATCCTCCAGCGGCAAGCCAGTGTAGAGGTGGAGGTAATGACGCAACCCCCGCTGCGTCCCGCGCCAGCGATAAATCTCTACCGCTTGTCGAATGAGCCTGCGCCGCTGCGGCTCGCTCCAGCGCTGATTGTCGACCCAGCCCACCCAATAGGCTAAAAAGGGCAGGAATTTAGCCGGTGCCGTGAGCGGATCGAGGTGGGCCCACATCGCGTCCAGTGCCTGCACGTCTGGCTCGAATGCCTGCTCGGCGATCGCCAAGAAACGACCGATAAAGTCCACTTCGCGAAACAGACTGGGCAAAAAATCGAGATAGAGGCTGCGGGGACGAACATCTAAATCGAAGGCTGCATAGGCCCATTGGCGCTGGCCGCTATCGGGGTCTGCCGCCACCAGTTGCACCCGCACCTGATAGCGCAAGCGGCAGCGCTCTCCCTTTGCCATCGGCCCTTCAAAATAGTTAGCGGGCGGCGCAAAATAGAGGGAAATATTCAACAGTGGCGGTCGCTTGGGCAAATTGGCCCCCTCACTAACGGGAGCGCACCGATACCACTCTGGGGGAAAGTCTCCATCCACCCGGACGGATTCGAATTGCAGCAGGGTGTCCCCATCGCTGCCCGCCTGCAGCACCATCTCGCTGGTTTCCCCCGGATGGGCCAGCAAGCCGACGTGATGTTCGAGGTAAGTTCCCGTGGCGAGCTGAGTGCTGGGGGATTGGGCCTGCTGTTGCAACTGCTCGGCGGTTAACCCCACCGGCACTTGCATGGGGGTGAGCGTCAGTTCGATCGAACTGCTGGTGGAGGGGGTCTGAGCGCGATCGATCGCTTGCGTCATCGGCTTGCCCCCACCCCCGCGCCGATCGTGATGATGGAGTGGCTGGAATCTACACCGTCTCCCAGTTCAGTGGCCCAAGAACAGAGCAATTCCAGCGGTTCCACAGCAATGTAACCGTCCTGCGCCAGCGATCGCTGCCAGCGATCGCCCTGTTGGCGCAACTGATAGAGATAAACATTGCGAATAAACTGCACCCCCGGCACCGGCTGAATCACTGCCGTAATATCCGAGCGATATAGCGGCGTGCCGAACGGCCAGCCCTGGCCATCTTTCCCGCCGGTGAGGGGATTGAGGAAGCGGTAGAGGGCTTGCTGCACCTGCTGGTGAATCTCCTCCTCCGCATCGGCATACTGGTATTTCGGCTCCAGCCCCAGTTCCGCTTGCACCGAAACTCCGACGTAATTGGGAGACTCCAGTTGCACTTGCACCCCCAGCAAGCGGCGTTCGTCAAGATAATTCAGCAAGGTTTGCTTGAGAGTGGGGGTCATCGCGAGGCGATCGGGATGCAGTCCCACCCCGCGCTCGATGCCGTCGGTACTGGCCTGAGGCACCACCCACACCTGCACGATTCCCCCACTGTTTTGCAACTGCGGCGGGCAATAGGCTCGGGCCACCTGCCCCGCTCCCCCTCGCTCCGTCAGCACTTCGAAATCTTCGGGGGTAACGGCGCGATCGCGGGTGCGAAACATCGTCGGCACCTTAATCGCCGCATCTTCTAGCGATTGGGCATTGGCCCCGTAGCGGGCCTCGACATAATTGACAATTTCCCGCACGTAGGGCACTGCAGTTTTGAGCTGCACGATCGCCTTTGACGGCACATTGCCGCGAATCCCCCCCCCGGTTCGATAGGCCGCCATCACAATTTCGGCCCCGCGAGGCGGCACCTTGCCGTAATGCCGTTCTAACCGCTCGCGGGGGGCATCTGGAGGGAGGGGAAGGCGATCGCCCGACTGCATGCGACTGCGCTCGGCAGTTTGCTGCTGCAGGTGTTCGGGTTCTCGAATGAGCGGCCCGAACTGCACCTCCCCCGAGAGCGAATCAATTGTGTAATGGAGATCGTTCGGCCCCGATTCGGCAAAGTTCTCCACCTCCTGCCAGCGTTCGATCGAGCCTCCAGGTAGCTCCACCACAATGTATTCCCTTTCCTCGGGCCGACGGGGCAAGACGGGTCGGCTGGCCAGAGTGAAGACTTGCCCCGGTTTGCCATTGCTAACGCCCAACACTTCATCCCGCACCGTAAAGCATTGGGTCGCCCCAATCGTGCCGCCGATGGTTTGCGCCCCCAACCCCTGAATTTGCGGCGATTGCCGATACATGGGCTGTCCGTCCGAACTGTCTGTCACCGCTCGCACCCACCGGCCTCGATAGCCCGAAAACGTATCGACCGGCCACTGACGGGGCATGTGCAGAGTGGCCGCGCTGGTGACGACGGCATTGGGCTGCTGTTGGTTGCCCAGATCGTCGAAACTCAAGCCTTTGGTGGCATCGTCATTCAGCGATCGCAAGACGGGCTGCCAAGCTCGGCCATCCCAGGCTTCCCAGCGCAGTGGCGGTTGCTCGGGGTCGATTCCCGTGGCGGTACCCGCTTGTCCTTCAAAGATGAGCGAAATGACATTGCCCTCCAGCGGGGCAGACTCTTCAAACACTACGTAGAAGCAATGGCTCGGCTGGGGATACTCCCCAAACACCAGTTGCTCCAACCCGCGCCAGAGGCGATCTTCCGAGAGATTCGTCCAGCGGCCTGCTGCAAAACAGTCATAAAACTCGTCCGGGCGATCGAGGGCGGCGTTGGCCCGCAAAAAATGCTTGATGCTGGGGGTTGCGAGCTCTAAATCCTCGTCGGTGGAAAAGATGACGGCTTCGTCGTTTTCCGCCCGTACAGTGGCAACTTCTATACCGGCATTGAGGGTGCGCTGGCGGGGGAGCGAGGGGGACTGACCGAGGGACAAGTACACCGACAAATAAAAGGTCACATCCGTCTGGGCCGGGGCGGGGGGCTGCAAGCGAATGCCCAAAAGTTCGAGAAAGGCGACGTAATTGCGGCGGGGCACCTGATTGAAGCGCAGCAACATCTGGTCGGTGAGCCACGCAAACAGTTCGATTAAGGTCACCCCCGGATCGCTGGGGTTGAAGTTGGTCCATTCGGGGCAATAGCGCGGAATCCGCAACAGGCACTCGTCCAGCAAGTCCTGGTAAGTGCGATCGTCTAGATCGGATTTGGGCAATTGGGGAAGAAAGCTGCGATCCATAGGGATGGGGGGGTAGGGTTTGGTGCGCCGCTCAAACCTGTTCCGACTCGGGGACGAGATAGAAGGGATAGACCAAACTGCGGCGATCGTGGGTATTGATGGGGTGATAGGCGATGAGGATATCCATGCGCCCGGTTTGGGGGTTGGGGTTGACGATGCGGACTTCGTCGACGGCGATGCGGGGTTCCCAATGGGTCAGGGCTTGGCGGACGAAGAGGCGGGCTTGGCGGAGTGTGGTGGTATTCATGGGGGCGAAGAGTAATTCCCCCAAGCGACAGCCGAAGTTGGGGCGGTATTTCCGTTCCCCCAGGTTGGTGCGCAAAATCAGCAGGATCGACTCCCGCAAGTTTTGCTCGGAGGCGCTGAGTTGTAGTTTGCCTTGCACGCTCAACCGCAGTGGGTAGGCAAATCCTCGCCCGACGAGCGCATCCTGGTTGGTGTCTGGCATTCGAGATCTCTAGTCCGCGCTGGTGTCAGGCTAGCGGAGGGGGGCAGAGGTCTCTATTGGCCAAAGGTCGAACCTCGCGCTCCATTACAGAACTTGTAACGATCCCTGACTGAGGGCGCTAAAAGGAATAGGCTTTGTATGGAACGCTACTGAAAAGGTGTTATGAGGTTACAACGACGGATTTGGCGCTTGCTGGCATTTGCCCTCAGTCTGGCAGCCCTAGCGATCGCCGTTGTGGCCTGCAACCTCGGCTCGGATTCCCCAATTGTCTCGCCCACTCCTACTCCTTCCTCAGCACCGCTGCCGACCCTAGCAGTAGTGGCAGAACTACCCGAGCCCACCGTTCCCGACTGGATTGCCCAAATTAGTCCCACCGGATCGGCCGAACCCCTCGCGCAAATTCGGATGCGGTTCGAGCATCCGCTGATTCCGTTGGAACGGCTGGACAGCCCCGGCCAGCAGGACCTACTGGACAAATTCCAAGTGGAACCTGCCTTAGGGGGCCAGTTTCGGTTTTTGACCCCCCGTATGGTGGGCTTTCAAGCCGATCGCGCCCTGCCAAAAGCGACCCGCATTCAAGTCACCCTCAAAGCGGGCTTGGCGGATCTGGAGGGGAATGCTCTAGCGGAGGATCTGGCTTGGACCTTTCAGACAGAGGCGATCGAACTCTCGGGACTGCCCAGTTCCAGCTCTCCGATCGATTTAGAACCTCAGTTTGGCATGAGCTCCAATGTCGAACTCGATCTCGATTCCGTTCGCGATCGCCTCACCTTTGTCTCCGAAGCAGACGAACAACCTGTCGCGATCGCCATTACCCCCGTCGAGCAACCCCGCTTCACTACCCCCGCCGAGCAGTTTGACGCCTCTCAACAGAGCTGGCGCTACCGGCTCTCTCCCGACAGCCCCTTGCGCAAAGCCACCCGCTATCGCTTGCAATTTGCAGCAGGCATTATGCCCGCCTACGGCAACCTGCCCAGCCAGATGGAATTTGTCGGAACGGCAACCACTTACTCGCCGCTGGCCTTTGAAGAATTGAAGCTGATTGGTCTACCTTCTTCTAACGGGGCTTTCGGACGATTTGTCAACGGCAGCCCCCGACTGATCTTCAACAATCCCATTGAAGCTGAGTCGGCGATCGCCAACATTACCGTCAGCCCCGCCCCCAAACCCGACATCCCTTTGGTTAGCTCCGGCTGGCGCTATATCGAAATCAACCCTTATGCCTTAGATCCCAACATCTCCTACACCATCGAGATTGGCTCCGAACTCGCCGATACGTTTGGGCAAACCCTCGGTACCCCGATCGCGTTGGACTATCGCTCGGGCGATCTGGCCGCAGGCTTTTGGGCTCCCGAAGGCTTCAATATTTTCCCAGCAGACAACAACCTCCAACTGGACATCACCAGCGTCAATTTACCGGATGGAGAATTTCTCGCCGCTTACCAGCAGGTGAATCCGGTGGATTTGGCCTATGCCGACTCGGCTTTTCCGGGCCGAGAGGGAGAGGCCCTCCTGCCCCCCATTGCAGAGTGGTCCTCGGTGTCTGTGGCGAACCCCAGTAATGAAATGGAGGCTACAGCGGTGCCGCTGCGCGATCGCCTGGGGGGCAGAACTGGACTGTTGGCCTATGGGGTCAAAGCGCGAGTGAACGAGTACAAGCGTTATGACGGCCAACTGGATTGGTGGGAACCGGAATATTACGGCCTAGTGCAGCTCACCAATTTGGGGGTGCTGGCGCAGGTGCAGCCAGAATCGGCGATCGTACACGTCCATCACCTTTCGGACGGTTCCCCCGCCAGCGCGGCAATCGAAATTTACGAATCGCAGTTGGACAAAGCCTCCGAGGAACGCACGCCTAAATCCCAGCTAGAGCCCTGTGCCGTGGGCCGAGCCACGGACGGATTGTTACAATTGACCGCTGCGGAGTTGCAAACCTGCATGGCAGGGCAACCCTCGTTTGACAATCCGCCGCAACTGGTGGTGGTGGCTCGCGAGAATGACGATTGGGCCTTTACGCGGCTACGCCGCTATAGCGGCGCTTGGGGATATGGAATTTGGACCGGTTGGGATAGTGGCGAGCCCCGCTCGCGGGGGACGATTTTTAGCGATCGCCAACTGTACCAGCCGGGGGAAGAAGCGCAGTTTACGGCGGTGGCCTATTACTTAAAAGATGGCGAATTGGTGCGGGATGGGGGCCAAGAGTACGCGGTGGAATTGCGCCATCCCGATGGCAATACCGTTTCCCTCGGCAGCTTTACCACCAATGACTACGGCACCTTCTCCGTACCCTTCCAGTTCGATCGCCGCCAGCCGCTGGGCTTCTACTCGATTGAAGCGGAAGCCAGCAGTGGCGCATCTATATCCGGCAGTTTTCGGCTGGCGGAATTCAAACCCCCCAATTTCAAAGTGGATTTGGCCTTGAGTCGAGAGATGGCGTTTCCAGGAGATGCAGTAGAAGCGTCTGTGCAGAGCAATTATCTGTTTGGCGCGCCCGTGGATGGCGGTCGGGTGGAGTATTTAGTCAAGCGGCAGCGGGCCTTTTTTGTACCGGAAGGCTGGGGGAGATTCAGCTTCGGTCGCGCTTGGTACTGGCCGGAAGAGACTCCTACTGTGCCTGGAGACGTGTTGCAGGAGGAAGCCCAACTGGATGCGGCGGGCGAGGGTATGCAGTCGGTGACGGTGGCGGACGATCTGCCCTATCCCATGACTTACCGTTTTGACGCCCAGGTGTCCGATGTCTCCAATCTGTCGGTGGCGGGCTCGCAATCTTTTGTGGCCTTACCGAGCGATCGCTTGATTGGTTTGAAGGGCGACTTTATCGGCAAGGCGGAGGAACCGTTTGCCGTGGAGGTGATTGCCACTGACGAGACCGGCGAAGTGCTGAGGAATCAAGCCATTCATCTAGAGCTGCAGCGGATTGAATATCGCACCGTCACTCAAACGATTGAAGGCAGCGAGGTAGCTCGCAATCAGGCGGAGTTTATCACAGTAGACGAAGTTAACATTCGCTCGGCAAAGGCAGCGGTCACAGCAGAATTAACCCCGACCGAGTCGGGCACCTATCGCATTCGGGCCAACTTCCGCAATGCCCAGAGCGATGTCACGGCGACGGATCTGCGCATTTGGGTGACGGGGGGCGAACCGGTGTTTTGGGGCGATCGCGGCGATCGCTTATCCATTCGGCTCGATAAAGGCAAATACGAAATTGGCGACATAGCTACGGCTCTAATTGAGTCTCCTTATACCGAGGCAGATCTCTACTTTGCCGTCATTCGTCACGACACCCTCTACAGCACCCAGATGACTGTGGAAGGGGGTGCGCCGCAGGTGCAGTTTACAGTGACCGCCGACATGCTGCCCAACGCGGCAGTGGAAGCGATTCTAGTGCGTCAGGGAGAGCCCCTGTCCGAGTTGGAGCCCGAGAGTATTGATGGCCTCAGTCGAGTGGGCTTTGTCCCCTTCAGTGTCGATCTGAGCGATCGCTATTTAGATGTGGAGGTCACCCCCGAGCAGGAGTCCGTCTTGCCTGGAGGCGAACAGACCGTCAAGCTCGCGGCCAAGGATGCCGAGGGCAATCCCGTCGAGGCGCAGTTCACCGTCATGGCGGTGAACGAGGCGATTCTGCAACTGAATGGCTACCGTCCGCCGGATCTTGTGGCAACCGTGTTTGCCCAACAGCCCATCTCCACCCGCTTTGCCGACAACCGCCCGGATGTGGTGCTGGAATCTCCCGAAGCAGAGATCGCTAAAGGATGGGGGTTTGGCGGCGGTCTGTCGGCAGGGGGAGGCAGTACCCGCGTGCGGACCGATTTTCGACCGCTGGCCTATTACAATGGCTCGGTCTTGACGGATGAGAATGGCGAGGCAGCAGTGACGTTTGCGCTGCCGGACGATCTCACCACTTGGCGGGTGATGGTGGTGGCGGCTACGCAAGCCATGCAGTTTGGTAGCGGCGATAGTAGCTTTATCGCGACACAGCCGTTGCTGACCAACCCCATCCTGCCGCAGTTTGCGCGTTTGGGGGACGAGTTTGAAATTGGCGTTGCTACCACCAACACAACGGAGGCAACCGGCACCTATCAGGTTCGCGGTCAGTTGGAGGGAGATGTCGATTCCCTACCGCTGAAATTTGCAGAGAGCCCGGATGGCATGGCGATCGAGAGGGATGTGCGGGCGCAGTCCGGCACCCAAGGGTTCCGCTTCCCCGTCAGAGCAGAAGCCGTCGGCACCGCCACCATCCAATTCGAAACGCAACTGGGCGATGTGGCCGATGCCTTTAAAGTGCCGCTAGAAGTGCGGGTATTGAATGTGACCGAGCAGGTGGTGGAAACAGGGGTGGCGGACGATCGCGTCGAAATCCCCATCCATGTTGACGACACCGTTTTGCCCAATATGGGCGGTTTGGAACTCAACCTTGCCAGCACGCTCTTGCCCCCCGTGGTGGCCGCCATGGAACCTCTTCTGCCCGAAGACTGGCTGCACTTTTTAGAGCCCGCCGCCAGTCGCTTGGAGATCGCCGCCCAGATCGATCGCCTGCAGGAGAAATACGGAGCTGCGATTCCCGATTTCGATGCCGAGGCGATCGCCGCTGATGCCCTCGAAGTGCTAGCCGAACTGCAGCAGCCGGACGGCGGGTTTGCCTTTTGGCCCGGTCAGAATGGGTCGAGTTTCTACTACACCCCCTATGCCGCCCGCAGCATTGCCCGCGCCGCTGCGGCAGGGGTGGAGATTGACTCGCAATTGCGCGATCGCCTGACCGGCTATCTCAGTGCCCAACTGGCCGACCCTGGCGGTCGCGGGCGCTGCAGTTCCCGCTACTGTCGCAACCGCGTCCGCTTAGATTCCCTCTTGGCGCTGGCGGAATTGGGGGACGAGCGCACCAGCTACTTGAGCGAGTTGTATGACTGGCGCGATCGCTTCAATGTGGTGGAACGGATTCGCCTTGCCCGCTATCTCGATCGCTTCCCCGAATGGCAAGCGGAAGCCGAGGCAATGGCGGACCAGTTACAGGAGATTGTCTACGAAACGGGTCGAACGGCCACCATCAACCTGCCGCAGGGATGGCGCTGGCTCGACTCGAATAGCGCTGCTCAGTCGGAAATTCTGCAACTGTTTGTCAGCCAAAATCGCGATCTGGAAACCGTCGATCGCGCCCTCAAAGGTCTCCTTGCCTTGCGGCGAAGTGATGGCCTCTGGCGCAACCGCTATGACGATGCTGCTGCTCTGACTGGCTTGGTCAGTTACAGCGACATTGAACCCGTGCCGCCGCAGTTTACGGCGATCGCGCAGTTGGGCGATCGCACCTTGGCGGACGTCGAATTCTCTGGATACGACAACAGTAACCACACCGAGAAGGTGCCGATGGCCGATCTTCCCCAAGGTCAAAATAGCCTGACGCTGTCCAAAGATGGCGATGGCACCCTCCATTACCTCACCGCTTACAGCTATCGCCTCCCCGGCGACTTACCCGGTCAACTCAACGGCCTGCGAGTCACCCGCCAAATTCGTCCGGCCAACCAAGCAGAGGTGCTGCAAACCATTGGCCTCAACCCCCCAGAGGAGCCGCTGGCGGTTGCTGCCGGTCAAGTGTTCGATATTGGCCTCGAAATCATTGCGGATCGCCCTGTCACCCACATGGTTATCCGCGATCCTCTGCCTGCTGGCTTCGAGGCGGTAGACACCAGTTTCCAAACCTCTACCTCCTATTTCCAGGCGGGCCGAGACAGTTGGGAGATCGACCTCCAGACGATTCGCAAAGATAGCGTCACGGCTTATGCCGATTTCCTCAATGCGGGGGTTTATGAAATGCACTATCTGGTGCGATCGGTGACTCCCGGCAGGTTTATCTGGCCTGGGGCACAGGTGCATCTAGAATATGCGCCTGAGGAGTTTGGCCGCACGGCTTCTTCGAGCGTACAGGTGGATTAGTGGCTGTCAAAGGATGGGTGCAGTTATAAACTGCACCCACGTTGAAACCTGGAGTTTTATAAATCCAAGGGGCTACGGATTCCTCTTCCACCACGGTTAAGGACATGAGTATAAATCATGGTTGTCTTCACGTCTTTGTGTCCCAGTATTTCCTGAATGGTGCGAATGTCATAGCCATTTTGCAAGAGATGGGTGGCAAAACTATGGCGTAGGGTATGGCAGCTTACCTTCTTGGGGATTTGGGCTTGTCGAGCTGCTTTTTTCAAGAAGCCGTCATCTCGATGATGTCGTCTGATTTCGGGTCCGCACTCTGCCGCTTGGCAGGGAAAACATATTGCCAAATCCATTCCTTTTCGGCTTTGGGATAAACCGCATCCATTGAGACCTGGAGTTTTTAGGCATTGCACTCGGCCCCCTAAATCCCCCACCAGTGGGGGACTTGTGAGAGGCTATTGGCTTCGGTTCTACAACTTGAATGACCGCGATTCGCCGGTTCGTCTTCCCAGTCTCCAGACCCCAGCTAGTACTGTCGTCAAGTCCCCCAGAATGGGGGATTGAGGGGGCGAATGCAGCGATTGACAGCGCTAGTGAGAGGGACTAATCGATGTCTCATCAAAACTACGGGTTTCAGACTAGACTCGGTTTAGTGATGCGATCTCGATTCCTCTTGGCATCCCGCACAATAATTTGAGATTGGCCAAAATCGATATCTTTGACCCGCAGGCGTAGTCCCTCTTTGACTCGCATTCCCGAGCCGTATAGCAGCTTGGCCAGTAGCTGATGAGTGCCCTCCAAACATTGCAACAAGCGTTGAACTTCGTCTACTGTCAAAACCGTCGGCAAATGCTTGGATTGCTTTGCTCTGACTGCTTCAATGGATTCTGCAAGGGGCTGCTTCAGGACATATCGATAGAGGAAGAATAAGGCACTGAGGGCTTGATTTTGGGTAGAGGCTGCCACTTTTCCTTGTACTGCCAAGTGGGTTAGGAAGGCTTCTACCTCAGCTTCTCCCATCTCACTGGGATGACGTTTATTGTGGAAGGGAATAAAGCGGCGGATCCATTGAACGTAACTTTCTTCGGTGCGATAGGCATAGTGCTTGGTGCGCAGTGCATCTCGCACGCGATCGAGCAGTTTTCTGGGCTTGGTTGATTCATCTATGGTGGGCCGCATAAGATCCCGTTTTCAGTGTGTACCAGTGCAGATGCAGCCTAAGCACCTTTTGATTTAGAGCATCAAAGTGACTAGAATGCTTGTATGTCAATGGCTACAACCATTTTCGCCCTTGTTTCTATACCGACACTTTGCCCAATCTTGGCACTTGAATATCTGAATGCTATTCTTCTCGTATCCTGGCTCGGCGAAGACTGTAATGGCTTAACGTCCAGAATAAGGTCTGCGTCTTAGCCTGCAAGTCGAGCTCTAAGTATAGTTAGGTTTCTGCTGTCCTTAAGTTCTCCTGGTACAATTGGGAGGTGCTAACCTGCGATCGCCCTAATTGGTCTAGCTATTGCAAGTCGGCCATCAAACCTAACCCTTCACCGCAGCGGATGCTTGGCTAAACTATCGCTCTTCTTTGGGGGATTATCTGGCACCGCTAACCTCAAGGCCGTTAGGTTTCTGCTGTCCTTAAGATTTGTGGGTAAAATTGGGAGGTGCTAGCCTACGATCGCCCTAATGGGTTTAGCTACCGCAAGTTGGCCATCAAACCTAACCACTCGCCGCAGCGGATGCTTGGCAAAACTATTGCTCTTCGTTGAGAGTTGATCTAGCACCGCTAACCTCAAGGCCGTTAGCCAAGGAAAACTGATGAACACCATTCTGGCAAAGTATAAATTTGATGGAATTTGGCATTTTACTGACAGATCCAACCTCGCATTGATTCAAGAACATCATGGGCTGTTGTCTCTCGGAGAGGCAAGAAGGCGCGGTGTCGCGATCCCCGTGCCTGGTGGTAACGAATGGAGCCATGACGCAGATAAATTGAAAGGAGTTGATGAGTACGTACATTTGGCGTTTGTGGACGACCACCCAATGCTTTTCCGTGCAAAGCAGGAGGGACGAATACCTGATCCAGTTTGGCTGAAGATCAAATCCTCTATACTTCTTGAGGAAGGCGTGAGGTACTGTTCTGATGTTTCAAACAAATCTGGCGTTCCAATACTGAATGCCTATGAAGCAAAAGATCAAATCGATTTTGATGTCTTATTTACATACATGGATTGGAGGGATCCGGATATTCAGGCCAGGCGACAGGCTGCGATAAAATCAGAAATACTTATTCCCATTTTTATCCCTATCGAACAAATATTAGGCCTCAAGAATGGCTAAGCGTCCAGTATTCATCCCCTTGGCAAAATCAGATCACCTAGTCAAAGAGGTGCTCGTCGATTTTGAATGGAGTCCCGGTTTCGCCCCTATTCAAAAGAAAAAAAATGTTGCCGCATTACATGCGGCAGCCGAAAGGAGGAACTTGTCGCCACTGCTCGAAATCTCCACGAAATCTGAAGAATTGTTGGGCCAACGTTTAAGTGCTTTCAGCTTGAAGGTAGAAACAGATATAGGCGAAATCAGCTTGGAAGCTGCGTTTCAGGGAAGTAAGGTGTTCCAAAAAGGAGGGCCTTTTACGGACATCTATGGAAGAGATGCAAGAGGAGCAAAGAAAGATCCGCGCATAAAAGAATCAGGCCGCCTTATCGGATTCAATTATTTCGGCCAAGAGTGGCCGTTAGTGCCTAAAACGGCATTCTATGATTGGTTATATCTTTCCGCGTTGAGTCCTCATAAAGAATATCTCAAAAAATTGTTTGCCTATAAAGGCTTTACAGATATTGAATTTAACCCTAATAAATCCATAAATTGCCAAGCCCGAACATGCGCATTACTAGTCTCATTACTGAAACTAGAAGCTCTAGATGATGCACTTCGGTCTCAGAAAGATTTTATTGATATGGTTTCATCAGATTCGTTTAAGAAAGAACATTCTGCTGAACTGCGCCAGGGAAATCTTGGCCTATGAATGGCTAACAATCGCATGCACACGGACAACAAAAAGCAGAGCGACGAAGGAGCGGCGCTTTTTGTTGCCGGTGATGCGGGGCGTTGGCTGGGCGAGGCGAGCGAGGTAGGGAATCTCCCGAACACGGAGCGGAAACGATGAGGCCTTGGAAGTGAGCGACACCATCACCGCATACATCGCCTGGGTCTTCCGGCCCTTTTTCGCGTGGTGGTGGACCGCGTTCACGGGTGTCGCGTCGTTGATCGCCTTCGTATGGACGCCGGTAGATGTGGCCATGTCGAGCACCACCGTGCTGCTCCTGACCTTTACCACAAGCGCCCTCCTGTTCCTCACGATCTCCGTCTTGACGCAGGGTTGGAAGCTCTACGCTGAACGTGAACGAGCGTTCGACGTCGTGTCTTTCCAGAAGGCATCCGTGCCTGAGCAAGGAGGTAAGTGGGTCGTGCAGCTACGGGAGCCGAGAATCGACACGGGGTCCGTTTTATAGGTGGATCGGCGCCTCTCTGATGGCCATGAAACACCATTTGCGCTGGTACGAATCACGGGACGAAATGCCGAGGGGATTCATCAGGCCGTGCCCCTGTGGTTGTCTTCTGGAGGACTCAACGATTTCAATAAGCGATCCTCTTCGGTGCTGTCATTCCGTGTCTCTCGGATTCCGACGTTTGACTGTGTCGAAAGGGCTATCCGGGAGGCCGGGAATGGATAAGGAAAGAACCAGAGCCTTCGTGAGCTACAGCCACGCTGACGCCGATGTCGCCCAGCGATTCGTTGATTCACTTGATGCGAAGGTGGAGGGTGTCTGGTGGGATCGGTGGGACCTTGAGCCCGGTGACTCCATCATTCGCAAGGTGTTCGAATCAGGTCTCAAGGGTGCGAGCCACTTCATAATTCTCCTGTCTCGAGAGAGCGTACGGTCATCCTGGGTTCGGGAGGAACTAGACGCTGCGACAGTCAACAAGATCAATGGGCTCACTCGTATTATTCCGGCCGTGATCGACGACACCGAAATCCCAGTGTCCCTCCGAGCCATTCTGTGGGTCGACCTGCGCTCCGACTTCGAGGCGGGCGTTCAACGTATCGCCAACGTTATCAACGGCGTTTCTACGCGGCCTTCAACGCCGAGCACTGCACCTAGTCTGCCGCAGTCGGTAGGTGGCCTCTCTTCTGCCGCCACGATGGTTGGAGACTACGTGCTACGAGCCAGAGATCATAGTACGGGCCTGCAAGCTTCCGTGGAGCAGCACGAGTTACGTCGAGAGCTTGCCCTCGATCCGGATGCGTTGAACGACGCGGTTGACGAACTGAGAGAACACGGCCTTGTGCGGGTTATGCGAGCACTTGGGACAAGCTTCGTGCAGGTGGAGCCGACGTACGTGCTCTTCCGGGAGTTTTGCAACCATCTGGATTACGATCCCGACGATGACGTCCACCGAGTGGCGGCGGCAGTAGCATCGTCAGATCGTGACTGCAGAGGCAGTGAACTCGCAAAGGAGACTGGATTGTCACCCGGGCGGGTTAGTCGTGCCGTGGAGTACCTCGATGACTCTGGGCTAGCGACCGTCCATAGGGTAATCGGCACGCGACCGTTCACCTTCGGGAGCGTCACTCCGACGTTTCGGACCAGGCAGTATGTTGATCGTGACTGAGCCAGCCAACAACAGACACATTGAAGATAAATTATGGATTCAGCCGACAAGCCTTCAGATGCATAACGACATTCCTACAGTATGTTAAGACTGAAGCTATGTTCCTAGCGTTATGAAAAGGCGCAATAGCCAATTTAACCCCAAACGCAGAATGCTGAAGGTTGAAGAATGTGATTTCAAATGCCTTGCTACCCTTGCATCTCAGGCTAAGTATGGTGGAAATCCTGAACATAAGAGGAATCCAGGTGATTTCAGCCTGACACCTCCTAGTAGACCTAGACCAGGCAAATCTCTCTGTGACTCTGTTAAGGTTTTTACCAAGCAGGAAGCTCTAGGGTTGTTAAAGAAAGGCATTGAAAACGGACTAGTCAGCGATCGCTTTGAAGGACAATGGCCCAAGAACGTTTGGTCGGTCATGGAGGATGAGACTCCGCTCGAAGCGCAGCTTGAGTCAGCCGAGCAGGGAGCATACCATGGTTATCCCATGCAAACTGAGGATCCATTTTGTGAAGAGGTGATTAAGCAATGGAGGATTCGGAGTGAACTCGCTAAGTCTCAATTTTGACTGGCTTACCAGCGGAAATGATTCGCCCGAGGTCCGACAGACGATGGGAATGTTTGGGCTGAAGGTGGGAGATATCAGTCTTACGAGAAATGAAGACACTTGGTCTCAAACAACCCGCGGCAGTGTTCTTGTTTCCGCTTATCCTCTTGCTGCATGGATGGTGTCCTCGTGGTGGCGGTTACTTTACGAGCCTCTTCCTTCAACGGGTACTAAGCCCTCAGTGAGTTGGAGAATAGCTCATGAGCTTACAGCAGCAAATCAAGGATTTATTTGGCCGAGGATAATATTAGCCTCAGATACTGAGTTAATGCAGATATGGTCAACTGCATCTAACGCTGCTGACCAACAATCAGTTAGATACATTAACAGTTTTAACCGGCCATTCTCAGTGAATCTGCTTGAATTTGAGCAAACAGCTAAGACTTTTATTGAATCTGTCTTATCTCGACTTAACGCAACAGGGATTGCAAACACTCCACTAGCTGGTCTTTGGCAAGAAGTTCAGGAAGAACTTGCCGATCCGTATGCAAATCAGTATCGTCGTCGTGAAGCTGAATTGGGTTTCGATCCTGATGATTGTTCTGAAGACCTTGTGAGAGATGCCCTGAATCTTGCTGAGCAGATGGGGGACAAAACATTTTCAGAGATAGCTCCTGCTTACAGTGAAGACATATCAGAAGCAAAACCACTCAGTACAAAAATTGCCGAACTGACCCAAGAACCAGGACTTGATGGAAATCCTGAAGCTTCTATTGACTATTCCGTTTCACAAGAATTTTCAAAAGCACCTTGGCAAAAGGCAAATGAAGTAGCATCTCGTCTACACGATGAGATTGATGTTGGAGAAAAACCAGTTGCTGACGATCAACTCTATGACTTGCTTGGTATACAAAAAGCTGAATATGAAGCGTTTGATCCTCCACGTCAACGACGCATCTCGATTGCAGTTCCATCAGAGCAAACTAGGTTCAAATTTCACACTAGAAAAAGGCACCCGATTGCAAAAAGGTTTGAACTAGCCAGGTTCATTGGTGACTACTTACTCTATGAAAATTGTGGAAACTCATGGCTTGCGAACACAGATCTAAGAACATCAAGGCAGAAGTATCAACGTGCTTTTGCAGCAGAATTTCTTTGCCCTCTCAACAGCTTACAGGCTTACTTAGACAATGATTATTCAGAGTCTGCTATGGAAGATGCAGCTGAGCACTTTCAGGTAAGTTCACAGACTATTGAGTCAATCCTTACAAATAATGGATTGATTCCTTCTCCTCAGTCAGCTAGTTACCTAGAAGCTAGTCTTCCCTATTAGTTCATTGAGTCTAGCGGGTAAAGAGCTTCGTCTACTAGAAAATTGCTCTAACACTGCGTTGGTGCGGACGAAACAGAGGTTATCGGTGGGTATTCAAGCTTATCTGCCGCCGCACAACTTTACCGTTAGCTAGCTCCATTTCTGGCTTGAGACATGCAGAAAGGTTACTTATTGTTGTCTGAGTGTAGTCGCTCTTGTAATATTGGTATAACTGGGGTATAACTTAAAGCGTAGGGTTTGCAGCTAAGATCGCTATGAAAACTGCAATTTCGCTTCCAGACTCAGTGTTTGAAGAGGCAGAAGCCATGGCTCAGCAGCTAGGGCTGTCACGTAGTGAGCTTTATACGAAAGCGTTAAAAACTTATCTAAAAAAGTACAACCGCAATCAAATTTTGCATAAGCTGAACCAAATTTACTCTAAAGAGTCTTCTGAGCTAGATGCAGTGATGGCAAAGATGCAGTTTATGTCTCTGCCTCATGAGGACTGGTAATGTATCGGGGAGAAATTTGGTGGGCGAACCTACCCAACCCAGTAGGTTCAGAACCTGGATACCGTCGTCCTGTCTTGGTGATTCAAGATGATGTTTTTACTCAAAGCCGTATCAATACAGTTATCGTCGTAATCATCACCTCGAATACTCAGCTAGCAGGAGCACCAGGAAATGTGTTATTGCCTGGTGAAGTATCAGGTTTATCTAGAGATTCTGTCGCTAATGTATCTCAGATTTTTACGGTTGATAAAACGTTTTTAACTGAACGTATCAGTTCACTACCAGACTATTCGCAAGAGGAGGTAGATGAGGGTTTACGAGTGGTTTTGTATCTTTAGCTACAAGCTAACAAATCGCTGCACCGGAATGTTCTAATCTGTCGGTTGGGTTTTCAAGGTTATCTGCTTCCGGTGAGCTTAGCCGTTAGGTTTCTACTGTCCTTAAATTTTGTGGGTGAAACTGGGAGGTGCTAGCCTGCGATCGCCCTAATGGGTTTAGCTACCGCAAGTTGGCCATCAAACCTAACCATTCGCCGCAGCGGATGCTTGGCTAAACTATTGCTCTTCGTTGATAGTTTATCTAGCACCGCTAACCTCAAGGCCGTTAGGTATCTGCTGTCCTTAAGTTTTGTTGGTAAAATTGGGAGGTGCTAGCCTGCGATCGCCCTAATGGGTTTAGCTACCGCAAGTTGGCCATCAAACCTAACCATTCGCCGCAGCGGATGCTTGGCTAAACTATTGCTCTTAGTTGAGAGTTGATCTAGCACCGCTAACCTCAAGGACGTTAGGTGGCTTAAGCTTTCTGTTGAGGCGTATATCAATGTTGTCTGTGAATCCTTTGGCATTGTGGGGAAATCGACCACTCGTTTCTGGCTGTTTTTTGTTTCGGCACTGACCATTTTAGTTCTTCTGGTCTATGAGCCTGCTTACGCTCAGACACAGCCAGCTAGTACAAATTTCTGGAGCAATCTTGATACCTCTGTCAAAGTTATTGCTGGTGTGGTTGCTGCCATCACAGCAGTTCTTGGTGTCCCAGTTGCATTCTTACAAATTCGTAAAACAATTGTAGAGATTCGTAAAATTGAATTAGAAGCTCAAAAATTACAAGAGCAAACTGAAACAGAGTTTCCGAAAGAATTTGAAGGTCATCGGATCTATCTGGATCATTCGGATGGAAATAATATTCAGATTCTTGTAGATCCAAGATTTTCTGCTCCTCTACTCATTCTGTTGGACTTTGTAATTGTTTACATTGTTCTCGCTTTAGCAGGTTATGCAGTTGGTGTATTTTTGCCTGGGAAGGCGGGTCAGATAATTTTGACTGTTGTTGCAACGTTCTTACTGTTACCTCTCTTTGTCGAAGCTCTACGGTTACGTGGAGTCTTACGACCCTCTTGGGGAAAAGGGCAGAATGAGGATAAAAAGAATTAGCAGACTAACCCTACAAATCAGAAAGGTTTCAGTCTCATAAAGCGTTTGCTACTATGGGAAGCAGGAATCTCGATAAAGTCTATGACTCTAGCAATTGCCCTTGAACCTGCGCCAATAGAGACCGATCCCCAAGGTGTTGTGCGAGTTGCCAAAACTCGTGTCACGTTGGACACTGTTGTGACTGCTTTTATTGAGGGATGTACGCCAGAGGAGATAGGGGAGCAGTATCCATCGCTACAACTTCCAGATATCTACTTAGTTATTGGTTACTACCTTAGACATCGAGATGAAGTGCATACCTACCTTGCAGAACGTCACCGGCAGGCAGATTTGATTCGGCAAGAGGCTGAACAACGCTTTAACCCCATTGGAATACGCGATCGTTTGCTTGCTCGACGCAATCAAGCCAGGTAATCTAGATGGCTCAATTCCTGGCTGATGAAAACTTCAATAACCAAATTGTTCGAGGTGTTCTTCGCCAAAACCCAAACGTTGACATTGTGCGTGTTCAAGACGTGGAGCTGTCGGGAGTAGATGACCCAACTGTTTTAGCACGGGCAGCCGAAGAAAGACGAATTGTGCTGACTCACGACGTTGCTACAATGATCGCCTTTGCATACCAACGTATTCAAGCTGGATTATCTATGCCCGGATTATTTGAGGTGAATCGTCGTGTCCCAGTAGGTTTAGCGATAGAGGAAATTATCTTGATTGCGGAGTGCAGTCTTGAGGGAGAGTGGGAAGGACAAGTAAGATTTCTCCCTTTAAGATAAGCAATGGTAGTTGTCGCCACCTAACACTGCGTGGCAGCAGACGGTCGAAAGCCACTGCTGCTAGTTCGAGAATGTCTACCGCCGCTGCACTTCACCGTTAGGCACGCAAAACAGGCTATAGTTATAGTTTTTTATAGATTTCCCTTCGGTGGCCTACACGGATTACGACTATTAACAGAACTTTATCTTCAACTGTGTAGACAATTCGGTAATCACCAACTCTGATCCTAAAATATTCACAGTTTTTCCCTTTCAATTGTTTGCAGCCAGAGGGACGAGGGTTATTCGTTAGGTCAGATATTGCAGTTTGGATGCGAACTACTTCCTGAGTAGTAACTGATTTAAGATCCTTTTTTACACGCCGATCGAACTCAATCCTGTATTGACTCACATCACGCCTCTAGTTCCGCAAAAAATTCATCAAAGTCAACCCGTTCTTGCTTTGAGTCAGCCATGCGTTTCTCCGCTCCTTGAAGATCGAGGTCATCTTCTGCTTGTTGCAGAAGCTTCAAAAAAAGTTCGTAGTCTTTAGCTGGAATCATATACACCGGTTCTTTACCAAGTCGTTGTATAGCAACATGCTCTGAAGCATAAGCGACATGATTGAGCGTATCGGCAAAGCTATTTCTCGCTTCTCCAGAAGATAAGGAACGCATCGTAAGAGTCCTGTACGTCATGTACATAGCGTACCACAGATAAAAGCTGTAATGCTGTATTTCAATATCCTGGTAAAGTGGGGGATGCTAACCTGCGATCGCCCTAATTGGCTTAGCTATTGCAAGTTGGCCATCAAACCTAACCCTTCACCGCAGCGGATGCTTGGCTAAACTATTGCTCTTCGTTGAGAGTTGATCTAGCACCGCTAACCTCAAGGCCGTTAGGCGGCAGCATTCATCATTGACGCGTGTCACGTGACGCATTACACTAGGCAGCGCGATCGAGACATTTGCCGACCGTCGCACGCAGGAACTATATGCCACAGGCAAAGCCAAGCGGTTTCCGCCTGACGTCGCTAAGCGAGCGAGTCGAAAGCTCGAATACGTAGATTTAGCAGCCAGGCTTGAGGATTTAAAGAACCCGCCAGGGAACCGGCTTCATGCCCTGGAGGGCGATCGAAAAGGGCAATATTCGATCGCCGTAAACGACCAGTGGCGGATCTGCTTTCGATTCGTGGATGGTGATGCTTATGATGTTGAGATCTGTGACTATCATTGAGTTTTGGTGGAGCAAATGAGCATTTCAAACACAGGCATAAAGCACAGGCCAACGCATCCCGGAGAGATGCTACGTGAGGATTTTCTTCCCGATTACGAGCTTAGTGTATCTAGTCTTGCGGAAGCAGTAGGTGTTTCACGTCAATCCATCAATGAACTGTTGCGTGAACGACGTGCTGTGAGTCCGGAAATGGCTTTGAGATTCGCTCGGCTCTTTGGCAACAGTCCTGAGTTCTGGCTAAATGCACAGCGTGCAGTGGACTTGTGGGATGCTGAGCAGGCGATCGAAAAGGATGTGTGTCGAATCAAGCCGCTCAGTGCCGCATAACAACCGCATGCAACGGACACGATATAGATAAAGTGCCGCAGCGAAATATTTGTAGCGCGCCGCTGATGCGGGACGTTAGGTGTTGCTGAACTGCCATTGCAGGTATTTCCATTTCTGGCTAGAATCTGGCCAGAATGCCATTCGATATCATCTTGTCCCCTGAGGCGGTTGAAGATCTTCGCAGCCTCAGCGCTCGTCATCAATCCAACGTCGCAGATGCCATTGAGCGCCATTTGCGGCATCAACCCGACAAGGTAAGTCGGAGCCGAATCAAGAGGTTGCGTGGGTTGCTGAAACCGCAGTACAGACTACGTATTGACGATTATCGAGTCTTCTACGATATTATCGACGATGCGGTTGAGATCCTGGCTATCGTGCATAAACCAAGTGCTGACCGCTGGTTGCAGCGGTTCGGAGAACCCAAATGAAGCGAGTTGCTCTATCCGCCATCAAGGACCAATTGTCCAAGTATCTTCGATTGGCCCAGAAGGACGAGGTACTAATTACTCGTCATGGCAAACCTGCGGGCGTACTGATTGGTTTCAAAGACGACGACGACTGGTTTAATTATCAGCTTGAGAACGATCCGCGTTTTTTGGAGCGCATTGAACGTGCGCGTCGAAGAATCCGAGCCGGAGAGGGTCTTCCCCTCGAAGAGATCGAGCGAGACACCTAACATCAAGATGCAGCGGACCTATGAAAGCTCTGCTCCCTTTTCCAGTCAATACGTCCGGGCCGCTGATCTTGGGCGTTAGGTCTCTGTTGTCCTTAAGTTTTGTGGGTGAAATTGGGAGGTGCTAGCCTGCGATCGCTCTAATTGGTCTAGCTCTTGCAAGTCGGCCATCAAACCTAGCCATTCGCCGCAGCGGATGCTTGGCAAAACTATTGCTCTTCGTTGAGAGGTTATCTAGCACCGCTAGGTTCAAGGCCGTTCAGAAATAGAATGAAGGTCGTCATCATCGTCATAATTACAGCCATTTCAAGCTGCTGGATAACTGGAACGATAAAAGATGTCGAAAAGGTTTCAATGGAATCAATGTATTATAGCGACGTCACACATCGCCTGAAGCAGGCCGTTGGAGAAATTCACGCTGACATGAATTCTGGAGACCTAGAACGGATGAAAAAGAAAATTGAATTGCTGAATACGGTGGTTGGAGACATAGGGATGAGTCAGGATAAAGTCAGCCTTCATGAGATATTAGAAGAATTCTACTCATTGAACTCTTCCGATAGATTCGATTCTGAACCAGTCGACGCAGACAACCAGATAACCCGCCCGTAAAACTCTAAAAATCAACAGGACGATTGACCTCGTAGGCTGGTCGTCTGGTCTCTACGTTCGAAGAAATAAAATGAGCGACAGAATTTTAATCATTGGATCGGGGAACCCGACAGCAAAACATCTTATTGACTTTCTACTTGTGTGTGGAACTAGAATAACTGCCGTATACCGCAAAACTCCTCCCTCTACCGAGTCCATACTCGTGACAAAAGTAAAAGGAGACGTTACGAAAGATAATCCCGATGACTGGACGAATGGTTGTGACGTTGTCATCTATCTTGCTGGAGGGGATTCGTCCCATGAAGATGCGGTAGATAATGTTGGTGCCTCTAAGGCTGCGCGAGCAGCAGAGAATTGCGGTGTCAGGAAATTTATCTATGTTAGTGCCCTTGGGGCTCACGATCCGAATTCATGGGGAGATGAGTTTCGTGAATACCTACTGGCACGATCAAACGGCGAGGAAGCTATTAAGAAGCGGGATTTGAACTGGACGATTTTACGCCCAGGTATCCTTAATAATCATCCAGGAGTTGGATCTATTGCGACTTCGATGAATGAAGATGGAGATCCCAATGTTTCTCGCGAAGATGTCGCACAGACGATAGCGTGCGCTATCATCGACAGCTCATCAGATCTTTCGACATTTGATGTCGTTGCCGGAAATACTCCTATTCCTTTGGCTGTCCGCAACCTCTCAAAAAATTTCGAACAAGGCAGTGGTGGCAACGGCTAACGCCGCGCCACACTTTGACGTTAGGTTTTTACTGTCCTTAAATTTTGTTGGTGAAATTTAGAGGTGCTAGCCTGCGATCGCCCTAATGGGTTTAGCTACCGCAAGTTGGCCATCAAACCTAACCATTCGCCGCAGCGGATGCTTGGCTAAACTATTGCTCTTCGTTGATAGTTTATCTAGCACCGCTAACCTCAAGGCCGTTAGCCGCCTCAACAACGACTTATCGAACTGGCATTGTGAGAGCCTCTCCGTATAGTCCCTCAAAGCTCGCACCCCCTTGACGTTTAACGCATAGCATCATACTATAAGGTAAATTAGTTTTCCTAAACAAATTAATTATCGAAAAGTAGTAATAAATGATACAATCTTCTATGAGGGTACGCTTAATACTTCTTCGCCAGATCGCATGAATGCCTTTTACAGTAGGCCGAGCAGTGTAAGTCCTAGAAGATTAAGCGCAAGTTGAGATAGGAATGGTATGAGTAGCAATCAAAATTTACCCAGCAAGCGGGGCTTTCTCAAAGGAGGGGCAGCTAGCGATACTAAATATGCCTTGAGGAGTGAGCGTTCCCCTTCCGAAGACTACAAGGGTTTTTCCGAAGGTGATTCGTTTCCTCTTCGATACGGACTGCGCCTTGTTTTATCATTCAAGAAAGCTAATGTGAAATGACTGAGTGTGATACGTACATTCAAAGATAAAGAAACTCAAAAAATATTTGAACGACAGCGTTCGCGGAAGTTGCCATCAAACATTCAGCAAATCGCATTACGAAAGTTACGTATGTTGAACCAGGCAGAGACACTTCAAGACCTTCGTATTCCACCAGCTAATCGGTTAGAGCGTCTGAAGGGCGATCGAGAAGGTCAGTATAGTATTCGAGTTAACAATCAATGGCGACTTTGCTTTGAATGGAAGGATGGTTATTCCATAAATGTAGAACTAGTTGATTATCATTGAGAGGGCAATATGAATGAAGAGAAGCTACAACCTGTTCATCCTGGTGAAGTGCTTCTAGAAGAATTTCTGAAGCCGATGAACTTAAGCCAAAATCAATTGGCTCTAGCATTGAGAGTACCCGCACGACGGATCAATGAAATTGTTCACGGTAAGAGACGTGTTACGGCAGATACGGCTCTACGCCTAGCCCATCACTTTAATATGTCGCCCCGTTTTTGGTTGGGCTTGCAAATGGATTATGACTTAGATGTAACTGAAGATGAACTCGGCAAAAAACTGAAAGAGGAAGTAGCTGTTCTGGTCAACAAATGAGTATCGCTTCCTGTTTCTGCTCTAGTTGCTTATCAGCTAACAAGGGCTTGCAACGGAACGGATCTAAATCCACATTGATGTTAATAAGTAATACACCGTCCGCTGAAGCTCAAGCCGTTAGGCACAATTTAGCGCTATAGATTTAGCCAGAGTTCAATTAATATGTGATGAATCTGCTAGTGTCTGAGCAAAAAAAACTGGAGAGTGCTCATGGAAATTCCGCAATACCTCGATCCAAAATCTAAACAAACTCTAAACGAAGCGCTCATGGAGCTTCGGGCATTAGAGGGAGCTGATGATGCTGTTGTAAACCTTGCTCCCGAACTTCGAGAAGATATTGAAATCCATGATGTCATTCATGTTCTATTTGCATGTAAAACCGATCTGGCGAGTGAAGTCATTGCACATATTTGGACTGTATTTGGTACCACATACGATGTTCGAGAAATGGCACGGGTAAACATGCATCAAGATCATCAAGATGTTTTGGCAAGGATAGGGCATACACGACTTTTGAGGATGTGGATATATAGGATTCCAGAAATTGTGCAAACACTTTACCGTGCAAATCAAATGGTTAAGCACTTCCCAGCTCAGGAATACACCCGATATCTTGACAAACAACTGATAGAGATTCGTGCAGAATTTGGAATTAGACCGATCGCCCCTTCGTTGATCCAAGAGAAACGAAATTCAGGGGCTGCGCTACGAACGCTGCATCGAGATAAACAGCTTCATCAAGCATTATAAAGTTTTCACTAACTGACACAGTTGCCTCTAGGGTTACCTAAAAACGCCGCGCAAGGGACACTCGATTTAAGCAGTCAGTTGGGGTTTTCCCATTTCCGTTTGTACCCCTGACGGCAATCCGTTAGGTTTCTGCTGTCCTTAAGTTCTCCTGGTAAAATTGGGAGGTGCTAACCTGCGATCGCTCTAATTGGTCTAGCTCTTGCAAGTTAGCCATCAAACCTAATCGGGATAGGGAGAAGTGTTTAACTCCCCCCTCCCACACCACCCTGCAAGCGGGTCCGCACAGGGCGGTTCAATATCGCGGAGCAAACATGAATTGAGGCTATTTCGCATACCCTTGGGCTTTCATCCAAAGGTCGCGAATTGATAGCAATCCCTGCTCTTTTAGCCACTCATTAGTCATCCTATCTGGCGACAATGATCTTGGCCGCCAAGTGTCAATCATCTTGGCCGGTGAAAGCGGAAACTAAGCAGCAACCCATATCCCCATCTGCACAGTGCCCGGTCAACGAATCAATCAACGACAGGTCAAGATCTATATGAATGCAAGAGAGGGAGGTTGCGAGCAGGAAGCTGCGGCAGCCAAAGCTGGAATATCAACCCGAAGCAGTCGACGAATTGAGAGGGGGGAGCATCAACCGGGAAAGGCGCGTCAGCGCTGGCGCAGTCGCCCAGATCCGCTAGAGGCTGTATGGGAAAGTGAGCTGGAACCGTTGCTGCGTCGGGAACCGAAGCTCAAACCGATGACCCTGTTGCTCTATCTACAGAGGAAGCACCCTGGCGAGTATTCCCGTTCCATCTTGAGAACGCTGCAAAGGCGAGTGCAGCAATGGCGAGCCCAGCATGGCCCAGCCAAAGAAGTGATGTTTCCCCAGGAGCATCGTCCAGGCGAGCAAGGTCTGTCGGATTACACGCAACTGAAACCGGTGAAGGTCACCATCGGGGGAGAAGCCTTTGCCCACCTGCTCTATCACTACCGTCTGGCCTACAGCGGTTGGCAATATGTGGAGATTGTGGAAGGGGGGGAAAGTTTCATCAGTCTCTCCGAATGCCTGCAAAATGCCCTGCATGAATGTGGCGGAGTGCCCAAAGCACATCGCACCGATAGCCTCAGTGCTGCCTATCGCAACCTGGGAGGACGAGCGGAAAAAGACTTGAGTTTCAGCTACCAAAAGCTGTGCGAACACTACCGCATGCGGCCCAGTCGGAATAACCGGGGTCAGGGTCACGAGAACGGTTCCATCGAATCCCCGCACGGTCACTTCAAACAGCGATTACGCCAAGCCCTGCTGCTGCGGGGAAGCACGGACTTCGACTCGAAAGCCGACTATCAGGCTTGTATTGCCGAAGTGGTGGCCTCTCTCAATCAGAGCTGCGAGGCAGAGTTCGGCATCGAACGAGAATTTCTGGGAGCTCTGCCGACTCATCGTCACCCGGATTGCGAAGTGCTCTCGGTTAAGGTGACTCGCAACAGTACCATCAGCGTGTGCTGTATCCTCTACACCGTCCCCTCTCGATTGATTGGCCAGCGACTGACGATCCACTTACACCACGACCGCTTGGTGGGGTTTGTGGGTCTGCAACCAGTGGTGGAGTTGAAGCGATTGCACGTGCCCAAAGAGGCTCCCAGCCGCCGGGGTCGCCAGCTCGATTACCGGCATGTGATTGACAGTTTGAGGAGCAAGCCGAGAGCCCTGCTCAACTGTCAATGGCGCGAGCAGCTCCTTCCCAGCGAGGACTACCGCCGTTTGTGGGGCCAGTTTCTCGAGCAGTTCGGTTCCGATACTGCTTGCCGGTTGATGGTGGCATCCCTCTACATCGCCGCCAAACAAGACAAGCAACAGGCGGTGCTGGAGTATCTCGAATCTCAGTTTGCGGCCCAAAGCTTGACCCTATCTGGCTTGCAGCAACAGTTCGGGCAGACTCAATCCTCCCCCCATCCGCTGGAGGTACATCAACATTCTTTATTCGACTACGACCAACTGATTTGCCATGACTCTATCCAATCCCCGCATCCAGCAGACCCTACCGCTATTGCTCAAATCCCTGCGCCTGCCCCACATGCTCAAACAGTGGAGCTCCCTGGAGCAACAGGCTAGCGAGCAGGGATGGTCCTACGGTCAATTTCTCGCCGCTCTGTGCGAACAGGAGCAGGCTCAGCGCTACCACAACCGGGTACAGCGCTATCTCAAGCAGGCTCAGTTGCCTCCCGGCAAGTCGCTGACCAATTTCAACTTTGACCACTGCCCCCATCTCAATCAGACTCAACTGATGCAGTTAGCTAATGACCGGGGTTGGTTGGAGCGAGGAGAAAATTTGCTCTTGTTCGGACCCAGTGGAGTTGGGAAAACTCATGTCATTACGGCTGTATCCCGCTCCCTGATTGAGTTAGGCGCTCGGGTGAAGTTCGTCAGTGCCACCACTCTGGTGCAGCAGTTACAGCAGGCTAAGCTTGAGCTTTCACTACCGACTCAGCTGCTGGCTCTCGATCAGTTCGAGTTGTTGGTGCTTGACGATATTGGTTACGTCAAACGCTCGGAGGCTGAAACGTCGGTGCTCTTCGAGCTGATCTCCCATCGCTACGAACGGCGCAGTTTGGCCATCACTTCCAATCATCCCTTCAGTGCTTGGGATTCTATTTTTGCCGACACCATCATGACGGTTGCGGCGGTCGATCGCCTCGTGCATCACGCCACCATCATCGAGATTCAAACTGAAAGTTTCCGGCGACAGAAGGCCGTTGAGTCTCACTCTGTTGGCGATCGCAACCCGGCAGGATAGTTGACGCCACTGCTTTCACCGATCGCTGTTTGGATAGCGCGACAAACATCGCGATTCCAACTGAGGTTCCCAGCCATAGCAGGCTGTCGAGACTCGCATTCTTAGCGGATCGCAACCCGGCAGGATGCTTGACGCCACTGCTTTCACCGATCGCTGTTTGGATAGCGCGACAAACACTGCGATTCCAACTGAGAGTTCCCAGCCACAGCAGGCCGTCGAGGTTTGCATTTTTGGCGATCGCAACCCGACAGGATGCTTGACGCCACTGCTCTCACCGAGCACTTCTTGGCTGATGCGACCATCATCCGCTTACTGCGCGTTACAGTAACCGGCCAGAATGATTGACGCCGACCGGCCAGGATGGTTGACATTTAATAGAGAGTTACCTGCACCATTCAGGGTTGGAGCTCTTCCTGTTTGAATTGCCTCTTTGAGCTGAGTCTGGGAAGGTTGCTAGCAGTGTGAATGTGTTAGGAGAGCGGCGGATCAGACAAAGCGGATTTGTAGTTTCTTCCCCGTTGCTGCGGCAAATTTTTCTAGAGTTCCTGTCGAGGGGTTACTCCTCCCACCCTCAAGACGAGCGATGACAGATTGTGTGGTTTTCATCCGTTTAGCGACTTCTGCCTGGGTCAGACCGGCGCTGACACGAGCTTCAATCAAGGCTTTCGCGATTTCAAACTCTTCCCCCAATTGCTGATATTCAGCTAGATACTCCGGATCGGCCGACCACTTCTGGTGTAAATCTTGGATCTTGGTCATTCCGAGATCTCCTTTGCTCTTGTGAGGGCGAGTTCTATCTCTCGACGCGGTGTCTTCTGAGTTTTCTTGATGAACGCGCGAACTATCACCACTCGTTCCCCTCTAGCCGTTACATAAAGGGCGCGTGCTATTCCATCTCTACCCTTCAGGCGAATTTCCCATATTGCGCCCTCAAGATGTTTGACATGAGGTTCGCGTACGTTGGGCAGGCTGACCGATTCAATCAGCAATGAGATGCGCACTAAACGCGCCTTCATATCTGAGGGCAATGCATCTAATTCTTTATCAACGGTTTCATTGAGTGTTTCAACAGTCCACATACTGATAAAATATAGCATAAATGCGATTCTTTCGATATGGGGCTCTCTTCCCTGCGGGACCAGTGGTGTAGTGCATGCAATTACTGGAAGAATCCAAATCGACCATGAAAGGCGAAAGTCAACATCCAGCGCTCGCGGAGGGGAGAGATGCCTCTTAGAGCGAGACTGAACGGCAAGGAGATCGCCGCTTACTCCTACGACGACCGAGCCTGGAAACGTCTTAAAGCTGCCTACCGCAAGAACCGCCTGCAGATGGCTTGCTGCGATCGCGAAGCAGTTCCGAAAACCTCTAAGCTGGGGACGCAGTACTTTGCCCACAAACAGAAGGGCGACTGCCCCACCGCGCCAGAAACGAAGGAGCATCTTTACCTCAAAGACTTAGCCGCCCGCGCCGCCGCGAAAAACGGCTGGCAGGTGGAGACGGAGTCGGTGGGGCAGACACCCGAGGGGGAAGAGTGGAGCGCTGACGTGCTCTGTAGCAAACAGAAATCGCGCATGGCGATCGAGATTCAGTGGTCTCACCAGTCGGTCGAGGAATACGAGCGCCGTCAGCGGAAATACGCCGCCTCGAACGTTTTGGGTGTCTGGCTTTACCGGCTGCAGGGAAGCAAGCAGAAGGGGTACAAAGTCGAGCTACAGGATAGTTACGAGCTGCCTGTTTTTGGCATCGCCCATGACCGGCAGACCGGCGAGATGCGGGTGCCGAAGTTCCGGACAGGGATAGAAGATTTTGTCAGTGGCATGATGAGCGGTCGCCTGAAGTTTTCCCCCAAGCCAGGGGAGGTGCTGACGGCACAGGTGTTGGGCGCAGCAGTGGGGGAGCCTGAAACCTGCTGGCACTGCGGGTGTCCTATGAAGTATGTAACCGGCTTTGATATTGTCACCACCAGCGGCGATCGCCTGCGGTTCGCTCAGTTCGGAGAGGACGGCGTCGCCGAGCTGATCGAGCGCCATGTCCCCGACCACCTGCTCGCCAGTCTGGGGTATGGCAGAGTGAGCAGCCGCTACATCCATCAAAATCAGCTTGCGCCCGACTGCGGACTAACTTGCCGCAGATGTCATCGCAATAATAGCGGTTTCTACTGCGGAGATAAGAGTTACGGGCTCGGTTCAAAACCGGTCTTTTTTGGGTAACACATTTTAAGGGCAGGGCAGATCTAAGCAAAGCTTACTCGGCAAGGGTTGGAGGCTTTGGTGTTCAACCGAGAGTGTTACCCTCGGTTGAACCATGCCCATTCCACGTAAGGGCTCGTAACCCTTACGTGGAATGGGTTATAGCGATACTCTAAATATATTACGCTCCCTCACAGCCATCGGGAGAATTATTGTCTTAGAGCATGTTTGACAAGTCTACCGTCCTACGAGAGAGTGGGGGCTACAGACGTCAGCTCCGAACAAGAGCATAAGGGTTTCAGGCTTGTCAGCTACCTTTTCAAACGCTCTCTTAGGAAGTACACCAGATGATGATGAGTTAGTTCCGAACTGTTGTATGTTTATGTATGAAATCCGGAGATTATCGAAAGGATGAGGATAAACACTCGGCCTGAGTTATCATGATCCCATAGAGCTTTGCTCTATTTTTCTAGGGTTTTGTAGTATTTAAGAGGATCTTTCACGCTTTTGGCGATCAATACAGGAGAGTCTCCAATACCTACGTAGAGGAACAGTTAATCGGTATTTCTGGTTCTAAAAAAACGTGATCCTAGAGATATAGTGAAGGATTCTGACCGGATCGTCAAAAGTGTGAAGGAAGCATTTAAGAGTAGTCCAAGTAGTTAGGGCGCATCACTGGCATTATTTTCATCTTAATCGGGAAAGTCTATGTCGCCCGCAGTTAGCAAAAAGTATTCACTAATTTCTCTAGTATGGCGAAATCTTCAAGATATGATGCTGTTGTGATTGGAGGAGGATTTTTTGGATGCAAGCTATCCTTGTACCTGAAACAGTACATGAAACATGTTTTGATTCTTGAAAAGGAGCCTAACTTACTACAACGCGCCTCTTATGCCAATCAGGCTAGAGTTCACAACGGCTATCACTATCCAAGAAGTATTCTGACTGGCCTGCGCTCCCGAGTCAGCTTCCCTCAATTTGTGAATGAATACCGAGAGTGTATTGCTATTAATTTTGATAATTACTATGCAGTTAGTCAGATATTTTCCAAGGTTAATGCTAATCAATTTAAAACCTTTTGCGAGCGAATTGGATCTCCAATAGAGCTGGCTCCGAGGTCAATCAAAAAACTTTTCAATGGACATTTAATTGAGGAAGTATTTTGCACCAAAGAATATGCTTTCGATGCGGTTAAGCTGAAAGAAAGAATGTATAGTGAGCTGGAGAAAGAGAAAGTAGAAGTCAAATTTAAGGCAGAAGTATTTAGGTTAAAAAATCACAATGATTCAGCAGGAATTGAAGTTGATTTTCAAACTGAATCTGGATGCGAGCGCGTCGCATCCAGATATGTCTTTAACTGTACCTATTCTGCGCTCAATAAGATTCTCTCAGCGTCTAATTTGCCGACTATTCCGCTGAAGCACGAGCTAGCTGAGATGTCACTGGTTGAAGTCCCAGAGCCGGTAAAATATTTGGGGATTACCGTCATGTGCGGCCCCTTTTTCTCCATCATGCCTTTCCCGCCGAGGAATTTGCATACGCTCTCACACGTGCGATACACACCTCACTGCTATTGGCAAGATACTGAAGATTCTGCCAGTGCAGCCAGTGAGATTTATCGGCAGGCAGCCCGTCAAACCAATTATCCCCACATGATTAGGGACGCAGCACGCTACATGCCAATTCTCAAAAGTTGCCGCTATGTTGATTCTCTGTGGGAAGTCAAGACCGTTCTACCTCAAAGTGAAGTCGATGACAGCAGGCCTATTCTTTTTAAAAGGAATCAGAGATTGCCCAACTTGACCTGTGTCTTGGGAGGAAAAATTGACAATGTCTACGATCTTCCCGGTGAAATTCAGTTTCTCGAAGGCGAAGGCGAAGGAGTGAGAATTTGATGGCTAAATCTGACTGCTTTGTTTCAGTAATTGCTCCGCTCTATAATCATTCCCAGATTGTGGAGGCTTTTGTCGATGAAGTCATTCAAGTCTTGCGCAACAACTATACCAATTATGAACTGGTACTGGTTGATGACGTTTCAGAGGATGACACGGCACAAAAAGCCGCTTTACTGTTGAAAGAATATGAATGTATTAGACTGATCGAGCTTTCCAGACACTTCGGGACTGAAGTTGCCATCTCCTCAGGCTTGGATTCAGTGATTGGGGATTTTGTGGTGGTGATGCTCCCTCAATCAGATCCCCCTGGACTGATTCCTAGGCTAATTGAGCAATGTCGAACGGGAAAAGATATCCTAATTGGAGTTCGCCAGAACCGTCGTGGAGAACCCTTCTGGATGAGGGCTGGTGCTAATTCATTTTACTGGTGCTGCAAACGGCTATTCAAAATCCCCCTAACCAAAAATGCCACTCAATTTTGGGTTCTCAGCAGGCAGGTGGTCAATGCACTGGTTCAGGTTCGAGATAAGTATAGGTACTTGCGCCTCCTTAGTGCCTACGTAGGTTACAGGAGCCAAACCTTCATTTACGAGCCAATTAGGAGATATAGAAGAGTCAGAGCTAAAAGTTTAATTGAATCTATTAATCTCGGCTTACAGATTATTTTTTTTAATTCTGCCAACCCACTGAGATTGGCCAGCTTATTGAGTCTTTTTTCCAGTCTTTTAAATCTGATTTATATCCTCTATGTCGCGCTCGTATATCTGTTTAAAGAGAGAGTAGTAGAAGGATGGGTGACCTTGTCGATACAAAATGCCTTCATGTTTTTCTTCATCTCGATCATTTTAGCGATCTTGTGCGAGTACATTGGTTTAATGTTTGTAAAATCTAGAGGATGGGCAGCTTATTACATTGCTGGGGAAAAAAATAGCTCCATTTTAATTGCCGATAAAGAGCGGCGAAATATTGTGAATGACTCTAGAAACATCAAAATTTAAATAAGAGATGAACTGCTCATGAGGGCACCTTAAAAAAAATTGCTTTTCCCCAAAAAATAGAGGCTGGTACCCTTGCAATCTCGTTGTGTATTCTCAATAAATCGAACTTATTCTCAACAAGCCTGAATTAATCGAGGTGTCCATGACTCTAGATGAGAATTCCCTGATATATAAGAGCTGGGAACTGCCCCACTATGTCACTTCTGAACTGGCCCTAAAGCGGAGCAAGTACTGTATTTGCATCTTTGTCATTAATGAAGGGGAAAAAATCAGGATGCAGTTAGAAAGCATGTGGAAAATTTCTCAAACTATTGATGTGATTATTGCCGATGGCGGCAGTACAGATGGCTCTCTGGAACTGGACTTTCTCAAGAGCGTTTCTGTCCGAACTTTGTTGACTAAGCAGGATAGGGGGAAGTTGAGCACTCAAATGCGCATGGCTTTTGCCTATGCCCTGCTAGAGGGTTATGAGGGAATCATCACCATTGATGGTAATAATAAGGACGAACCCTCTGCGATTCCCTCTTTTGTCCAGGCACTAGATGGGGGATTCGATCACCTCCAAGGTTCTCGCTTCATCCGAGGTGGGAAGGCAATCAACACTCCCTGGGAGCGATATTGGGCTGTCCGACTGGTTCATGCCCCTTTAATTAGTCTGGCGGCAGGTTTCCGCTACACTGATACTACCAATGGATTTCGTGCCTACAGTCGGAGATTGTTGCTCGACCCCCGAGTTGCTCCCTTTCGCCATGTTTTCTCAGGTTATGAACTTCACTACTACCTTGCCATTAGGTCGGTTCGCTTGGGCTACAAGACTAAGGAGTTACCTGTTACTCGGCGCTATCCGGCCAAGGGACCGACACCGACGAAAATTAGCCCGCTCAAAGGCAATTTCCTGGTGCTGCAAACCCTATTCAAAGCCTGCCTACATCAATTTAATCCGCCTCAGCGGTTAGGTTAAAAGATATCGAGAATGGACTTGACATGAGGACTGCTATTGTTGGCTACACTGGATTCGTTGGGAGTAATCTCATTCGTCAGAGAAAATTTGACGATTTTTATAATTCTCAAAATATTGAATCTATTGTTGGAGGTGATTTTAAGCTGATAGTTTGCGCTGGGGCACCTGCTGTAAAGTGGTTGGCGAACAAAGAGCCAATTAAGGATAGAGAAAATTTGCAGCGATTAATAGACTATTTGGGAAAAGTCTCAGCTCAGAAAATCATCTTAGTATCTACGATTGATGTGTATCCCGTACCTGTTGAGGTAGACGAAGACACGAGAATTGAGGTTGAGAGCTTGTCCCCCTATGGCAAACATCGGCTAGAACTGGAAACATTTGTGCGTGACCATTTTAATTCGCTGATTGTCCGTTTGCCCGGTCTTTTTGGGAGTGGATTGAAGAAGAATATTATCTATGATTTACTGAACGACAATATTGGCGATTGGATAGATAAAGACAGCGTGTTTCAGTTTTACAATTTGGAGAATCTCTGGGGAGATATTCAAACTGCGCTAGAGCATGATCTAAAGTTAGTCAATTTTGCCACTGAGCCTACGAGTGTCAAGGTAGTTGCCGCTGAAGCCTTTGGCTTTGAGTTTGCGAATAAGCCTCAGAAAAATCCGGTTCGATATGATATTAGGACTAAATATTTAAAGCTTTTTAATGGTTTTGAACCTGGTTATCTGTACAGTAGCAATCAGGTATTGCAAGAGTTAAAGGAGTTCGTATCGAAATAGGTACTATTAAAGCAAAGCTCGTAGAATTATCAAAGGCTGAATTGATGAAAGTTGCTATTTCCAACATTGCTTGGCAAGTAGAAGAAGAAGAGGCAATCGCCATAATTATGCAGGAACTCGATATCAAAGGAGTCGAGATTGCACCCACTAAGATTTGGGAGTCTCCCCTTACGATAGCAGATGGTGAAATTGAGCTCTACAGGAACTTTTGGCAGAGTCGAGGGATTCAGATTGTAGCGATGCAGGCACTTCTATTCGGCAGACCTGATTTGACAATTTTTCAGGATGCCCAGAAGCGAAAGGAAACATTTGAGTATCTCTCAGGTATGATTCAACTGGGAAGTAAATTGGGAGCCCGTACCCTCGTATTCGGCTCACCTAAAAACAGAAAAATTAGCAACATAGAGTTACAAGAAGCTGAGGAAATTGCCCTTTCGTTCTTTTATGAATTAGGAGAGGTAGCCAAAAAGAATGGCATTATATTTTGTATTGAACCGAACCCTAAAGCCTATAGCTGTGACTTTGTTATCAATTCAAGCCAAGGCTTAGAACTAGTTAATAAGACTAATAACGAGGGTTTTGGGCTTCATTTAGATGCCGCTGGAATGACTTTGAGTGAAGAAGTGATCGAACTAGCACTGAAGCGATGTTTCAGTCGATTATGCCACTTTCACATTAGTGAGCCCTATCTGGTGCCAGTAGGTGAAGGTGGTGTTGATCATCAGACTTTTGCTAATACTCTAGCCAATCTTAACTATGATGGCTGGACATCGATTGAAATGAGGGCACAAAGTCCAAATTTAAATAGTTTTAACATTGCTAAGATGCTGAGGTTGGCGATTAAGTATTATGGCTGAAATTAGTGTTTGGCTTCTCAATAGATTGGGCAGCTAGGACAGAATTCTGCACATTCTCCAACAGAAGAATCTATTCTTCATGACGCAGACTGAGGTCTAGGATGGATTCAGGAGACTTAACATCGTAGACTTTGAGAGTGTCTCGTTTGACAACCTCTTGCGAGCTCACAGCAACTTTCTCAACCACCACACGTAGTTCGTAATCCACGTTGCAAGTGCCCCAAACAATTCATCGATGAGGTAGTGTATCAAAAAACTCTGGTTGATGAAAATATATTACGCCTTCAGCATTACATAGCTCACTTTTTCTTGCCTGGTCTACTTGTTTCTAGAAAATCCATCCAGCCGCGATCTAAATTAATTACATCTAGTCCGATAAAGTGATAGGGCAAATACGAAATTCATGGATATTACTCATCATAGGTATGCATTCATCCAATGAAAGCGTCATGCCGCGCACTCCCAAACTAGCGTTTATCCTAACGACCTCTTCCTCAAGCTCAGTTTCATTAGAAAGATGATGCGTAGGAAAGATACCATAGAATGGTCCAGTATGGTTTTGGATCATAGATTCTCTAGTTTCTGGAAACCGAGTAGATGCGATCAAGCTCTCCATATTATTATCAAATCGTACAAATTGAGTTGTAACCGGAAAGTAGGGGACAATGTAAGAGTATGGAAGTCTTGAGTACATCAAAATCATAGATGACTCAACATTAGTCAGTGATGGAACTTGGACCCCAAACCAGTCCTGAGGCCAGTCTAGGAAGTTGCCAATTCGTGAATAATTAGTTGATGTAATGGCTAGACAAATCACTAATAATACTTGGGTAAGCCGGACTAAAAAATACTGCCTGTATAGAATATTGCATCTCAGCTCCTTGACGATTTCTTCAATTATAAAAAACAAAACTATTCCAGCTATTATATCAAGTGGCAGCAAGTATCGAATGTACCCAAACTGATATAACCAAATTGTAAATCCAATAGCCGAATAAAGCACGAGAAAGTAACTAAAATCTGTCCTCCAAGAAGCGATATTATTTTCAGATAGATTAGATTGACCGTAACTATATCTGTAAAGTCGAAATAATTTTAGAATCGCCAAGAACAAGAGCAAAAGCCAAAACAAGAACCATTTTGCATCGCGATATGGAAACCAATGCCATGTTGTTTGCTCGTCTTTTCCTACTAGCCAAAACCAGACATATTTGATTCCTTCTATAAATCCATCAGGGATCCATCGGTCATATTTAAGGTTAATAGGTTGGAAATATTCAGATTTAAAGATGGCATTGTAGTAAGGGAATAATGGATTTTCATATCTCGAATACAAGAAATACATCCAAAGTCCACTAGTACATAGAAATCCTAGCACGAATCCGAAGATCAGAAATGCAATTGGTAACAGAGTCTGTCTAAGATAAAATGCAATTTTAGTCTTCCTAGAGGAAAGATAGGTTTGAATAAATAGTACAATTGGTATTGGAATCAGGAAAGTTAAATTTGTAAGCTTTAAACCCGATGCGATGCCAATAAGTAAGCCACAAAAAAGCCACTTTATTAGTGTAGCACGAGCATTTATTCTACAACTTGATTCCTTTATCTTTACCACAACTGTGAGTGCAGCAAGCACAAATATGCTACAGATATTATCTCCTGCAAAGCTGCCAAGCTCAAAAGTATACATTGGAGAAATCATAGCCATAGCAATCGAGAGAATATGTATAACCCGCGCACCTGGAAAAACTTTTGTTGAAATCCAATAGATTAGGAACAGATTAAGACCTTGGGGTAGGCCGATCAGAAATCCTGTTAATGGTGTAGGAAGATGCCTAATACTAAGATAGTATGGCAGCCATAGCAAAGGGTTATGAAAACTTTGAACTTGCCCAGGGGAAAAGTGATATTCGAGGACATTATTCAACCATGCATAGTTATTGTAATATTGATAATTCATCAAATCAAAACTAACATGCCAACCTTGAATAAAAGACATTAGTCCTGTTAATAGGCACAATATTCCTGCTAAAAAATAATTGTTATGTAACCAAGACTTTCCCTTTTGGGTTTCCCAGTTTGACAGAAATTTATGGAGAAATGGCAATAAATTTTTCATGAATATGCTCTTGAGAAGGCCAAAGCAATATAATGGCTGTATTAGCTTGACAGTGTGAGCTTAGCTCGATTATCCATTCAGACCTACCAAACCCCTTGATTTTACCAGTATGGACCAGCGGGCGCATTCATACAAGAACCTACGGTTTTGAATGAAACCCTTGAACTATGGGCCTTTCAGCCTGTATAAAAACGACTGCAAGAAAAACGAGGGGATACTGTTGGCGAAGTCAATATTCAACTCCGAAACAGCGAGTTTTCACGACTTCAGTCCAGTAACAGTGAACGAGTTTAATGGGTTTGAAGCTCTGCTCTGGAGTTCGCCAACAGTATCCGAGGGTTTTCTTTGCACTGGGGTTTTAGTGGAAATTGGGCCTTGATGAGTGCAAGAAAACTCGTCCAAAAATCAAAATAAGGTTGACTGTGCAGTTCTAAGTTTCCTGACAGTGCAAAACCGTAGGTTTTTGCACGAATGCGCCCGCTGGTCCAGCATCCCAAAGCATCCACTGACTTTTCTTTGTATGTTGGGGCTTGCAAACAGAATCGGCAGGGCTCACAAACAAGCCGTTTTTGGGCTCACATTAAGTGCAAATAAGGAGCCCTCAGGACTCACATTAAGTGCAAATACTCCTTTTCCGCTCCATGATTGAGTAGCTGTTTTGCCCTAAACACACCTATCTTAGAGGCTTCCGGCTGTTTTTACCCTATGTATTCTTACGCCGGGAAGGGAGTAGCCCTCTTCTGTCATATGGGCACCTCGATTAATTGACTATTGAGGCCAAATAGTGAGATCATAGATTATCACTTGATGAGGTCTAAGGTGATGGGTCAGAAAGGTTTTTGGGATTGGGAAGAGCGTCGCAAAAAGCTGAGCAGTAAAAAACCTTTACTAGATAGATTAAATGATATAGTTCCCTGGGAAGAGTTTCGGCCACTTCTAGAGCAAATACATCAGAAAGAACGAAAAAGCAATGCAGGCCGTAAACCGTTCGATGTGATTTTGATGTTCAAGTTATTGTTGCTGCAGCAATTTTACAATATCAGCGACGAGGAATTAGAGTATCAGGTCAATGATCGACTTTCATTCATGCAGTTTTTAGATTTAGACATTGAGGATACTATACCTGATGCAAAGACAGTATGGTCATTTCGAGAGCAATTAACGAAACACGGATTGACGAGAGTGCTGTTTGAGAAGTTTGAGAATTATCTTTCGCGAGAAGGATATCATGCCCAAGAAGGGCAGATTGTAGATGCCACTCTAGTGCCAGTACCAAAGCAGAGAAATAGTCGAAAAGAGAATGAAAAAATCCGTGACGGAGAGATTCCAGAGGAATGGGAGGATAAGCCTCATCGCCTTGCTCAGAAAGACCTTGAGGCTCGTTGGACAAAGAAGAATGGACAGAGTCACTTCGGGTACAAGAATCATATTAGTATCGATGTTAAGTTTGGTTTTGTACGCCAATATCAAGTGACTGATGCAGCCGTACATGACTCTCGGGCTTTAGGAGAAGTCATAGACATAGAGAATTCAGATGACCGTATATGGGCAGATAGTGCTTATCGAAGTGAAGACATTGAATGGGTATTAGAGACAATAGGATTTGACAGTGAAATCCACGAGCGAGCATATCGAAATCGGCCTTTAAACGAAGAGCAAAAGTCAAGTAATCGCAAAAAATCTAGCACTAGAGCGAAAGTAAAACACGTATTTGGAGCTTGGGTGACGAGTATGGGAGGGAAGCTTGTACGTTCAATTGGCAAAGTTAGGGCTGAGACAAATATCGGTTTAAAGAATCTGGCATTTAATATCAAGAGATACATATTCCTAGAGTATCAGGCTGCTGTATAGGGAATCTATAGGATTTACTCTTAATTAAATCAACTTCCTGCTTTAGAACTAAGGCAGGAAGTTGATAATACCTAAAACTATGCCCTAGCCATCCCAGAAATAGATGAATTTTGTTTTTTTAGGTATGCGAAAATTAATTAATCGAGGTGCCCATATTGGGATAGGCTCGATAAATTGGCAGATAACTTTCTGGGGTTTGAGCTACTTGAATGAAGGATGCCATGCGTCTGAGACAGTTACTCTGTCAGGGATTGAGGGTTTCATGCCTTCATCTGCCGTTAGTTTGATGTTCGAGATTAAAGTTACAGAAAGCTTTTACTCTTGAATATGGAGCCCTCTTATGAATGAGAATAAAAGCTCTAGCCTTTACACCATAAGCATTTGAGGCTTGCGATGAATTTTATCCACGCCATTTGTATGATGAGCTTTTGCTCCATTATGACCGACCTGACAGAAGAGGGGTAGACTCACATTAACTGCAACGGGCTCACAAACAAGGATTTGGGCTCAGATTAATTGCAAATAGGCTGTGATGTATATGCAGCAATGCTTTTAGCCTTTTAGGTCGGTTTGTAGTGCCACTGAAGTGTCTGGAGAAAAGGAACCTTTTTCCTAGACGAATGTATACAGTTGATAGAGTTTAATTTAGACGCTATGCGTCCACATTATCGCCTGAAACAGTTTAGTCCCACTAACTCAAGTCACCTGCTACGTCTCGTGATACTCCCAAAAATTCCCAATTATCTGCACTATCTCCTGGCACTCGCTGCGCGGAGGGGTTGGCGCGATCGGTTTTTGGGGGTGAGGGGGTGTATGTGCAGGCGATCGGAACTTCAGTGATAAGTACGGCTAATCGTTTGGAGGGATTTTTGCTGGGGAGTAGCGGGGGGTGAAGTTTGGAGTGAGTGGTTAAATAATTAGCTTTAGCCTCCCCATGTGCTTGCAGGGCTTCCCCAGTTGGTGTTGATAGGCGTTCCCTCGATAGCACAATAAGTGATCGAGTCATAATCCACCTTGTATGAAGTGGACGTGCTCACGCTTATCCCTCTTCTGTCAGGTCAGTCACTATGGAGTAAATGTCAGTCATACAAACGGGAAGGAAAAATTCTCTGAGGCAGACCTCAAATGATTGCAGGGTAATGGCAAGAGATTTTATTTCTATTAATAATGGGACTCCATATTCAAGAGCAAAAGCTTTCCACACCTTAAATCCTGATCGTGAAATTGATGGCAGAGTAAGGGATGAATCCCTCAACCCGATACAGAACAACTGTTACAGACGAGTAGCATTCTTTTTCCAAATGTCTCAATCCTCAAAAAGTTATCTGTCAATTTGCCGAGATTATCCCGATCTGACAAAAGAGGGTTATAGCAGTTTCCAGATAGATAGTGTACAGCCTGCTTCTCAAACCAAGAGCCCCCAGTATCTGGCGACAATGATCTTGGCCGCCAAGTGTCAATCATCTTGGCCGGTGAAAGCGGAAACTAAGCAGCAACCCATATCCCCAGCTGCATAGTGCCCGGTCAACGAATCAATCAACGACAGGTCAAGATCTATATGAATGCAAGAGAGGGAGGTTGCGAGCAGGAAGCTGCGGCAGCCAAAGCTGGAATATCAACCCGAAGCAGTCGACGAATTGAGAGGGGGGAGCATCAACCGGGAAAGGCGCGTCAGCGCTGGCGCAGTCGCCCAGATCCGCTAGAGGCTGTTGGGAAAGTGAGCTGGAACCGTTGCTGCGTCGGGAACCGAAGCTCAAACCGATGACCCTGTTGCTCTATCTACAGAGGAAGCACCCTGGCGAGTATTCCCGTTCCATCTTGAGAACGCTGCAAAGGCGAGTGCAGCAATGGCGAGCCCAGCATGGCCCAGCCAAAGAAGTGATGTTTCCCCAGGAGCATCGTCCAGGCGAGCAAGGTCTGTCGGATTACACGCAACTGAAACGGTGAAGGTCACCATCGGGGGAGAAGCCTTTGCCCACCTGCTCTATCACTACCGTCTGGCCTACAGCGGTTGGCAATATGTGGAGATTGTGGAAGGGGGGGAAAGTTTCATCAGTCTCTCCGAATGCCTGCAAAATGCCCTGCATGAATGTGGCGGAGTGCCCAAAGCACATCGCACCGATAGCCTCAGTGCTGCCTATCGCAACCTGGGAGGACGAGCGGAAAAAGACTTGAGTTTCAGCTACCAAAAGCTGTGCGAACACTACCGCATGCGGCCCAGTCGGAATAACCGGGGTCAGGGTCACGAGAACGGTTCCATCGAATCCCCGCACGGTCACTTCAAACAGCGATTACGCCAAGCCCTGCTGCTGCGGGGAAGCACGGACTTCGACTCGAAAGCCGACTATCAGGCTTGTATTGCCGAAGTGGTGGCCTCTCTCAATCAGAGCTGCGAGGCAGAGTTCGGCATCGAACGAGAATTTCTGGGAGCTCTGCCGACTCATCGTCACCCGGATTGCGAAGTGCTCTCGGTTAAGGTGACTCGCAACAGTACCATCAGCGTGTGCTGTATCCTCTACACCGTCCCCTCTCGATTGATTGGCCAGCGACTGACGATCCACTTACACCACGACCGCTTGGTGGGGTTTGTGGGTCTGCAACCAGTGGTGGAGTTGAAGCGATTGCACGTGCCCAAAGAGGCTCCCAGCCGCCGGGGTCGCCAGCTCGATTACCGGCATGTGATTGACAGTTTGAGGAGCAAGCCGAGAGCCCTGCTCAACTGTCAATGGCGCGAGCAGCTCCTTCCCAGCGAGGACTACCGCCGTTTGTGGGGCCAGTTTCTCGAGCAGTTCGGTTCCGATACTGCTTGCCGGTTGATGGTGGCATCCCTCTACATCGCCGCCAAACAAGACAAGCAACAGGCGGTGCTGGAGTATCTCGAATCTCAGTTTGCGGCCCAAAGCTTGACCCTATCTGGCTTGCAGCAACAGTTCGGGCAGACTCAATCCTCCCCCCATCCGCTGGAGGTGCATCAACATTCTTTATTCGACTACGACCAACTGATTTGCCATGACTCTATCCAATCCCCGCATCCAGCAGACCCTACCGCTATTGCTCAAATCCTGCATATTCATCCGACTTCGGGGTCTTGTCCGCTTTTGGTGATCGTTAAATCTGTCCTAAATGAGGCGCTTATTTCGTATAAGAATCAACTGATTAGGATGAGGCGCTTGGCCAATAGCTCGAGCCCAGCCCTTCCAAACATCTGCCGTTTCAGCATTTTTAGTCGGTTGTTTTGACCCTCCACTGGCCCATTGCTCACCTCGAGTGTGAGAGCTGCTTTCACCGCATCGTAATCTTCTTGAAGACCCTTGGCAAAACTCCGTAATGCCTTGATTGAGCTGCTCACAGCTGTCTCCAGCCAATCGTCGAATTCCCCAGGCAGTCGCTCGCGCACCAGTTTGATGAACCCCTGAGCCAGAGCGATCGCCCCCGATAACTTTGGCTGCTGGCCCAGTTTTTCCAGCAGGGTTTTCTCCTCAGGCGTAAGGTTTTCAGGCCGTGTCAACAGCAGCCAAGCCGCCCGCTTGGCACTCAAAGGCTCTGACACTGGTGTGGCGGGTGATGGCGCTGGTCCCCGACCCGGTAAGTCATTGAGGGATTCTCGGCTGGGCTTGATGGAGGGCAGAGAGCAACGCAACTGCCGAGTGTAACGGGCGACGGTCATATAGCTGCCCGGGTACCCTTGCTGTTGGATCTCGCCAAACAACTGTTTAGTTTGTTGGCGCCCTTGCTGCCATTGCTCTGACAGGTAAGCCTTGTATGGATCCAAACAACTGGGGTTTCTCCGCCGCCCCACAGGATATTGCCATTCCGGAAACGTTGACGCGGCCAGGTAGGTATACACCGTTCGCTCGCCAATGCCGAGGTGATGGGCAATGTCTTTAATGGCATAGCCTTGCTTGCGTAGAGCATGGGTTTGTTCCCACTTCTCCAGTCGTATGGCCCGATTGACTTCCCTTTGGGTTCGATATCTATCCGGAGCAGCTTCGGGGGTCGGTGCTTCGGTTGGCTGTTGGGCTTGAATCTGTTGCTGCTCAACCTGTTCGAGCGACTGGGTTTGTCCCTTAAAGACTTTCTCTAAAGCCTCTTCGAGATTCTGCAACAGATGAAAGCGATCGGCTACCTGGATGGCATCGGGTGCTCCATCGCTCATGCCTCGCCTGTAGGCTTTGGAGCGATCTCTCGAGAGAATCTTCACGCCAGGATGCTCTTTCAACCAGGCTGCTAAGGTCCCAGCCGCCCGGTCGGGGAGTAGTGCGATCGGTTGGTTGGTCTCCAAGTCGACCAAGATCGTTCCGTAATGATGACCCGTGCGAAACGCGAAATCATCCACCCCCAATATCTTTGGCGTGGCCATGACTGGTAGGGGCAATTTGGAGATGGCTCGCAAGATGGTGTTGCGGCTGTATCCGTATCCGAGCTGATGGCTCAAGCGGGCTGCTGCCGAACCACCGAGGGCTAAGCCCATCGCTTCCAGTTGAGCCGTGTAGCGAGTCGTGCGTCTGGCCCAAGGCGCGACAACCTCGGGCAGACGCTCCGTAAAGATACGCCGAGGGCAACGCTCGTTGAGGCAGAAGAACTTACAGACTTGGAGCAATATCGTCAGCGTGAATTGAACTAATGGCAGATCCCTCAACGTTCTCTCATAGTGGCTATGGATGCGATCGGTGGAGCGATGACACAGCGGGCAACAGGCCACCGTTTGAGTCGAGCAGAGGTTAACAACGAGCTGTTGGTTGGCCGGATCGATACTCCAACTGTTCAAGCTCACATCCGTTTGGCTGGGCAGGAGATGCTGTAAAAGTTCCACGGGCTTGGCAGAGTGAGGGTTTGCACCTGGTATTCTCCTATACCTTCTCTGCATCACCAAAAGCGGACAAGACCCCGAAGTCGGATGAATATGCACTCGATGCGGCGAATCGTTCGCTCGCTGATTCCGGTCAAGTCACGGGTCGCTTTCTGAGTCGCCCCCGTTTGTCTGAGTTTTTGTGCCATGTATCGCTCCAGTCGGGTGAACATCTTGCCCTGTCTTGGGTTGAGCTTTTTTCCATTTTGGAATTAGCTCGCTCCACTACAGCTCATTCGACCGGCCATAATTTCCGGAATTTTTCCGGCCATAGTTTCCGGAATTCACACCATTCCGGCAGTCGCGGCCAAAGCTTTCAATACGAACTGCTCTATGACGGCAATCCTGCTGCACCAGGCGCTCATCAGATGGGCTTGATTGACCTGGACCATCTCAGACAGGAGTACGACACGCAAAAGAATGGGCCAATCCTCCATAAGAAGGGGCCAGGTTTGCCCCAAGTTGCCCCCAAGTTTGGGCCAAGTACGGGTGCCTAAAACCCAGTACTCAACGGGAATAGAGCCTGATTTTGGCTGACTTATCCAAAAAAGCACAGTACCCCCCTATCTCAAAACCGTACTTTTTGTCGTACTTTCCCGTCGTACTCACTTCCCCCCTCCTTAGCCGCTCATGTCCCGCAAGCGTCCCCCCAGCTTCGCCGATGTCCCCAACATCGCTGACCCACAAGGTTTTGTCTGTTTCATGAACCGCTATCTGGAGTGGATGGCTGTGCGTAACTACTCCCCCCGCACCATCGACTCTCGACAGGTTCACTTGACCCAGTTCATCAACTGGTGTGCCCAACGCTCTCTGCTACGTCCTGCCGAGATCACTAAGCCGATCCTGGAGCGCTATCAACGCTTTCTCTATCACTACCGTCAGCTCAACGGCAAACCTCTGTCTTTCCCCTCCCAATACAATCACTTGGTCGCCATTCGAGCCTGGTTTAAGTGGCTGACTCGCGACAATTTCATCCTCTACAACCCTGCCAGTGAGTTGGAGTTACCCAAGCGGGCGAGTCGCTTGCCCAAGGCCGTCCTCTCTGAGTCTGAGGCCGAGCAAGTGCTCGCTCAGCCCGATATTGCGACTCCTTTGGGCTTACGAGACCGCGCCATGATTGAAACCTTCTACAGCACCGGCATTCGTCGCTTCGAGCTGATTGGTTTACGTCTGCAAGACCTCGATGCCGAGCGAGGCACGTTGATGGTGCGCCAGGGCAAGGGGCGCAAAGACCGCGTGATTCCGATTGGCGCTCGCGCCATTGCTTGGATAGAGAAATATCTCGCCGATGTGCGTCCCCATCTTTGCTGTGGCTATGAAGATGGTCGCTTGTTTCTGTCTCATTTGGGGGAGCCGTTGAGTCCTCATAGTTTAAGTCGCTTGATTCACGCTTACGTCGATGCCGCCGAGATTGGCAAGCAGGGGAGTTGTCATTTATTCCGCCATACGATGGCGACCCTCATGCATGAGAATGGCGCTGATATTCGCCACATTCAAGCCATGCTCGGCCATGCCAGTCTCGATACCACTCAGGTCTACACCCAGATGTCGATTAAGAAGCTCAAGCAGGTTCATACCCTCACTCATCCCGCTCGCTCCGAGCGCTCGCTCACCGTCGACTGGAATCAAGAAGATCCCACCCCAGAGGAGTTGTTTGCAGATTTAGAGGCCGAGCGCTTGGAAGAGCTCTCGGATTGAGGCAGATTCCGCCTCAGCAGCCTTGCGACAATCTGCCTGACCCTTGCCACCCTCCTTAGCCGCTCCATTTCCTTCTCATTTGGGCACAGTACGTCTAAAGCTCTCAGTTGCCTCGGGGCGCATAGTTTCAGGGAACTGTAAAAGACCTGCTCGATGCTAATGGCAATCTGGTCAATCACATCAGCTATGACAGTTTTGGCAATATTACGGGTGAAACCAATCCTGATGTTGAATTCCGCTTTGGGTATACAGGTCGAGAGTTTGATGAGGAGACCGGGCTGTACTTCTATCGGGCACGTTACTACGACCCGCAGACGGGGAAGTTTGTAGGGGAAGACCCGCTTGGATTTGGCGCTGGTGATGCCAACCTCTCTCGCTACGTTGGTAATTCCCCAAGCAATTTCACCGACCCATCAGGATTGATGTCCAGGGGAGATTACATCCGCCAACGCAATGCCGAGCTGAATTCGGGGGAAAGGGAACGGTATAACCTGAGCAATTTGCCAGGAGACTTCGCTCAAATGCTGTTTCAGGATCTACCGCTCACATTGTTAGAGCAAGTTGTCGATCCGTCTGCTGCGGCAATTGGCGATACCTTCACATTGGGATACACTACCCAATTGCGCGAGGACCAGTTTGGTGATTGGGCTAGGCAGCAGCACGAGGGCAATGCATTCAAGTTGGGTCAGATAGCTACCTTTGCTCTTTCTTTCGGGGTGGGAGCAAACACACCAAATGCGCTGAAAGGTGTCTCTGGAGCGGGGCGTTTGGCACAAGGGTTCGACATTGTTAGCACATTTTCAGGATCCTATGAAAGTACAACTAATTTTCTCGAGGGATGCTTTTCTCTTCCTGACCTACTCAACTTTGCTCCACTCCTAGGAGTTCTGGGATCGAGGCTGGGTAGAGGAGACCCAAATAGTGGTTCCTCCTCACCAAGTCAGAGATCTCAAGAAATCTTTGATCGAATCCAAGAAGGGGTTGAAAATGGTGATTTTACTGTAAAATCAAATCCTCTGAATCCTGATACATTGCAAGAAAGCAATTTAACCATTGATTTCGGTGATGGAACAGGTGTGAATCTAAGGACAGAAACACATCCATTACAGCCAGGTGGAAGCCCTACCCGTCATACTAATGTTGAGGTAACGCGGAGAACCCCTAGGGGGAGGAACAGAGTAATTGAAAATATTCATATAACGCAGTAATATCATTAATTCTTTGAGAGCCAAAAATGTATCTTTTTGTGATAGGATGAAGAAGAATTAAATCTATATATTTGTGCTTGGCATTTTAGTATAATTTGACAGAATAAGTACGCCTAGAAAAACCGAGGAAAAGAGATGAAGAAGAAATTTGAATTTGAATTTGACGATTACTCATCTGAGAATAGAATCAAATTCGACTTTGACCAAGAAATAGATGAGGAGATGAAAATTATTATTGAAAATAAAATTCCAGTCTTGTATGCGAATAAGCAAGCTTACTTGGCATTGGCAAAAGCTTTTATAAAACTGGCTTTTGGTGAATACTCAAATGGGTTCCATTTTCATCTTAGACAAAACTTCGATGCTGATGAACAAGAAGCTATTCGTTGCCACTTAATAGATTGATTGAACGAAGACACTGTCCACGGAACTAGTCTTACCCTCATGTCCACCCCCGAGGCTAGTACGTAAATGAAGTCGCTGCGCTCCGCCTGTTCCGCATCGCCGCTCATCAAGCGCACTGCGTGCAACGGCAATGCTAGTCCCCCCACCCGCGCTAATCGCGCCTCCCAATTCGCGCCAAGCCGCCCCCGCGCAACCCCGCTAATGCCCAACAGTGCCATCAACTAAGCAGGGGCAACGCACCCACCCACCCGCCGTAGCTGCTTGGCGCGGGAAAAAACACGGGCACGACCCTCAAGATTGTTTTGCTCCTCAAAGGTAAGAGCAGGTAAACCTGCCCTCACCTTCGAGGTCGACACCATCAATATCAGCTCAAATCCATCTCTCTTCTCAGAAGATTATTGACAAAATCATTCAGGTCGATCCCTTTCTCTGCCGCCTTCCTTTTGACAAATTCCTGTACCTCATCATCGAGATAGATGGGAGACTTAAACGTTGAATTAGGACGGTAGAACTTGCCCCGTTCCGCCTTAGAAAAGTCATATTCAGCTTTCATAGCTCTCCTTCTTCATAGCGACGAATTTCCCGCTTAGTCGCTCGTCTTGCCGAAATGATTTGCACGTCAATAACATCTTCATACTCGTCAGCCGTATGAACGACCAGCAAATACTGACCACCCATCTTCCTTCCCAGTGTAATCCAGTGTTCTTCGAACAAACTGTGCTCTTCATCAAAAAGCGTCAGAGCCATAGGATCTTCAAAAACCCCCTCCGCCTCTCGAAAGCTAACTCCATGTTTCTCGAGATTGGTCCGAGCCTTAAGCGGGTCCCACTGAAAACGATACTGCATCCCACTGCTCAAGCGAGTGCCTCATTTTGGGCTTCGACTTGTTTCTATCTCATCAGCAAACGCTCGTTTGGCATTGTGCTTGAGGATCAAGCTTTCTAGCAGCGCCTTAACAATTTTGATTTCCTCATCATCGAACCGCACCCTCAGCTATCGGCTGCCCCAAAAGAACCGCCAATCCGGCGCGGCCATCCGCATGTGAATTCCGGCCATAGTTTCCGGAATTCACAACGTTCCTGAGCGCGAGCCAGCAACTTATCGAGCAGTTGTTGTTCCACACCGCCACGCACTAATCGTTGGCGAAATTCGCTCAGCACTGAAGCATCAATGCCGGGATCGTCTAACTCCAGACTCAAGGCATATTTCCAATCAATACGCCCCCGCACCTCATCCGCTGCTTGCCGGTCGCTTAAATCGCCGATGTATTGCATCACCGCAATCATGGCTGGTCGCCCTGGCGGCTGGCCTGGTTGTCCTCGCTGCCCAAATAAGCTCTTGAAGTCCTCATCCTCGTAGGGAGAGCCCAATTCATCCCGCAAGTTCATCGCAGTCGTCCCTTTTGGAAACGCTTGATGGGCTACGGATGCTGTTTGCTCGGGAATGGGAGGAATCTTTTGGGGCATGCAGGACATGGCTAGCTACCTCATAACGCACTCGCTCGCGATTAGACAGCATCGGTTTTAAACAGAGAAATAGTCTGAAATGCCGAGTGGATAAGGGATTTCTACTTTGGAGACAAAGATTGCCTGTACCTTTGTACCGTCGGCCTTCCAGTTTATTCCTGCCGCCTAGTTCCGCAGAGTATGTCTATTCTGACAGCCCGCTATTCGAGCAGACTTACCATCCTTGGGCCTCCTTCCCTTTGACTCACGGCAGCTAACACTGGCCAGTATCTGCAGTAGTATTACGCTTTGTTGAATTCGCCAGCAGGATCAATTTTGGGAGAGGGGCTGGGGGTGAGGGCCATTCAGAGCCATCGAACTCAGGTTTTATGAAGAATTGGGCATTTCTACGTTACCCTGTCCTTTACGACTCCATCTCAGCCAGCTCCAGCCAACGTTCGGTCGCCAGATCGATGTCTGCACTCAACTCAGCGAGTTGTTCCGAGAGTTTTTGCACTTCGCTAAAGCCACTCGGAGGATTATTGTAGAGCTGTTTCTCCAGATCCTCCTTCTGTGCTTCCAACGTGGGAATTTTGAGTTCGAGTTCTTCTAATTCGCGGCGCTGATAATTGGAGAGGCGTCGGCGTTTGGGCGCTGTAGATTTTTCTTTCAGGGGCTTGTCAGACTTGGCTGTTTTAGGGACTGTCTTCTCTTCTGCTTTGGCTTCTGTTGCTTCAGCTTGTTTGTAATCTAAGTAAATGGAGTAATTGCCGGGATATTGGCGTAAACGACCGCCCGGTTCGAGGGCAAAGATGCGATCGACCGTGCGATCGAGGAAATAGCGATCGTGGGAAACGGCGATCGCGCAGCCAGTGAAATCTTCAAGATATTCTTCCAAAACTGCCAGGGTTTGAACGTCGAGATCGTTGGTGGGCTCGTCGAGAACGAGCACATTGGGGGCACTCATCAAAACCCGCAGGAGGAAGAGGCGACGTTTTTCGCCACCGGAGAGTTTGTGGATGGGGGTGTATTGCCGATCGCTGCTAAACAGAAAGCGCTCCAGCATTTGAGAAGCACTGATTTGGCTGCCATCGGCAGTGCTAACATACGAGGCTACATCTTTGATGTATTCGATGACCCGCTGCTGTTGCTCGATCGCGCTCAAAATCTGCTCGGAATGTTGATCGAAATAGCCAATGTGGATGGTAGAACCGATTTCCACTGTTCCCGAATCGGGTTCCAGGCGTCCGGTGATGATGTCGAGCAGGGTTGATTTGCCCGCACCGTTGCCACCAATAATGCCGATGCGATCTTCGGGGCTGAATTCGTAGCTGAAATTTGAGATCAGCCTGCGCCCGTTATAGGCTTTTGAGACTGCTTGCAGCTCAATCACCTTTTTGCCGATACGGCGTCCGGGGGTATCGATCTCGACTTTGCCTTGCACTGACTTGAATTCGCGATCCTGCATGTCGCCAATGCGATCGATTCTGGCTTTCTGCTTCGTGCTTCTGGCTTTAGGACCGCGTTTGAGCCATGCCAGTTCCCGACGGAGAACCCCCTGGTGCTTGCGTTGAGACTGGACTGCGGCAGCTTCGGCGGCGACTTTCTTTTCGAGGTAGTAGGAATAGTTACCAGCGTAGGCGTAGAGATCGCCGCGATCGATTTCGAGGATGCGGTTGGTGACGCGATCGAGAAAGTAGCGATCGTGGGTAATCAGGAGAATGGCACCGCGATAGTCGCTCAAATAGGTTTGCAGCCATTCAACAGAGACTGCGTCGAGATGGTTGGTGGGCTCGTCCATTAAGAGCAGGTCGGGTTCGCTCAGGAGGGCGGTGGCAAGGGCAATGCGTTTGCGATAGCCGCCAGAGAGGGTACCGACTTTGGCCTCGAAATTGTCGATCCCGAGTTTGCTGAGGACGATTTTGGCTTTGGTTTCGAGGTCCCACGCACCGGCCTGTTCGATCTTCTCGGTCGCGCTGGTAAGGCGGCTCATGAGTTGAGCTAACTCGTCTTCTGGGGCACGGGCAATTTTGTGGGACAGATCTTCGTATTGTCGAATTAGCTTCATTTGCTCGCTGCTGTCGGCGAAAATTTGTTCGAGGACGGTGAGTTCTTCGCTGACATCGGGTTGTTGGGGCAAGTAGACGATGGTTGCCCCAGATTTGACGAGGCGTTGCCCTCCATCAATGGGCTCAATGCCTGCGAGCATTTTGAGTAGGGTGGATTTTCCAGAGCCGTTAACGCCGATCAGCCCGACTTTATCGTTCTCGTCGATGCTGAAGCTGGCATCGCGCAGAATCTCCTTGATGCCGAAGTCTTTGTGGAGGGATTGCAGGGTTAGGATACTCATGAGGTATAAGGCGAGATCGGGGCTGAGCGGGGGCGATCGGTCGAGGTTCAGATTGGCTGAGATTGACGCTAACAGTCTCACATACTCAATCCTACTGCTCGCATAAGAGCGCTCGGGTCCAGGAGCTGTCCATTTCAAACGGGAGGGGTTTGGCAGCCAAAACCCGCGAGCGCCCTCTGTCTTTGGCACCTCGCAGATACCCCGCTCGCCTATCTCCCATTTGTTCAATTCAACTCAACGAGAAACCGATGACCGAGTGGACCGAGAACACCGTTGCCGAGCCGCCTGTCATGTCGGAGCGATCGCCTGCTAGCCCTGCCCCAGAAGAGCCGACTTCTCCCCCAGTAGAGGAGGAATCGGGTCGGTATCGAGATGTCTTGAAAAACCGCAATTTCTTAGCCCTATGGAGCGGTCAGGTCTTTTCGCAACTCTCGGATAAGATCTTTCTCGTGCTGTTGGTGGCCCTGATTGCCGCCCACTTTCAAGCCGGACGGGAATCGATTAGTGGTTGGGTCTCGGCGGTGATGGTGGCATTCACCATTCCGGCCGTGCTGTTTGGCTCGCTGGCCGGGGTCTATGTCGATCGCTGGTCGAAGAAATGGGTCATGGTCGGTACCAATCTGGTGCGGGGGCTATTGGTTTTGGCCGTGCCGAGCGTACTGTGGCTGTTTGGCGAAGATGCCGCGATCGCCGGCTGGCCGATGGGATTTCTAGCTCTACTGGCCATTACCTTCACCGTCTCCACCCTCACCCAATTTTTTGCCCCCGCCGAACAAACTGCCATTCCGCTCATCGTCAAGAAGCGCTACCTATTACCTGCGAACTCCCTTTACACCACAACCATGATGGCTTCGGTCATTATCGGTTTTGCGATTGGCGAGCCCCTACTCGATTTGGCCAACCGCGTTTCCGAGTGGCTGTCCTTTGGCCCCGAGTTGGGGTCTGAAGTCTTTGTGGCGGGAGGATATCTGCTGGCCGGAGCAATCTTATTTGCAATGGTGACGGGAGAGGGCGATCGCGACTCCACCGCAGGCGATCGCCACATCTGGGCCGACTTAAAAGAAGGATTGCAATATTTGAGGCAAACAAACCGGGTTCGTGCTGCCATTATTCAACTGGTGATTTTATTCTCGATCTTTGCAGCGCTGGCCGTTTTGGCAGTGCGCTTGGCGGAATTGATTCCTCAACTAGAAGCCGAGGAGTTTGGCATCCTCTTAGCCTCTGCTGGCATCGGTATGGGGTTGGGGGCATTAGTAGTGGGTAAGTGGGGCGATCGCCTGCCTCGGTCGGTCTGTAGCGGCTTGGGGTCCCTCGGCATGGCTGCAGCTCTGACGGTACTGGCGCTCGTGCCCGAGCAACTGTGGCCCAGTCTGTTCGCTATTGGGGTACTGGGGTTTTCGGGTGCTGTCGTGGGAGTCCCGATGCAGACGTTAATCCAAGAGCAAACCCCGGCTGACTTGCGAGGCAAGGTTTTCGGCCTGCAAAATAATGCTATCAATATTGCCCTTTCGCTGCCTCTGGCCTTGGCTGGCCTTGCAGAAGCCAAATTTGGTTTGGCCCCAGTATTGTGGAGCCTAGCCGCGATTTCGGGAGTGTCGGGGACATTGTTGGGACTACTGAGCAATCGATCCCAATGAGGTTTGCTGTCTTGCGAGCCGATCTGCCGCTCGAACGACACTGCCGACACTATTGAATCGGCAACTCGGTTTCTATGCCAGGGGCTCGGGTGCGGCAGAGGTTCTCATTCCCGCTGCTGGCTCGCTTGTATTAAGCGATTGAGATATTCTCCATGCCCGATTTGAATGCCTTCTAGGATTGAAATCAGATGGCCTTCGCGGCATACACCGACGGGAGAGCGATATCCTTGCAAACACTCAACCCTAGCTCCGAGACTGCAGCCGAGCGCTTCCAGCACCTGCAAGGCAAACTGCGGGACTACTGGCAGGCGATCGAAGAATCCAACACCAGCGAATACACCATGCTGGTGCTCCCCTCCCTCAGCCTCGACCAGCGGGAAATGCAAAAGATTCCGGGGGTGCATCACTACGAAGAACGCCTCCTGTTCTCCCTCATCCGCCTGCAAAATCCCCGCGCCCGCGTCATCTATATCACCTCGCAACCGCTCTCCCCCATCGTCGTTGACTATTACCTCCACCTACTCTCCGGCATTCCCTTCTCCCACGCCCGCGATCGCCTACTGCTGCTCTCCACCTATGACGGCTCCCAAAAACCCCTCTCCCAAAAGCTGCTCGAACGCCCCCGCCTGATGGAGCGCATTCGCCGTGCCCTGCACGTCACCTCCTCCACCTACGCCATCTGCTACAACTCCACCCCCTGGGAACGGGAACTATCCTTGCAATTGGAGGTGCCTCTATTCGCCCTCAACCCCGACTTACTCTATTGGGGTACCAAAAGTGGCAGCCGCCAAATCTTTGCCGAATGCGGCATTCCCCACCCCGATGGCAGCGACTTGGTGCAGTCGGTGGAGGATCTCGCCGTTGCTGCCGCCGACCTGTGGGAGCGCCAGCCCCATCTGAAGCGGATGGTGATCAAACTCAATCAGGGGTTTTCCGGCGAAGGGAATGCCTTACTCGATTTGCAGCCCTTCGAGATCGCGGCTCCCGGTGCAGCCTCTCACTGCGAACGAGTTGCCGTATTGCAAGGGGGATTCGCTTTGGCTAGCTTCCAAGCGCAGGGGGAAACTTGGGAAAACTTCTCCAGCCGCATTCCAGAATTGGGGGCGATTGTGGAAGCGTTTGTGGAGGGGAAGCACAAACGATCGCCTAGCGTACAGATGGTCATTCTCCCCAGCGGCGAAGTGGAAGTGCTCTCCACCCACGACCAAATTTTGGGCGGTCCAGACGGTCAAATTTATTTGGGCTGCCAGTTCCCGGCAGATGCCGACTATCGCCTGCGCCTGCAGGAATTGGGCCAGGCGATCGGGCGCAATTTATCCCAAAAGGGTGCCCTCGAGCGGTTTGGTGTGGATTTTATTGCCGTTCGCGATCCGGCCAAAACGGGTGTGGAGGCTTGGGATCTGCAGGCGATCGAAATTAACCTCCGCAAAGGGGGCACCACCCATCCTCAAATGACCCTCAAGCTACTCACAGACGGTCATTACGATCTCGAGAATGGCTTGTTCTACAGTCCCCACGGTCAGGCAAAGTACTATACCGCCACCGATAATCTGAAAAAGGAGCAATACCGAGGCCTATTGCCCACTGATTTGATGGATATCATTGCTCTGCACCGGCTGCACTTCGACAGCAGCACCGAAACTGGAACGCTCTTTCACCTCATGGGCACACTGTCCGAGTTTGGCAAAGTGGGATTGACCAGTATTGGCAACTCACCTGAGCAGGCGGAGACGATCTACCGTCAAGTCGTCAAGGTGTTGGATGCAGAAACGCAGTTGGAAGCATAGCGCGGCCAAACTCCACCGACAACTATCCCCCAAACGCTATGATTAGTTGGCGATTTTGGCCTCACCTACTATGCTCGACCCCCATCGCGCCTCCCGCAAACCCGCGCTACTGGTGTTAGCAGACGGCACCACCTATCGCGGCTGGTCGTTTGGCGCTGAAGGGACCACCCTCGGAGAGGTGGTCTTCAACACGGGTATGACTGGCTACCAAGAAGTCATGACCGACCCCAGTTATTGCGGTCAAATTGTCACGTTTACCTATCCCGAACTGGGCAACACCGGCATTAACGACCTCGACAGCGAATCCGATCGCCCCCAAATCAAGGGAGTCATTGCCCGCAACATCTCCCGCATGCCCAGCAACTGGCGCAGCCAGACCCCCCTGCCCGAGTATCTGAAACAGCACGGCATCGTCGCCATCTACGGCATCGACACCCGCGCCCTCACCCGCAAAATTCGTAGCGAAGGGGCCACCAATGGCGGCATTTCTACAGAGATTGCAGATCCCGCAACGCTCTTAGCCAAAGTTCGTGCGATTCCATCGATGGCCGGTTTGAATTTGGCCGCAGTGGTGACTGCAAGCGAGGCTTATGAATGGCTAGAGCCGACCTGCGACGAATGGGTATATGGGGAGATTGAGGGCGATCGCAATCCAACTCTGACCGTTGTGGCGATCGACTTCGGCGTCAAGCGCAACATTCTCCGCCGCCTCGCCAGCTACGGCTGCCGCGTCATCGTCCTGCCCGCAGCGGCTACTCCCGAAGACATCTTGAAGCACAACCCCGACGGCATTTTCCTCTCCAACGGCCCCGGCGACCCCGCTGCCGTCACCCAGGGTATTGCAACCACCAAAGCCTTGTTAGAGCAGGGCAAGCCCATGTTTGGCATCTGCCTGGGCCACCAAATTCTCAGCCTAGCGATGGGCAGCGACACCTTCAAACTCAAATTCGGCCATCGCGGTCTCAATCAACCCTGCGGCCTCGATCGCCAGGTGGAAATCACCAGCCAAAACCACGGTTTTTCCGTCTCTGCCGATGCCATCAACGCCGAGGCAGACTTCGAAATCACCCATCTCAACCTCAACGATCGCACCATTGCCGGCATCCGGCACAAAACCTTACCCATTTTCTCGGTGCAATACCACCCCGAAGCCAGCCCCGGCCCCCACGATGCCGATTACTTATTCGGTCAATTTGTCACTGCCATGCGCCAACATGCCGCCCAGCCAGAGGCTATCTAGCTCGTTCGCATCAAGTCAACTCACCTTCAACCATGCTGCTACTATCGCGATCGCCCCTCACTCTTGCTCCTGCCGAACAAAAACAAGCCCTCATCTATCTCATCCGCGAACTCGCCTACCGAGAAGGAGACTTCACCCTCGCATCGGGCCAAAAGAGCAGCTATTACATCAACTGCAAACCCGTCACCCTACACCCCCAAGGGGCATATCTGGTGGGGCAACTACTGCTCGCCGAGCTGCCTGCCAGTACCCAAGCTGTAGCCGGTCTCACTCTTGGCGCCGACCCAATTGTTTCTGCTGTCAGCATCGCCTCTGTCTACAACACCGAGGGGCTGACGAATCTGCCCGCCCTCATTGTCCGCAAGCAAGCGAAGGGTCACGGCACCCAAGCCTATATCGAAGGCCCCGCATTGGCGGAAAACACCTGTATCTGGATTCTGGAAGATGTCGTCACGACCGGTGCTTCTGCCTTGCAGGCAGCGGAGCGAATCGCGGGTGCAGGTTACGAGGTGGGCGGAATTCTAGCTTTGGTCGATCGCGAACAGGGGGGAGCCGAGTGCTACGCCAGCGCAAAGCTGCCGTTTCGCCGTCTCCTCACCATTGAGGATATCCGCACGGCGATCGTTCGCTTCTGACTAAATCTCGGGGTTTTCCGCCTAGGGGGCAATGGTTTTCTGCTCTCATAGATATAACCTGAGTTCGACAGGCGTCTGTCGAACTGACGTAGATATAAGGGGGCTAATGCTAGGGTAATCACTTTCTGTTTTTTAGGTTAACTTTCCCCATGCAAGATTTGCGTTGTCCATATAACGGTTAAGCGGTCGGATGAACATGCTATTTTTCTAGCATCCTGCGCGATCGCGCAGTCACTCGGAGTCAGTTCGGGGAGTCAAGTCTACGAACAACTACTCAGCCTGGTGAGACGAGCTAACGAGCAACTCAAGCAACAGGGGCTCAACCGCCAATCCCACCTCAAGTTTGCTCAGGCCACTCAACAGATGAATCTCTCAGAACAAGGGCAAGCCTTGAGAACGCAGGTGATTGACTATATCCAGCAGCAAGGGAGTTCCCTCGATGACACCCAAACTTGGGTGGCTAGCTCAGATGTGCTTGAGTCACTGTTTGGCAAATATAAGCTCTTTAGCCAGCGCAGTCCGTTGCAAGAGGTCGGGCGACTGATTCTGACGCTCCCGTTATGTACCGTCCAGTTGACAGTACCCTTAGTCAAACGAGCGCTCGAAACCATGCGAGGGATAGATGTCGACAATTGGGCAAAGCAGGTGCTCGGCATCTCCATGTTCGCTCAGCGAAGGGCGGCCTTCAAGCAACAAGAAGGAGACACAAAAGTAGCATGAAAAATACTCGTCAAACCCTGTCAGAATCCACTCCCTAGGCTGGAGCTGGTTGCTCGGGCAGTGAGAGAACTACTGTATCCCCCTCCAGCGCTACTCCCCACCATCTTTACCAAATCACCATCAGCGACACTGCAGCCAGCGCTACGATAGAGTGAGCTCAATTGGAGCAGAGCTGATGGTACAGTTCAAACCCCGCCAACACCTCCCCACTCAAGACGAACTGCCCGAAACTGACTTTGCCCCTGTGGATAGCGAATTGCAAACGCTCGTCGCCAGCCTCCTGGGCGACATCCTCGCTTGGCACTGGCGCGATCGCAATGATTGGTTCTGGGGCATCAACTTAGGGGTTTATTACAAACTCAATACACCTGCCATTGTCCCCGATGGCTTCTTGAGCCTGGGGGTGGCACACTTCGATCGCTCGGATGGCAGACAGAGCTATGTGGTCTGGCATGAGGGCGCGCTCCCCATTCTGGTTATGGAATACGTCTCTCGCAGCTACGGGCAAGAGTACGGCTCCAAGCTGGCAGACTACGCCAGTATCGGAGTGTTGTACTACGCGATCTACAATCCCGTTTACTGCTCCCGCAAACGGCGTCAGCCCCTAGAGATTTACCGACTTGAAGGCGATCGCTACGTCTTGCTGGAGGGCGACCCTGTTTGGTTGCCCGAGATTGGCCTGGGCTTGGGCAGAGAGACTGGCACTTACCGAAATTGCCAGAGAGAGTGGCTGTACTGGTACGACCGAGAGGGGAATCGACTGACGGCACCTGCAGAGGTCGCCGAGCAGGAGCGACAGTTACGCGAGCAGGAGAGCCTGCGGGCCGATCGGGAACGCTTGAGGGCCGAACAACTGCTGGATAAACTCCGACAAAAGGGAATCGATCCAGATACGCTCTAACCCGCGAACATACCCATCAAATTCCAACTGGTATTTCCTGTTGCTAGAGCAACTGATACTGCATTCAGGTGATTGGTGCGGAATGAGCAGGGCGGCATGGTTCAAGAACTGGTGTTTTTGGGTAACACTTCGAGCAGAGTGCAGATCTCACAACAGCCAATTTGGTAAGGGTTTGAAGCTTTGATGATTGACCAAAAGTGTTACCCTCACCCGAGCCCTGCCACCCCGACCAAAGCGCCCAAACCCCAAACTCCAGTTGTCCTTTGGACGGGGAGGAGCAATGCTCGACAGCAGCAGAGTGGGACGATCGAGAGATGGCTGCGGTTAGACGATCTTGCCCACCTTGCTAAATTCCCGCTTGATGGCCTGTGTGATGTCATTCTGCTGAATGACGGCCTTCCCCCCCCGTTGCAGGGCTTTTAAGCAGCAATATTGAACCACGTTGGTAATATCGGCACCCGTGAGTTCGTACTGGGTGGATAGGGTTTGGAGATCCACGGTCTCATCTAATTCCACTTGTTTGGGAAACCCTTGACCCCACAATTGCGATCGCTCTTTGAGACTGGGCATAGGGAAATGAATAATCGATTGAAAGCGGCGCACAAAGGCTTCGTCAATGTTGCTTTTGAAGTTAGAGGCGAGGATGACAAGGCCGTCGTAATTTTCCACCCGCTGGAGTAAGTAGCTGACTTCTTGGTTGGCATATTTATCGTGGGCATCTCGAACGTTGGTGCGCTTGCCAAAGAGGGCGTCGGCTTCGTCAAAAAATAAAATCCAATCCCGCCCTTCAGCCCGAGCGAATAGGTTGGACAGATTCGTTTCTGTCTCGCCGATATATTTGCTCACCACCATCGAGAGATCGACCAGGTACACTTCTTTGCCGGTGTATTTGCCTAGTAGACTCGCGGTCAGGGTTTTGCCAGTGCCGGGGGGACCGTAAAACAGGGCTCGGTAACCCAGTTTGAGGGTCTTTTTCATGCCCCATTCGTGCAGCAGGGTGGGGGAATGGGCGATCCAGGCTTCTAAATCGCGAATTTGCTGTAGGGTCTGGGCGTTGAGCACCAGATCGTCCCAGTCCATTTCGGTGGTGATGTGGCGGGCGGGAAAGCGGGTGCTGAATTGCGGTTGAGAAAATTGCCCTTGGGTGAATAGGTCGATGTAGTCAGGGGCGATCGCCAATTTGCCACTCATGAGGGGTTCCCCTTCGGCGGGGAGATCGAGGTAGAGGATGCGATCGCGGGCTAAGCGGCTATCCGAGCCCAAGAGCTGTTGCAGTCGCAGGCGATCGCCGAAGTCGTCTCCGGCCAAGATAAACAACACGGTCTCTCCAGTGGGCAGAAAGCCGCGATGGGATTTTCCTCGCCAGCCGCCAATTTGAGGATAGTCTCCCGCTTGGGGCAGTTGGGCGGTAATGGTGCGATCGAAGAAGTCGGGTTGTAGGTGGGGGGCTAGCGCGATAAATAGGGCGATTTGGGCGAAGTTGTCCAGTTCTTGCTGGCGGATGAATTGGGCTAGGGGGGTGTCTCCTTCCAGCCATGCGTTGCTGGGGTGGGGCATGGGAGGAGGGGCGGTGCCGTTGCGGTGGAAGGTGGCTTCGATGCGCCATTGGATGACTCGCGCTAGGTAGTCGAGGGCCTGTTCTAGGCCGCGAGTGTTGGCGGCGGGGAGGGTTCTGGGGGCTAGGAGGGTTGTCATGGAAGTAAGCCCGAAGGGAAAACAGGGGTCGGGGAAAGGGGTCCGATCCGCATTAAGAGACGATGGGGAGACTAGCGATCGCTAATTCGTATCTGACTGGGTTGGTTTGGGTTTGGCTTTGTTTTGCTGCACGACATGGGCGAGTTCGTGGGCGAGCAAATGTTTGCCGTCTTTGGATTGGGGGTCGAATTTGCCTTGGTTGAAATAGAGGTCTTTGCCTTGGGCAAAGGCTTGGGATTTGAGTTGGCGGTTCATGTCTACGGCGTCGCCGTCGGTGTGGATGCGCACGTCGCTGAAGTCTCTGCCAAAGTGGGCTCCCATTTCGGCACGGGTGCGATCGGGCAGGGGATTGCCCGAGCCTTTCGTTGGGCGAATGCGATCGACTAGGGCAGGTGTAGCGGTTGGTGCGCCTGACTCCGATTTCGTTTGAGCCATCTCCTCTTCTTCAGATTGCATTTGGAGCTTGGTTTGAGCCATCTCCTCCTCTTCTTGCATTTGAAGCTTGGCTTGAGGGGCTTCTTCCTCTTCCTCCTGCATCTGGAGTTTGGTCTGGGCCATCTCCTCTTCTTCAGCTTGGCGGTGTAGGCTTTCTTCGGGTTTCTGTTGAACGGGGGAGTCGGCTTGTCCGTTCACAACCGAGTCAGCCACAGTATCTGCTTCTCGCTCGAATTTATCGCCGGGTTTGCCCATCTCTAGCTTGGTCTGGACGGGGGCTGGAGCGGCTGGGGAGAAGAAATTGCGATCGCCGGAGCGAGTGCGATCGAAAAAGGGTTCGCGGCTTTCTTCGAGTTTGGAGGTTTTGCGGTGGGGTCGAGATTTGCGGTGGGACATGGGATTCTCCTACTGGAATGAGTGATGCGAAGGGAATCGCGAGGGCGATCGCTAAATCTGGGTGTCTAAATAGGTGTTGGCTTTGATGCCATACTCGTCATCGTCTCGCTGACTCAGTTGTTGCAAGATCGCTTTTGCCGTCTCGACATCCCCCTGTTGTTGCAGTGTCAGGGCTTTGTAGTACAGGGCTTTGCTGAGATCGGGCTCTCGTTCGAGAGCGCTGTCGAACTGCTGTAGGGCGGTGTCCAACTCCCCAGCGGCCAGTTGAAAGACCCCTAAATCCACCCGAGCTTTGAGATTGTGGGGGGCGATCGCCACTAGACGCTGTAGTTCTAGCTGAGCTGCCTGCGAGTCTCCGGCGGTGGCGTGGGCGAGGGCTAAGTGGTAGCGAGCGGTTTCGTGCTCGGGTTCTAGACCCAATGCCTGTCGGAAGATGTCTCGGGCGATACTCAGATCTTGGCGCATGAGATAGACAATGCCCAGTTGCGCGATCGCGTCGGTATGGGTGGGATCGACTTCGAGCAGGGCTTGAAAGACGCCGATCGCCTCAGCATATTTCTGCTGCATCGCCAACACCACCCCCAAACCGTAAATGTTGTCGAGATTGTCGGGATTGATGTCGATCGCCTCTGCCCAGGCTCGTTCTGCTGCGGAGAGACTGCCGCTCAGTTGAGCGATTTTGGCGATGCCTGCCCAAGCCTGTTCGGTGCGCGGGTTCACCTCTACTGCCCGTTGCAAACTGTGCAAACCCGACTCGATTTGCCCCAGACTGACGAGGGAATTGCCCAAGTTGAGGTGCGCAGTGGCGTCTTCGGGGTTGGCGGCTAGGGCTTTTTCGTAATAGGCGATCGCCTCTTCGTGCCGGTCTTCATACGCGTAGGTATAGCCCAAGTTATTCAGGGTGCTGGAGTTTTGGCTATCGAGCTCTAAGGCGCGATCGTATTTGGCTCTGGCGGCGGCGATATTGCCTTGGAGGAATAGCTCTACCCCCTGGTTGTTGAGGTCTTTAGCAGTCAACTCTTCAGTCATGGCAGTCATGGGAGGTTCTAGTCCTGTAGAAAGTTTAGAGACAGAGTGGGACAAGGGGCGATCGGCACGCCAAGTTAATCCCTTTGACTTCGAATATCTTTAATCAGACCCTTCACGAAACTTCTGGCGTTAATCTTGGGAGTCTTCCATTCAATATCTGAGAAGGAAATATTGAAGGGCTCTCCCTCCTGGTAATGCATGGGCCATGTCATCCCAAAAGTCATATCGGGGCCGTATTCATATCGGGCTAAATTCCATCGCCATGTCTTGTCCCACCAAGCAAACCAAGCTTCGATCTCGCCATCGATCGTAAAGACAAACTTCGGCTGAACTGCCACATCGAGGAGGGCATCGATCGCCAGTCCAGACTTCGGTGACCAATCGATATTGATGCCCAGACTGGGCACCTCATCCAACTCCAAACCGCCAGACAGGATCAAACTGCCATCCACCCCACCAATGACGGCATTGAGACCGATACCCGCTTTGACAAACAGTGAGGCTCCCGCTTTCACCGGCATCGCCAGTGCTCCCCCTCCAGTGACGCGGGCTTCTTCGGGATGGGCAGGGTTGTATTCCAACCCTAACTCCAACCCTCTCAGCTCTGCACCAATGCTGGCAAAGACATCGAGACCTCCACCAATGCTGGCCTTTAACCCAATACTCTTAGGACCCACCGGAATGGCAAAGATGGGAATATCCACTGTGGGGATCGGCAGCACGTTAGTCTTCGGTATGTCGAAGTCGAATATCGGAATGGAGTTGGGCACGGCAAGCTTGCCAGATACCACCATTTCGCCATTGGGCAAGAATTTGACTCCGACAGTGCCTTTGAGCCAAGGAGTGAGCTGAGCGGTGAGAGAACCGCTGCCGAAAACCAGGAAGGTATCGGTGGGGTCGCCCGTGGGTTGACCGCCATCGTCGAGGGCTCGGTTACTCGCTCCCACCTTAATCTCGCCGGAGAGAATGTTGCGGCTGTAGGAAGCCATACCTTCGATGGTGAGGGCACCGTTGTCGTATTCCACCGAGAGGGACGAGGTGATACCGGGGATATCGGCTTCGGCAGTCCCTTTAGCGGTTACTTGATAGCCTTTTTCGCCTGCGACTTTGGCAACTTTGGCTGTAACCGAACCACTCTTGATGCCAGGGATATCTTGTTTGAGACTGAACTCACCCGCAATTTCCCAACCGCGCTCCGAAGACTCGACAGATAGAGAGCCTTTTTCAACTCCGGGAATATCTAGCTCGGCCTCGCCACTAGCGCTAAAGGTATTTTCAGCATATGAAGCCGTAATTGTGGCTGACTTTACGCCCTTGACTTTGCCAGATGGAATGCCAATAACTCCCGACATCCCAAATTTCTTATCCTGATAAGTTACCGAAATATTGGCTGGATCGAATAGCTCTGTGTCAAAGTTAAATTCACCTTCTAAAGCAAAGCTATCTTTGCTTCCAGCCCCTCTAATGGCACCATCGCCAACTCCTTCGATTCCAAAGAAAAGCTCCCCAGCAATCTGTAAACCACTGTTCGTTCCCAAAGCAACCGTCAGGGTAGATCCGGTTACTGAGAAGGGAGATGGAATAGAAAGATCTCCTATCGAGAATGTTTTTTCAGCTCGAAGATCGTTGCCGGCGAGAATAATATCGATAGAAGCATCGCCGATTAATGGTACTGTGGGAGATACTCGTCCTCTCAGAACTAAGCCTTGATTATCGAACCCAATTCCATCAGTCTGAATTGGACTTAATGCTTTAAGAAGGATGTCGAGATTTTCCAATCCGCTCTTGTCGATGTAGCCAGCATATTCCAATCCAGGCAATTTCTTGACAGATAATCTAATCGGATTGCTGCCGATAAGTTTGGCTTTATCTCTTTGATGTTTAAACGGCAGACCCCAAATGTGGCCTAACTCATCTCCTTCTTGTTTGGGATTGAAACCAATTTCTGTTACATAGAAACCTTTGATTTGCTCGTGGTCTCGTTTCTTTTGAGGTTCTTTAACCGTCGTACTGGGGTCCTCCCATGAGAACCAAGCATTCGGACCTCCAAAAGCATTTAGATAGACAACGAAGCGGGTCGAGGACCCCATCACACGTTCGTTCTGTAGCGTATGTTTGGAGAAAATACTTGTTTTAGGTGGCTTGGGGTCAGTGATGTCATAGAGACTCAGTTGAGAACTACCGAGTAAGGCATCTATATGTTCACCAGCTTCAACTTGAGCTTTGCTCCATCGGGAAACTTTGCCTTTTGGATCTTCAAGGGAACCCATGGGAGCCCCTTCAAAGGTGATGTCGTAGTTTTTGAGAATTCCTTTTTTACCTTTCTTTCGATCTCTCTTGTGTAGCTGTGTACGACCTCCAGCTTTGATGAATTCATTCACTCGCTTATGGATGTCGGCAGAGATGGTTCCTCCAGAACTCGTGTTAGACTTGCCATCGAGCATTTCATAGTTGTCGATTTCATTCGCCCATGCCCCCGCAGTTCTCGGCCAGCCCGAAACTTGTAGTTCGACGATGTGATCGACGTGATGAATTTGAAATTTCTTTTCCCTATTCCAAAATGGACGAAGTAACCCTTTAGCGAGATTTTTGGGGGTTCCCATTCGAAAAAAGTCGAGGTTGCTTTGACGGCCAATAGTCTTTTTACGCTTGATTGGGGCCTTTTTAAAGCCAACACCGTAAAGTTTGTTGGGGTCGAAGTTAAAGGGGGCAGCTGTGAGTTTTTGCTCGATGCCATCTGGTTTTACCGCACTTTCCCATTTTTGCACTTGTCCTGGAGTCTCACCTTTGATGACGCCTCTGGCATAACTCTGCGCGCGGAAGAGGGAATGGCTGTTATATAGACCCGCGCGATTGATGCCGCCGTCTGAAGAGAGTTTGAATGGAGGGACTCTTAACGGTCCTAGTTTGATTTTTGGAGGTTGTGAGTCTAGATCGACTGGGTCGCTAGTTTCTGGATCGGTATTATTTCCAGCCGGTGTATCGGTGCTTCTTTGTAGGAGCTTCGTCGCGATCCTTTCTCCTTGTTGGAGAACGTGGGTGAGTTCGTGGGCGAGGAGGCGTTTACCGTCAGGAGCATCGGGAGAATACTGTCCGGTGTTGAAAAAGATGTGTTTGCCGTGGGTGAAGGCTTTGGCTCCCAGACGTATTGAGAGTTCGGCAGCGGTTCCATCTGTGTGGATGCGCACTGACTTGAAGCTTGTACCAAACTTCTTTTCCATCTCTGCTAGCACGCCATCTGCCAGCGGTTGACCGCCGGATTTGGCGGCGGCGATCGCCTCTTCGATTTGTTTATCGACGACCTGTTGGTTGGTGTTGGTGATGGCTTGGGTTTGAACGCGATCGATCGCATCCGCCTGCTTCTGCAACGGCTGAGAGTCACTGGCAGTGACAACACGATCGGCGATCGCGTCTGCTTGCCGTTCAAAGCGATCGCCTGCTTGACCCACCGTCAATTTGGGCTGAAAAAAGGTTTGTGTTAGGGGAGACCTAGGGGGATCGGGGGATGAAGGGGGCGGTGGAGTTCCGGCAGTATTCAGCTTGGCCTGTACGTTATCGGCCTCCTCGGTGGGAGACTCTTCTGCCTGCATCTCCGGTCCTGTCTCTTGGCGTTGCAACTGGACCGGAGGGGAGGCATCTCGATCGCTGTCGAATGCTGGCATTCGCTGTAGCTGAGTGGCAGAAGAATTATCTTGCTCGCTCTCAAACGCTGGCATTCTCTGAACGCTGCCGCCATCGCCGGAAGCTGCGCTGAAAAAGGGAGCGGTTGGCGCGATCGCGTCCCCCGAGAAAAACGAACTATCGCGATCGCCTCCAAAAAAGGATGGATCGTGGGTGGTTTGCCGCGACTGACTTGCACTTTTGGGTTTAGTGTCGGGGTTTTTCATCGCGACAACTCCAGTCCTGGATCTAGAGATCGTTCGTCCTGAGGCGGTTCTTCTGAAATCGATGCAGTTGGGGAGGGGGCATCGCCATAGATGGTTGACAGGATGCCGGGTAAATATCGATCCATCATCGCTACATTGGTATAGACCAAGGGCTTGAGAAGCGATGCAGAGAGGCGATCGCCTTCAACATCAATACTGGTTTTGTAGTGAATATCGCCCGAGTCAAAGTCCATCTCGAAGTTGCCGAGAATGTTGCCGTAGTTGGCGCGGGTGATGAATTCGGCCATAGCCAGCCGCTTGTCGGCTGGGGCGTTGACGGGGCAAAGGGAGTAGAAGATGAAGTCTTGTCGCTCTTCGCTGGCGATCGCGTAGCAGGTCCATTTGCCGTTTTCCCCTTCAAAGGCGAGTTGTAGGGCGGTTTCGCTGTCGGATTCGGCGTAGGGCCAGCCTTCGGTATCGAAGAAGTTTTTGACGGTTGCTAATAAGGGGGGATCGTCCTCTAGTTGGCGATCGAGTTCGGTGAGGGTGCGATCGAGGGCGGTTTCTAGAGTTTGACCGATCTCTTTAATGAGTTGGTTGGCGGTTTCTTCTGCTGTTTCGACGAAGTTAGATTCGATCCATTCAGTCAGAAATTCCGTCGCTTCTTCGATGAGTTTTCCGCCTGACGTGGCGGCTTCGTAGAGGGTATGGGGGTTGATGTGATGCCAAAAGGTTTCGTAGCCGACTTCGCCGGAGTCTTGGGTTTGTTTGACGCTGAGGCACAGCCAGTTTTCAGTTTGCAGGAGGGGGTCAGGTTCGGTTGCTGTGGTTGGAGAGGCTTCGTTAGTGGACTCTTGTAGTTTGGTGTGGGCTTCGCTGAGGCGTTGGAGGTAGGAGGCAACTCGCTCTGGGGTGTCGTAGTCTTGAAGGTGCGAACAGTATTCGGGTTTTAGGGTGACGGTGAGTTGGATGGGACGATCGCGATCGAATTTAGCGCCTTGGTGGGCACCGCGCAGGGCGGGCTCGCTGTTGAAAAGGGACTGAGACTCGATGATTTGGTAGAGGTCGTAGGGGAGATCGAGGATGAGGTGATAGTCCATTCCAGCAGCCCTATCATGCGGTAATAGCCTTACCTCAAGAATTCTAATCCAACATGAAAAACCAGGACCATGAAACTCTAATCTTGGTGTAGGTGGATCGCCTTCTTTCGAAATATATGTAGAGGAACTTGACATAGTCTCTATCACCTCAAAAGAGCCTGGACATGATGAACAAATAAGCCTTTAGATAATCTGCGCCTATAAATTAATGAATCTGAAATTTTATGCTTTTCTTAGAGAATACATATTGGTGGTTTTTTTGTGATAGTTTATTTCTCCTGATTTTTTCAATTCATCTAGTGTCTTAAAGATCAGATTTGTAAGATTTTCGTTATTCTGTTCAAGGCGTAATCTGATGGTAGGTATTTCCACAAATTTACTCTTTGAGGAAAGTGCCCATTGAACCCAGTTGGTAAACCAATAAGGATCAAATCTATTTAGGTCTGGTGCATTCCACTCAATGCGCTCGTCTGTTTCTTTATGAATCAGTCGGCATCCTCGACCATGAATCAGGTACGTCCATTCTTTGTTATCCCCCCAATCGCCCAATGATGTGGATTTAATATACTCTTTTGACGGTCGGGAAATTTTTCCCTCTGACATTGAAATCAGATCTGGTCGTACTGTCTTGAGAAGATCGAAAGCTATTCTCTGACGATCGACAAACCGTTTAAGCAAAAAATAGATTTCCGACTGAATTAAATTTAGCGCCATTCTATATCCCTCCAGCTAAAGATAGCTTCATAGTTTTCTGTGCTCGGGTCGTAAGGTGGGAAGGCTTCCCTATGTTCTCCTGAGATATTAACTGCTACATTACTTAATCTAGAAGCGACGAAGCGATGGTGTCCTTCATCAATGACAACATGGGTAACTCCAGGGAAAACATCTATGGGAGGGAAGGGAGAACCGGCACAAGCTTTAGAGGCAAATTTAACAACATCTGCTCGTATTGCATGGTCCTGATTGGGTTTTACTTGTTTGCCGTTGATACTATATCTTAGTTTCGAGCTGGCAATCACTTGGTTAACACTCTTGCTGCCAATCTTCGCCTCCATACTGGCTTCGCTACAATCACCCAGGTCTTCATCAGGGGTCTGACCATTAGGATTGACTTTTCCTTCGATGTGGTATTTACCCGTTTTGATTTTGATCAATTTTAATGACTTGAGCCTATGAGTAGATTTAATCTTAGGCAACTTTTTATTAACTTGTTCTGGCGTCGCTCCTTTTGCTTTTAAGAGTTTCTGAGATTTTTCTAGAGCTTTATCTAAGTCCTTTTGCTTTTGATTGGGTGTCCGCTTGTCAGGTTTATTGTCCTTCCCTTTGAAAAGTCCTTTTGCTTTCTTAGCAATAAAGTCGATCGCCTTATCCAATATCTGGCGAACCTTGTCTCGAATCTTATCAATAATACGTTTCACCGCCTTGCCAACACCACCCAGTTGCAACAGGCGGGCGAGGAACGACAGAATGATGGGCACTGTTTTTGCCAGTGCCTGTTCGATAAATGCCGATGCCTGACCGACAGCACCATTGGCAATGTTGGCGATCGAATTGATAATCGATTTGACAAACTGAATAATTCGGTCGATGTTCTCCACAAAGAACATCACCACGTCATAGATCGTCATGACGGCTTTAACGATCGCCCCTGCCGGATTCAGCATCAGCGCGATATTGAGAATGGCCTTCTTCACCACCTCCGCAATCACCCAATCGCGAATCCCCTCCATCACGTTCTGTTTAATCTCAGCAGCCTTCTCCTTCAGCATGTTCCACAGAGCAATGGGGCCATCCTGCTTCACTGCCTGGAGGATCTCGACTCCCTTCTCGGCAGCCGCCACTACGGGTTCGCCGACCTTCGCGGCCAGCCGTTCGCGCACCGTATCGTAGTTGAGTCCCAAAACCTGCAACACCAGCGAGAATATGCCCCTGAGGTCGAACGTCTCGGGTAACTGGATATTCAAGTCCCCCATCGCACCCGTCAGCCAAGACACCAAACCGTTGAGCAGGTGCTTCTTGATATTGCTGACAAACAGGTCCATGCCGCCGCCGACAGCTTTGAGCAAATTGCCCAAGAAGCCAATCGGGTCGGTGACAATCTTCTTGATGACGGCTTTGCCCTTGTTGATGACTTCCATCAAGGGACCGGGATCGAGACCCGCTTTTTCCAAAGCCCATTTGAAGAACTTGATGGCGGCATCGAGCAGCAGATTGCCCAGCTTGTTGACCAGGCCCGCCATGTCCTCTTTCATGGCCTCGATTTTCTTATCGATCGCCGCGATCGCCTTTTCCTTCTGGTCGCACAGCTTCTGCTGTAGCTTTTCTTTTTCCTCATCGATATGTTTGTCGAGATCGGCCAGTTTCTTCTCCGTCTCCTTCTGGGCATCTTCACCCGCCTTGCGCAGTTCCGGCCCCAGCCCAGCAACAAATTCCTCAATTTCAATGCGGGCATCTTCGAGGATCTGTTTGCACTCGTCGATCGTCTTCTGATTCTGCTGGTCGATCTCGACGATTAGCCCGTCGATGTTCTTGATAAAGGCTTCGCGATGGCGATCGAAGATGCGCTGCACTTCGGGGAAGTTGCCCACATCCTCCCACTGGTCCTTAACCCAGGCCCAAGCACCCGACAGGCCAGAATAGCGATCGCTCTTCCAATCATCAATATCCCGGTTAGCATCCCGCTCGAACTTGGCAGAAAACTTCGCCTGTCCCAAAGCAAACGAGACCAAGGCTTTGGTTTCGAGGAACTTGAGCTTGCCATCGACCTTTTTCTTGGCACCCTCGTAAATGCCGTTAATTTTCTTAGTGACCGCCTCCCGTTTCAGCTCCATCGCGGTCTTGGTGGTCTTCTGCTTATTGGCAGAGGCATCCAATTCCTGCTGGCGCTTATCCTTCATGCTCTTCTTGGCGCTGTTCTCCTCTTTCTGAAGGTCGGATTTAACTTTCGATTGCTGCTCTTTGGCAAAAGACTTGATTTGGGTGGGCTGGGTGGCAACCTTTTCGTCTAGGTCAGAGCGTTCGCGGTTGGCCTCCCCTAGCTCGCCATCCTGCACTTGCTCGATTTCCGCTTGCAGGTCGGAGCCAACGCCTTCTTCCGCGTAGATATTGTCCGCTTGTTGGGTGAACTCGCTGACATCCACATGCTCTTCTTTTAGATCGGGCACTGCCCCTTCGCCCAAGTTCAGCGCAGGCGTTTCAGGAGCTTGTTCGATCTCCGGTAGCGGTGTCGCCGCTTCAGGCGGGGGGGCCGGAGGAGCATTCTCAATTTCTTTGTAGGTGCCTTGGATTGCGCCCACGTCTGTCTGGCTTTGGGCCAAGACTTGATTGCCCATGACGGAAGCTTTTTCTTCCGGCTTGAAGTTATTCAGGGCGTCCAGATCGGTCGGAACGTTGGCATCGATCGCTTGGTTCAGTTCCGAACGAGATGCTTCCTTGTCGGGGGTGGGGGCTGAAGTCTCGTCGATCGTCTCGACTTGGCTGGCGTTGGCGCGGGATTGGCCTTCTTTGGCAGGGGGTTCGACGGCAGCTTCGAATTGTTGGCGCTTGTCGGCAGCGCTGTCGTGGGCGGCTTCGTTGTCGGCTAATTGTTGAGCTTTGGCAGCACCGTCGTTGCAGATACCGGCACTGGCGTCATCTAGGTCTTTGCCGACTTCGCCCTTCGCTTTAGCTTTGCTGGGTTTGAGTTTGTCGGGGGGGGTAGGGGTGGGCTCGGCTACCCGTTTTTCGGCGTTGGGACTTTCGGGGGTTTCTTCGGGGGGTGGGGGTGTTGTTTCGGGTACTTGGGCTTCGGCGGCTTCTAGAGCTGCTTGGCCTTCCCGTTCAGCTTCTTCTTTGGCGCGTTGGGCGGGGATGGGGTCGGTGGCTTCTTTGGCAGAATGACGGCTTTCTTCCAGTTGCTTGGCTCCGTCGTATTCTTCTTCCCGTTGGATGAAGGCTTCCCGCTGAATGAAGGCTTTGGGCTGAATATCGAGGGGTTTGCGTTGGGTGCTGGCCCCCTGCTGGACGGTGTGGGTGAGTTCGTGGGCGAGTAGGTGTTTGCCTTCGGGAGAGTTGGGGTTGTGTTGCCCTTGGTTGAAGTAAATATCCGAGCCGTGGGTGAAGGCTTTGGCCCCGAGGTCTTGGCTCAGTTGCACGGCATTGCTGTCAGTGTGGACGCGCACGCTGCTGAAATCAGTGCCGAAGGAGGATTGCATCTGCGATCGCGTGCCGTCCTCTAATTTGTTGCCGCCGCCACGACTGCTGTGCAGTTTCGCAGCCACATCTCCACTGGCGCTAAGGCTGCCATCTGCTTGTTTTTGCAGGGCTTTGGCTTGAAGGGCTTTGGCTTGAAGGGCTTTGGCTTGAAGGGTGTCTTCACTGGCGCAGGTAGCACATTTGGCTTGTAGGGCGATCGCCGGTAGCCGCTGCAAGGAGGGCGGTGTGGTTTTGTTGGGTAGAGGGGTGTCGGCAGCAGATGCGTCTGTGGCTGAGTTTGACTGAGCGACGACGCGATCGGCCATGTCGTCGGCTTCGCGTTCGTAGATATCTCCAGGCTGACCAACCTTGAGTTTGAATTGCGGCGCAGGCTCTGCCGCTCGATCTTCGCCATCGTCGGGCGACTCGAAGGCGGGAACCTTTTGAACGTCAGGACGTTTTTTGTCGAGATCGTCCTTCTCCTCCCGTTCTTCTGCTTCACACTCCGCGCATTGGCTTGGGGCAGCGGGGGTTGAAGTCTTGGCTGAGGTTGGGGCAGTGGCTTGGGAGGCCGCGTCTGACTGAGTGGCGGAGTCTGACTGAGTGGCAGAGTCAGTCTGCGCAGAGAGATTAAGGGTTGAGAGGAGATCGGATTGGGATTCGGTGTTGGGCTGTGGCAGAGACTCCCGCTGCACCACGGGTTCTTCACTCTTGCTCTCCAGCTCCGGCTGCTGTTCCAGTTCAGGCTGCTGTTCCAGGTCTGGAGCCCGCTGAACGGCGGGCTCTTCGCTATTGCCCTCGAAGGCTGGAACCCGCTGTACTATCGGCTCGGCTGTCTGACTTTCGGGTTCTGCAACCCGCTGAACTTCTGGCTCTTCGCCGCTACCTTCAAAGGCGGGAACTCGTTGGACTGAGGGTTGGCTCGTGGGGGCAGTGAAGGTGGGGGGTGGGGCTGCTGGCGCGAGGCTCGACAGTGAGGGACGGAAAAACAGAGGGCGATCGCCGTTAGCCTGCCGTTGCAGTAATCCTCCCGCCTCGTTAGAAAAGAACGGCTGCCGTTCAACCGCATTGTCCGACTCGATACTCTGCTCGGCGGTGGGACCGAAGAAGGGTTTGTCGCTAGTGGCTTGCTGTTGGCGACTGCTGGTTTTGGTGGCCTCGGCGGTTTTCATGGCATTAACTCCACTCCACCGTTAGCAAGCAATCCATCCAGGGCAGCTTCACCATGCTCAGTCCCCAGGGCAGACGGGCGAGCAAAATATCCAGAGAGGTTTGCTCCACATGCAATTGCCAGTCATGGCTACTGGTACGGGTGAGTTTCCCCTGGCGCTGCAAGAATCCTTGGCGCAATCCGTCGGGGCTCGCGCTTTTGAGCGCACCCCAGCGATCGATCGCCACTTGCAAGAGATGTTCCCCTTCTTCCAGAGCAGCGGCAGGTAAGGCGATTGGCGCGATCGGGTCGTTGAGGGGCCAATTGCAGAGCAGCTTGGGCAGCACCAAATCCACTTCTGCTCCGGCGGGGTCTCCCGTCGCCAGCCAATGCATCAGATAGACCGCCGTTTGGCGGGCGGATTCATCCCGAAATTGACTGTCTGCGAGTAGGTCGATCGCCTCGAAGTAGATCTTGAGGAACGGATGCAGCAGCACTAGCCCAGCTTGAGGGATATAGATCCCAGCCCGTTCTTCCTCGGGCGAGAGGGCGGAGGGTGCTGCGTTGAGAGGAGAAGCTGATGCGCGATCGCCTGTCGTCAATTGAGAAGGTAGCGGTTCACTGTCTGCGGATCTCTCGCGAGGGGGCGATCCCGCCGTTTCAGCAACGGGGTCGGATTCTGGTGAGACGCCTTGCACTGCATCAGGTGTGGCCCCATCCCCGGAGACTGGTTCGGGAGAACTGGCGGGTTGGGCAGCAGGGGAAAGAGGCGAATCGGCATCAGTTCTAGGTTCGGGAGCCGATCGAGCCTCTGTTTCGGAAGGTTCGGTCGGAGTTGAGGCGATCGCGGGCAGGCTGTGCGCGATCGCCTCTAGCCACAGCGATCGCTGTACAGGAGAAAAGTCGGCGATCGCAGCGAGTAATTGCTGGTGCAGGCGGCGATCGGGTGAGGTTAGCGGCTCGATCGGTTCGGTTTCGGCAGATGCTGAGGGAAACCACTGCGATCGCCCTTCACGAACCACCTGCTCCATCCAAGCTCGTGCCCAACTGACAGCGGGGAGAAGACTGCTGACAGGGCGATTGGGGACAATCTCGGCTAACAGCAACTGCACAGCCTGCCGCTCTAAATCGCGGCGGGAGCGATCGCCCCAGTCCAATGCCTGCAATAGTTGCTGGATTTGCGATCGCAACAGTGGCCAATCGCTCCAAGCGGGTTGTAGCTGTAGCAGCAGACTCTCTTGCAACGGCTCGGGCAACTGGACGGCAAACCGCTGGCGGGCGATCGGGCTAGTGCCCAATACCTGCCGCACCTGCTCCACCCAACGAGAGACGGGTTCGGCAACCGCCTGCTGCCAGCGAGCCACCGTCGCGGACCAACTGCCCGAGGTCTGCCACCAAGGCAGGCGACCGTATTGCAAAAAGAACTGCAACACCTCCCAATGTGCCTCTGTCCTCTCCCGCAGAATGGGGGGACTCTCGTCCACTCCGCCATCGGAGTAGCCCCCGATGCGATCGCGCAGTACTTGCTCCAATTGCGCCAACAGGCGCGGCACCCAGTCTTGCGGTAAGGACTTGGGAGCCACATGGCCCACATCCAGCACCACGCGATCGAGTCGCAGGGTGCGATCGGGTTCGGAGAGGCGATCGAACAGGATCTCTAACTGAGGCAACATCTCCTGCTGCACCAGTTGATTGACATCCTCTTGCAGACTCCAGACATCCGCCAGAGGGCCGGTGTCGAGATCGACAATCGTGCGTCCGATGATGTGGTGTTGAGGGGGCATAGGGGTCAACCGCGATCGCGGCATGAATCACAAACAGGAGACTAACCCCCAGAGCGGGGGCTAATCATCAGGCCATTACAACGCACTGGCCAGTGCCTCTGCCAAGTCGGCAGGTTCAGCCATTCCGACGCTGTCGAGATCCTCAAACTGGGTCTGCAATTGCTGCAGGGTATCGGCAGAGAGGTCGCTGAGGTCTAAACGCTGCAACAAGCTGCCAGTGCAGATGGCGCGAATGCGATCCAGAAACTCGCGATACTCAGCTCCTGCATTGAGGAACGAGCGCCGCAGCGATTGCCCCAGTTCCCAGTAGAGTTGGGCCAGATCTTCAGGAGAGGTGTCGGCCTCTGCCTCGATAAAGGTCTGGGCGCGGGTGAAGGGGGCGCGGCTGCTTAAACCTGAATAGTCAGCCCCCAATTGTTCCAACTGAGCGGCGTAATCGACTTCTGCCGCAAGCTGCGTTTCGGGGCTGGCAGATTCGAGGCTAGCGGTGGTGGTGAACGTTTCCGTACTCGCGAGAGTTGCAGAGTCGAGAGCTGTGGAAGACGTACTGTCCGGCAAAGTCGCGGCCTTTGTACCGTCAATCAAGATACCGCCACTGCCCTCCACTAACGCGAACTTCAGCTCCATCTCTATCCCAGGCTCGCCCTTGCCACCCGAAGCATTAAACGGAATGGCCCTGAGGGTGAAGGTACCGGGGCTAGGTCTCCAGACTTCATTGGGCAGATCGTTGGCATCGACATACATGTCGAAGGGGAAAGCGTCATTGAAGGATTGCCGAGGCGATGCTTGATTGCTGGGCTGCATCCGAAAATCGACACTGGCCACCAGGCTGCCCGGTTCAATTGGATCGGGACGAACAAACCCCTCAATATTCAGAGCCCGCAATTGACTGAAATCGATCGCGACGACGTTGCTTTGGTCCGGTCTCAGAATGGCGATCGTGTCCCATATCAGCCCTCCCGTCGTGGGATTGAGGCGACTGGAGCGCAACGGTAGGCTACTCATCCTAAAATCAGGGTTGGGAGTCTGCGACACTGGTTCCGGCACCGTGACAAACTCCGGCGCAGAAACCGAGCTACAGCGGCGATCGGCATCGAAGATTCTCATCACCACTTGGATGGTCGATCCCGGTATGGCATTCGGATCGCCATAGGAAATATTGAACCGGGTGGAGGCAGTCTCGAACGGATCGGCGTTGGTCAATGTCACCTCCCACACAGCCTGTAAACCCTGGTTTTGCAGCATCTCGGGGGTGGGGAAGATGTTGTAGAACTGTAGCTCGAAGGCTTCGCCGTTCGCGACCGGTAGCACCCCAGCCTGGAAGCTACCCACCGGCACCACCTGCACCCGAACTTGCCGCGTTGAATTCGGTCCCAATGGATGGCCGGAGAGATTATAGGTGAGGGAATACAGTCCCGGCGCAACGGTGGAATAGTCGAGGGTATAGCCGGTTTGGGCCGCACAGGGAAGCTCGCTATTGGTTTGGGGAAAGGGCAGGCCCGCCGTTGTGGAGAAGAACCCGCCCGCCTGTTGGACCGTAATCGTCTCTATATGTGGGCCGCTATCCCCCTCGGTCCGACAGAGGTGGGTCACCGAACCCGCTGCCAAATCGGGGTTATCGAAGGCCCAATCGGTATTTAACGTGGGCAGCGTCACAGAGATGGGGCCGTCTGTGGCTGCACAACTGATGGCTCCGCCCTCGCTGGGTTGACGAGTGGCCGTCAATTGCACGGTTTGGGTGAGACCGCTTTGGTAGGAAAAGAACAGTTGGGCGTCCCGAGTATTGGCTCTAGGGGTGCCATTCACAAACCATTCATACTGGTCGGCAGTGCTGCCGACATTGCTGAAGTTGGCCTGCACGGCAGGGACGCAGATATCTCCGTGGACGAGGGCTCCGGCTACCGTGCCGTCGCTGTTGCTGGGATAGCTGATTTGGGGGGTGGGGGCGAGGACGACCTCGACAACCCTTGTCGGGCTGGTGTTGCCGCAATAATCATCCGTATCGGGGACGATGTATTCGAATTGCAATTGCACCGTATCGGCACTGGCGGGGTAGGTAATGGCACCGAGGTCGAAGCCGCCATTGGCATCCACCTGAATGTCTTGGAAATTGCCCCCGGCGATCGCCATTCGATAGGTTCCCCCTGCCGGTTGACCCGAGAGAATAATATTGCTGGGTTGACCGGGAGTGACGCAGAGGGGGCCGTTGGGGGCAACCGTGAGAGTGACATCGGCCCGAGGCAGCATCAGGATTGAGAAGGTGGCGCTGACATCATCCACCACGTAGACAAAGGTGAGATTGGTGGCTTCGGTGACATCGAAGTCGATCGCGCTGGGCTGGAAGGCCGGTTGACCTGCCTCACCGACGATGCCGTCTCCCCCTTTGAGAATGCCGCCCGTGGGTTCGAGGGTGAAGGGATAAGTGCCAGGATCGTCTTCGCAGAAGACTGCTTTGTCGAGGGAGATCAGCGGCTTGGGTTGGGCCAAAACGTAATCGATATTGCCGAAGCCGGTGCAGCAGCGGTAGGGCAGGCAAAAATCTGCCACCACGACGTTTTTGTCGATGCGGTCTTTAATGGCTGCAATCCGTTCGGGACCACTATCCAACTTCCCTGGCGGCAGTTGGATAGTGGTGCTGAGGGCGGTTACTTTGGCATCTGAATCTGCTCTAAGGGCGACATCTGCCACGATTAAATTGGAGATCGCCTCATCATCACTGGTGTAAACCAGCACGAAGGTACCCTGTTTGGGCACACCGCCCAAATGCTCTAAGCCGCGATGCTCTTCGGCGTAGGCAGGGAAGGTTTGGAGGGTTTGGATGATATCGAGGCGATCGCGATAGCGGCGCAACAGAGACCGAAACTCGTGGTAGGGCACCAGTTCGAGCAGTTCCGCCTCTTCCTCCCCCGAGCCAAAAAATTGCAGGAAGGCGTAGAGGGTTTCCCAATCGGTGTAGCGATCGATCAATTCAAACGCACTGTTGAACAGCGTCTCGTCCTCCAGCGCCACCTGGAAGTTATTCAGGTCAGTGCCAGTTACAACGATATCGACGTTGCCATCTCGAATCGCAAACCGGAATAAGCCGTCGTTACTGTTAATGTCATAGGTCACCGGTTGGTGTTTAAAACAATCAGCAAAGGTTTGGATAATGCGATCGCGATCGGCCTCGGTCAGGCTGCGACCGAAATCGTAGGGGTTGTTGAACGAGACCCCTCCCTCTCCCGATGGCGGTGTGGGGACAAACGCTTCTCTCGCCGCAACCGTAATGGAAAGAAAGTTTCCCTCAGCCGCACGGAAACTTGAAAAGGCATAGTTAGCCCGATCGCGCCCCCGCACCAGTAACTCGTTTTCAAACAGGCGGGGATCGAGGCTGGAGAGAGAAGACCCCTCAAAGAAAAATTGCTGGTCGATAAGACTGACAATCAGGGCCAGACGAGTGTTCGCGACGTTGCCAACTCCTTTGGCTCGCATCGCCTGCCAGCGGCCTCGGATGAGATCGAACTCCCGTTCCAAATCCTCAAAATAGCCCGTTAGAACCGTGGGCGGGATGGTCTCGCCGTCACTGCTGTCATCCTGTAGCAGGCGCACCGCCGTCACATCGAAGGGCAGATTGAACGATTGTTGGAAGCTGTCGATCGCCAGTAGAGCTTCGTCGAGGGTGCGGCCCACATGACCTTCAATCGCAAAGAAATCGGAGCGATCGAACCGTTCGAGCAAGTCGTAACCCGTCTGACTGGCAGTGGTTGCTAGCTCGAAATAGGCCGGTAGGCGATCGAGCTGATGCTTGCGACAGGCATCGTAACTCCAGTAGGGATGAACCGTCGAAAAATCGTAGAAGTAAGGGATGGACCGATCGGCCAGAGGAGCCAGCCGCAGGCGACTGGGGGTGACTTTGACAGGGGTTTGGTAGAAGGGCAGCAGACAAAAGGAGGCCACCATTTGCTGTAGACGTTGATAGAGATGGCGAATTTCTGCTTTGCGCTGGCGATTGCCGTTGTAGATGGGGGGCTGATAAAAGCCATGACGGTAAAGGGAGGGTCGCGGACAGGGATCGGTGGCTGGGGTAATCTCTCCTAGCAGTAGGTATTTGGGAAAACGATTGGCCGCCAACTCGCAATCGTCCATCAGATCGAAAATGGCCTGTTTGAGTTCGTTAAAGGCAGCGCACAGTTCCACCAACAAGTCGTAGAAATACTGCACCCCATAGCCCACCTCCACCTTCGGAGGTTCGGAGGGGACATCGCTGCCATAGAGGGGATCGGCAAGGGCGACGCTGAGGGGCACCAACGAGAACAGCAGATCTGTGAGCTGCTGCGCGATCGCGCTGAAGTCTGTCGGGTCGGGCTGGAAGGAAGACAGGAAGGGACCGAAAAGGGCCTCCACTTGGGTGAAGCTGGTGGCGATCGCATCAATACCCATGCGGCAGGCTCGGTAGTAGACCGCCATCAAATCGTCAAAATCTTGAATGGTCGAAAGATCGATGGTGAAGTCAGTGGTGCTGGCGTCTGTTGGGTAGCCCAAGCGGGGAATATGACAGTCGGGCACGGTAAACCATTGCTGGAAGGCAGCGGCTGTAGTTGTTGGGGGCAGGATCTCAAACCCTGTTCGAATCAAGGTATCGGCTGAGGTCGGCTGTGGATCGTTCGGATCGACGATGACCATCGGGTCAGCCCGGTCGATCGCGAAAAAGCGCAGGTTGAAATTGCGATCTCGACCGCGATCGTCGCAGTCAATCAAACAAGAATCACGAGGCAAATCCTCAAAATCGCACAGCACCAACAGCACTTGCTCGCCTAAATCGAGCGTCGAGATGGGGGTGTCAGTTTCGCTATCGAAATCCCCCTGCCGCACCAACTCCCGCATCGTCAATTGCAGATCGCGATCCGCCTCGGGGTTAAGGGTTGTGGCATCTAAAATACTGTCTTGATAGTGGGTGAACAAATCCCCCGTTTGGGGGCTATAGCGCAGCAGATAGCCCTCGGACGTAATGCCATAACCCGCAGTGAGAACAATGGCAGGAGTACCACTATTGGGCTGCACAGACACATCCAGACCGCAGACAATCCCCATGCCAATCGTGTGGGCGCGGGTGAGGCGATTCTGGCTGTCGAGGTAATTGGCCAGATTGTTGAGATCGGTGTTCTTGAGCACCTGGTTGGGCTCGAAGATGGGGTAGCTCCGATTCTCTAGGGTGGAGACAAACGACATGAGGTTATTCATTGGCGGTTCCTAACGCGGTTTGGTTGAGGATGGTGGGGTTATCGTCGGGGCTGCTTTCCTCGCAGTCGTGCAGGGTGGCTTCGGGATAGACATTGCTCAGGTCTTGCAGCACCTGTAGCAGTTGGTTGAGGGCGGGGGTCAAATCGGCAGACTCGGGCTCGCAAGCGTTCAGCTGTAACTCTTCCAGCCACTGGCGATAGGCAGTTTCGAACTGGCGCATGTCGCAGACATCCACCCAGCAAATTTTGAGGGCGACATGGGCGGGGGCTTCCAGTCGCAGGGTGCGTTCGATAAAGCCACGAAAGCGCGGATCGCGGAACCGCTCCGGCCAGTAGGGCAGCACCACCCCCACCCAGAAGGAGTAGGGATCGTAGGGGGTGGTGCAACAGGGGGGGTCGCTCTCCAGTTCTCCAGAAGATTCGGGAGGCGGTTCGGGGTTGACGTTGAGGGAGATCGGCAAGAAGCCATCGGCAGGAGATGCAGGAGGAATGGCATCGGCGGGAACCTCCAGGTCCAAACCGAATTTCTCGGCGGCGAGATAGGCCGTTCGTCTGAACCACAGCAGACAGTCTTGCATTGCTGCGGCAGAGTCGAACAGGCGAGAGCAAGCAATTTCGGCGTCGAGTTCATCCCGCAAGAGGAAGAAATAGAGGGGGCGATCGCCACTGGGCAGTTGCCTGAGCTGAAAGCGATCCGCCACGATCGAATTGCGAATCATGGCCCGAATGCCGTCATCCCGCTGCACCCCGCTAGCAAAGCCCGGACTGTAGAGCAGCACCTTGCCGAGGGGATCGTTGAAGTGGGCGAAGAATTGGCTACTGTCGGAGCTGTTAATCCGTTCGAAGCCCGGACGCCGTTTGAGCGACACCTGCGTGAAGTCGTAGCGATCTTTGGGCTCGCAGTCTTTGATATTGCAGTCGGGCAGGACGATGGCGAGATTGTAGAGGGGAGCAAATTTGTAGAGGTGATTCTCCACCCAAGCCAGCCGTTCCAGTCGTTCGGCAGCGTCGGCCAGGGTGCGGCTGCGACCGACGGTCTCAGCCTGTAGGTCGAGGAAGGCGAAGAAGGGACCATCGGCATCGGTGCGCAGTTCATAACCGCCCCAGAGGGCACGGGAATCGTTATCTTCGGCGGCGGAATGGAAGACCATTGCTCGCAAGGCGCGATCGCGTTGGGTGTGGGTGGCAAAGTCTGCCGAGCGGAACAGTTCGGTACCGGTCTCGTCGTCGAGGGTGAAGTAGAAGTTGGGCGATTCGAAATGACGGGTGAGGTTGGCGGCTAGGGCGATCGCCCGATCCAGATTCAGGCCCGTGGCATCGGGGGCCAGTTCGTCAAAGCAGCACACTCCCGTGCCCTTGTTGCGGGGCCGCAGCAGAATGTGCTCCAGAACGTGGAAGCCTTCATCGTTCACCAAGGCCCGAACGGTCTCGATCGCCGCGTCCCGCTCCTCGGGGGTCGCATAGGTGTCAGGAGCCGTGGCAGCCACGCGATCTTTATCTACGTTGGTGAGTTCCCAGGTGAAGCGACAGCGCTTGCGATCGTCGAGGTCGCGGAAGTTATCGCGATCGTCCGCTAGGTCCACCAGAGCATTGCCTTCGTCCCAGGCCCGTTGTTCGGCGTCTGCTGCTTCTACCTCCGAATCGCCGATCTCGAATCGCCTTGCCCCCAGCATCAACAGGTCGCCTGCGGGGGTGGCAAACTGGCCGGTATAAGCGGCAGGCTGCGAGAGGGGTTGCACGGGTAATTTCAGGCTGCGAACTGCCAGGAGGAAATGGGCGATCGCCGCATCCCGTTCTGCTGCCGTCGGGTAGGTTTGCGGGTGGATGGCTAAAACTGTGCCGGAGTCGAGACTAACGGCGTCAAAGCCAAAGGGAGCCTCGCCAGCGGTGTCGGTGGAGACGATCGCCCCCGGTTCCAGCAAAAAGCCCAGCAACTCGCCATAGAAGCTGTCAGTGGCTGCTTCAGCGTTGGGGAAAGTGTTCTGGCTCTCCAGCAGGATGGTGTCGTCGCGATCGCGCAATTGATAGCGAACATCGCTGCCATCTGGGACGATCTGAAGGTAAGGTTCCAACCGATTCAGTTGGGTGAAGGCATCAACGCGATCGACCGCAGCTTCAGTGGCGGCAATCAAATTGTCGCTCTCGTCCACAATGCCCAATTCGTATTCAGCGGCGATGGAAGGTGGCCCTAGATAGCGCGGCAAATAGCAGAGGTGGCGGGCAAAGGCGATCGCCCCTTTCCAGGCCGAAACCTCGGTGGGGTAGGGCTGCAGGCCGCGCAGCCGGACGGGGTTTTCGGCAGTACCTTCTTCCGGCAAGGTGACATAGAAGTAGTAGCCGCAATCGCTGCCAAAGCTGCGCTTCTCGAAGTTAAAGCCGCGCGCCACAAACTGTACGAAGGCGATCGCCGCTTCTCGATCCGCCCGACTGGAGAAGCTGCGACTGGCCGTCACTGTCTCCCCTTCGGGATTGAGAATTTGGAAGGAGAAGGAGCAGGCATCATTATCGTAGAGCCGGACTAGCTTGGCGTCGTCGAGGGCGAAACCGAGGCGATTGAGAAATTCCGTCCGGGCTTGGGCCAGGTTAAATATGGCAGCGGGCAGGCTGGCAGAGACCAGCGGACCAGTGGAAAACTCTGCTTGCTGCTCGGGGTCGCAGTCTTCAAACAGACAGAAGTTGGCGGCAGGCAAACTGACGGTCAGCAGCTCGGGCTCGCCCTCGTCGCTGGCGATCTCGAACCCAGTCAGCGGATCGGCAAACAGCAGTCGCAGGCGCTCGATCGCTCGATCGCGTTCCGCTTCCGTGGGGTAATGGGTGGGGTGTTCGGCGATCGGCTGGCCTTGGCCGTCACTGAGCAGGAAGGAATAGGGACAAGTGCCCGAATCGCGATCGACGGGGACATAGGAATTGGCCACTTGGGCCATGTCGCACGCTGCCATTGCCGCTGCGTCCGCCGCCGCTTCGCTAGCAAAAATGCTCTGCCCCAGCCAAACGCGATCGCCCTTGCTATCAAGAATTTCAAAACTGTAGGCGGCATCCTCCGGCTGACAGATCGTGGGAGTCTCCACCCCCAAAGGCTTGCCATTGCACTGCAAGCTAGCCAACCAACAGTAAAGGGCCAAATCGCGATCGGCCTCCGTCCCGAAGCGCTCCTCCCATTCCGCCAAGCGCATTTCCAGCTCGTCCACTAGGGCAAAGCCATAGTGGGTAAACACCTCGGCAGTGCCTTCCTCGCGGCTGGCGGCATCATCCCGACGCAGGCGAATGCGCTCGTAGGCGTCAGCAATCACAATGCGGTCGAGGGCCGCTTCCGCCGCTGCGATCGCCTCGTCAACCGTGGCATAGGTAGTCCAACTGGAAAAGACAGCGACGGTGTGGGGAAACTCTGCCGTCTCGGGTAGCGGAATCTCCAGCCGGAATTGCAAGCCCCCGTCGTCTGCTGCTGAGACAAAGACGAAATCGGGCAGTTCGCCACTCTCTCCAGTCCCTGCCAAGACAGCATCGGTAAACAGAGGGAGCAGTTGCTCCAGCTCGGCAGACGCATCGGACTTGTTGAGAAAGGCCGGATCGCGCTCCAGCACTGCCAAGCGCTCTCGATCGCGATCGTTCACCGCCCAGCCGTAATGGTGGTAATAGTTGAAGTCCCAACAGCGATAAGACTCCGGTGCGATCGCCGCCCTCAAGAAGGTATCGATCGCCGCTGCCGCATCCTCTGCACTGGGGAAATCAATCGAAGTTGCCAGGGATTTAGGCTGCTCTGCAAATCCACCCGTCAGGTTCAGGGCAAAGCGCTCCGGTTGCAGAGCAATATCGTAATGGCCCAGCGTGCGCCGCTTGGGGTCGGCAATGCCCAACAGACCTGCAACACGCCGCTTAAACCCGGAAATATTGTCGCTATCCCACACCTCGCCATCGCAATCGCAATAGTCAAAAGCTCGAAACCGATCGCGGCTGATATCGGGATATTGCTGTAAAAATCGCGTTTTGCTCTCAATAATGTCGGCATCATCCCGCTGCCCTCCATCAATTTGGTAGTTGAGCAAAACGTAATCGGTGAAGGTTTCGGCAAATCGCGCCAGCAAATGATCCAGAAAGCGATTGCGCCGATCGACATAGGTGGCAGGATCTTCGGCGATCGCATCCAGCACCGCACTATAGTCCAACGGCTCTTCTCCCTCTAGGTCGGAGGTGGGACAGCGGTTGCAGTTGCGCAGTAGGGATTCGAGTGCTGGCAACTCCTGTTTGTCGAGGGCTTGGGTGAAGTAGGTGCGCTGGCGGTGTTGTAGGGTTTCGGGGTCAATGCGATTGAAGCGATCGCCGTCGCTTTCCCAAGAGAACAGATCGCGAATGCTGGCCAGTTGGGCGAAATAGTTGGCCAAGATCTGATCGAAAAAGATCAGATAGCCCTGCAACTGTTTGGCCTGAGCCTTGCGCAGAGAGGGGGCACTGGCGGGCAAGCCACCCCTGCTAATGCCGTAGGTGAGGGGGAATTCGTGGTGAATGGAATAGTGATCGGCGAGATCGGCATAGGTGCCGCTGGGAATCGGTAGATCGAGTTCGGCATCGCGACGGGGGGCTTTGATATAGGCCGCTTGCTGTTCGAAAAAGCGCCGTTCCACCTCAGCCGCATCCGCTTTGACAGGCAGATCCCCCTTAAAAAAGGTGACGCTGGACTCCTCTAATCCCAGCACGGGGCGATGACTGGGGCTGAGGTGCAGATGCCAGGGATGGCCCAGAGACTGGGGCAGGCCGTCAATATAGTTAATGATGTTCAGTTTGCGGATGGCCACCACACCGGGAACGTCCATCACCACCTGATAGAGATCGGAGGTGTAGAGAATGTCGGGGGGCGTGAGCTTGGCCAGTTCCTCTGTGTCGATGAAGCCGTTGCTGTTACTGTCGTAGGCCGAGCGGGCGTCGAACAGGGCAGAGGGACGACCGGCAAAGATGTCCGCCGGACTCTTGCCCCGTGCCAGCAGCTCTTGCAGCGTGTAGAACCTCAGTCGAGGGGCGAGAAATTCCTGTACCTTGACGAAGATGTCCACCAGCACATCTTCGGGGTCTGCCGCTGCCGACAACTCGATATCGGCACAGAGGGCGATCGCCTCTTCCCCCAACACCGTTGGGTCGTTAAAGTCTTCGCACAAATTGCGGTGGGCGCACAGCACCCGCTTCACCTGTTCTACAACTGACGCGGCGGCGGCTTGGGCTTCGGCCTCGGTGCGAGAGGGCAGTTGCTCGCGATCGAGATCGAGCAGGACGTTGTAGATGCCGCGCGGGTGCAGTTGCAGGGGAGCGTCGCCGCTGTCCAGCGGGGGAATGTATTGCAGTTGATTGCCCGCCGTATCGACGTAAATGTCGGGTTCGTAGGTCTCCAGTTTTTCCAACCAGGCATTGCGCACGCCGGGGATGTCGATCAGCCGCTTGCGGAAGTCCAGTTCCGTGACGGGGTTGCAACTGAGAATGCGATCGGCGGTAAAGAAATTGCTTTCCTGACGGCTGGGATCGGCGGGGTCGAGGGCGAGTAGATCGGCGATATCGAAGTTGATGCGATAGCCCAGATCGGTGATGGCATAGCAGAGCACCTCCAGAATGGTCACCCCTGGATCGTGCAGGTTGTAGTCTGTCCACAGATCGCCAGCCAATGCCTGTAGGTGGTCCACGCCGCTATCCCGCAGCGTTTGAAAGTTGAGGTAGGGGGGGAAGGGGGGATTGCGTTTGGAAATGCTCGGAAAATCCAGCATGGGGGTCGATCCTTAGGAACTCATCGGCTCGGGGTTTGGGGTGGCACAGTGGGTGAGGCGATCGCCCGTTAGCGAACGGGGACTGGCAAATTGGGGGGTAGGGGACGAGCGATCTCGGTGATGGCGTGGCTGCTGCCAGACACCAAGATGGAGCGGGCGGAAGAGGCGGCAACTTCTTTCAGGTCGAGGCGATCGCCTTGGTGCATTTGGAAGTTAATGACACGATCGACATAGGGCTGCTCTTCAGCGAAGTTGATGATGGAAGAGCGGAAGACTTTGCCGCCAAAGTGAATGTCGGCCCCGCCATCCAGTGTCCAGGGGGATAAAAAGCCGACGATCGCCCGATCGAGTTGCTGGGCATAAAAGCTGAAGTTGGCGCTGAAGGGGGATTTAAACTCCACGTCAAACTGCGCCCGTATGGGTTCGTAACGGGGGTTGACGACTCTCAGCTCCACCCACTCGGAAGAGATGCCGTTCAGATAGGCTTGAATCTTGGCCAGCAGATTGATGTTGACCTTGGGCTCTAAATCGTTGGTGGTCTGCCGTTGGGACAAATCGGGAATCAGCGCGACTGTGACGTGACCGGGGACTAATTCCTGTAGGCGATCGTCTGGGGTGATGCGGGCGTGGTTGATGCAGCGCACCTTATAGATTTCGGGAAAGGTTTCCAGCACGAGGCGTTCGTAATCGAAGATGCTGGTGGCTCGTCCTTTGTGGCGCAGGTGTTCGCTGATGCGGGTGTAGTAGTGTTGGGGCTGCTCTTTGACTTGACCGCCAGAGGACGGGTAGAGCTGGGTGATGGTCTTAATTTGCGCTTGGGGCACTTCTAGCTTGGCGATCGCCCCAGCGTCGAGGGGGGTAGCCAGTCGAGCGGGATCGTTACCGCGATCGCTAAAGGTCACCTCTGCCACTTGGGGGTGAACGCCAATAATGTTGGGGATGGCGCGCTGGCGTTCCGTCACTGCCGCTTTAAGCCAGTACAAGCTCGGATCGAGGCGGGTATTGCCTGCGGTGATGTCTGACGGGATGGCTAAGTTGACGATGCCGGAGGCAATTAGCCCATTGGTGCTGTCGCTGACCACATCCTCTTGCTGGAAGGGCAGCCATTGGTTTTGGGTCAGGTAAAACCAACTCACATCGGTTTGGGCCAGATCGGTATCGGCGGTTTCTTCTGCCACTTGAAATAGCAGGGGCAGGGCGATCGGGGCATCCAGATCGCTAATGCCAATCAGCAGTTCGCCTTCGCTGTCAAACGTGGGCAGGAATTCGGGGTTGGTGGCGATATCGGTATCGGCAAACTCGGTCAGCTCCACAAAGCCATCGAAGGGATGCAGGTGAAATAGCTGGCAGTCGGTGACACTGGCTTCAGCGGTGTAGCTCAAAGACAGGGCGTTAACGACCGGAGTAAACGGTTCGTTGGGGATGATGGGGGTATCGGTCAGCTCTACATAATAGGTCGTGGCAACAAAGATATCGCCGGAGGTTTCTCCGCTCGGAGGCTTTTGGTAGTAAGCGCCGATGACTGCTTTGCGGCGATCCACGCTATCAACTGAAATAATCTCGTTGGTGGCTGAGGCCAACACTTGCCGTGCCAGCATAGTGGCATAGGCGTCGTGCAAAAAGTCGGAGTTGAGCGAGAGTCGAATAAAGCCGTTAACGCTGTCAAAATTCCAGACCGCAATGGGATCGGTTGTTGCCGCTTCGTTCAATCCCAAACTGGCTAGCTCGGCACTGCCGAATGTGAATGATGTTTGCGCATTTCCGCTCGCCTCAAACAGGTCTCGGGCAACACCGCTCGATGGAGACCAGACTTTATTGCGCAGGGCTTGTACCGAGACATCACCCGGCGAAAAACCTGTGGGCAGATCGTATCCGGCATAGTAGTTTGCGAAGGATTCTCCCGGTCCCTCTTGGTCGATGTGCAGGGTTAATGCCGTCAGCCGTTTTTGAAACACCTCTTGGCTGCCGATATAGAGAATTCCACCCGCTTTGGGTTGAGAACCAAAGGGCTGAAATGGCTTGGTGGCATCCAGCACCGAAAGCTCGTTTTGCACCACCAGAGTGCGAACTTCGTCCACCACCACCTTGACGGAGAGATCGGTCACGATCGCCCCTCGCAAATAGTGATAGGGCGATCGCCCTGCAATCTCGACGCCATCCTGCAACACCAGTCGAGCCACTGGGCGATCGGTATTGAGGGCGGCACCGCTCAACTCCGAATGGAAGCCCACCACCGGTTCGGCATCTGCGGCCAAAGTGACTGCCAGCTTTAGCGTCGTGCCGTCCCAACTGGTTTGGGGCTGGCTGGAGGACAGGATATTGCGCTGGAGCTGACTGAAGGACAGGACATTACCTGCCTGTAGAACGGTGCCTTCAATCCAGTCCTCCTCGCCACTGAAATACACCTTAAAAATCTCGTGCAGGCGATTCGGCGGCAAGTCGGTACTCGCGCCTGTCAGGATTAAAGAAAATTGGACCGTTCGACCTCCCTCTTGCAACAGCAACAGGTCAGAGGCGATCGCCAATCCCAATGCAGCCCGAGCGCGATCGCCATCCCCAAACGGCAGCCAAGCCCGCACCTCGTCTTCTTTGGCAAACTCCCCACCCTCACCATCGGGCGAATCCGCCACCGCAGAAACGTGCAGTCCCGTTAAATTCTCGGGGGCAGTACCACTGGCCGACTCCTGCGAATTCAGGAACAAGCCTTTCAGACTGGCAACCTGAGCTTTGTGAACCAGAATTTCCTCATTCAGCCGATAAAACAGCTCCACCCCCGTATCGTCTTTGCCCCCCTTAAAAGCCAGATCTGCCTCCAGCTTGTGCTCTTCCACAAACTTGGCCAAGCCGAAGACCAGATGGGCGCGATCGGGAATTGCCTGCCGTTCCGGCAGTTGCAACACGTCCCGATAGAAAAAGTCGAGATGCCGCTGACCGATGCCATTCAGATCCGCCTGCGCGGAGTCCATCACCTGCAAAAAGGCGAAATAGAGGGCCAGGTGGGACTTGTGATCGGAACGGGCTTCCAGGCTGTGGACCAGAAACTGCGGGGCTAGCCGAACCGCTTGACGATAGTTCTGAAACAGCACTTGGAAAACATTATCCAGAGCCGTTTGCGCCTCAAATCGAGTTCCTGTCAGCAGCGTTTCGTCTGCTGGCACAGCGCCGCTATCCACCACCACATCAAAGGCTGTTTCGAATTGGCCCAAACGCTCGTAAAAATTGGCGATCGCCGCACTCGTGCCGAGGCCGACTTCCATCCCCAGAACCAGCTCCAACAACTGCGTCAGGGGAACAATCGCATTGGTTTCCACCAACCCCAAAATTCTCGACTTGAGCGGCGTGTAATCCTCCAAGCCCACATACCAGTCCCGCAGGCGATCGAACAGACCCGTTAGGGTGGCCAGCAGAGGATCGAAGCTCAGTGCCGTGCGATCGTCCAGAAAAACGGTGAGTTGGCGATCGTAAGTATCCTTAACGATTTGAGTATTCGTTTTACCAATCAGAGCGATCTGTACGGGGGTACTGCTGGCAAAAAACGCCTGCCAGTCGCCATGGGGAAGATTGTCAAAATCGTAGTAAATCACCTGCCGACTGAGCTGGTGGGCAAACACCAGAAAGTCAGCCAAGTCGCGTTCGTCCACCCGCACATAATCGGGAGATAGCGCCTCAGCCTGACGCTGGCTCTGGCTAGCCCCATCGCGGACTAAAGGGTTGGGAATGTCGCAGCAAGTGCTCATAATTCGGAACAATGAATTTCGGGCAATCGGTCTTTTCAATGCAAGTCATGGGTCGTGGATGCAAGACAAAACACAAAGCCTGTCTATGTCGGCAAAGTCGTATTCGCCCCTTCCTGCAAATAGAAGGGGAAGACAAAGCTGAAGCGGGAGTTGGTACTGCGAATGATGTAGTCGATCGTGATATCCACCAGCCCCTCCACCTGAGCGCTCAACTCCAAATCGAGCCGCTCCAACTTAATGCGGGGTTCGTGGTAGATAATCGCCGAACGGATTAATTCCTTAATCGTGCTAGACACCGTGGGACTCAACGGCTCGAACAACAGCTCCTGCAAATTGCAGCCATAATCCGGTTGCATCACCCGCTCCCCCAAACTGGTGGAGAGCAAAATCCGCAGACTCTCGCAAATGTCGTCTTCGGCGCTCACCATACGCACTGCTTTGGCGGGGCGATCGAAACTGGGAGGAAAGCTCCAGCCAGTGCCCAAGTGGTCTTTGCCACGATTCAGCATGTCATCCTCCAATCAACACAGTGAACTCCCCCAGCACAATCGAGCCGCCGTGGGCGGTGGTATCCCCCAAGCGGGCGGCGGGCTTGCCCCCAATCAGCACAGTGGCAGAGCCCAACACAATCGAGTCGGGGGGACCGGTGCAGGTGCAGGTATCTCCCATCACGGCAGCGGGCATCCCCCCAATCAACACCGTCAGGATGCCGGGACCGAGTACGGGACCGCCGACATGGGGCACCAAACCCGTCACCATTGGGCAGACGTGGAGATCGGTAATGCGGGCAGCGGGTTTGGTCATGACAAAAGCCTCGGGATGGGGGGGTTAATTAATCTGAACGAGGGAGCCCTTGAGAACGGCGATCGCACTAGTGGACACTTCTGCACCGCCGCTACCTTCCGCCTTAAATTGGGCATTGGCTTTGGCGCTTACATTCAGGCCCTCTAGGGTGAGGTCTTGACTGGCCTTGAGGGCGATCGCCCCCGAAGCCTCGAAGCAAATATCCTTGGGGCTGCTCATGGTAATGCCGCTATCGCCAGTGACGATCGTGTTGCCGTTTTGGTCTTCTAGGGTGATGCCCTTGTCTTCATCGGAGATGGTGATTTTGTTGCCGCTGGGGGTTTCGATCGTGATGACTTGGGTGTCGTCGTTAAAGGTCAGCTTCATCTCAGATCGCGTGAAGATTCCCTTCTCGTGGTTGTCGTCGCTGGCCTGAACAGGAGCAGGTTTGGCACTACTGTTGAGCATCCCCAAAACGATCGGATCGCGGGGGTCGTCGTTGAGGAACCCCAAGACCACCTCATCGCCAATCTCGGGGCGGAAAAACGAGCCGCGATTGGCCCCCGCATCCAGCGTCGCCACCCGCGCCCAAATCCCCTCAGCCTCGTTGTCCAAGGTGGGAATTTTGACCAACACGCGATCCTCGCCATTGGGGTCATCCTGCAACTGCACCACCACCCCAATCTGTAGACCGTTCACCCCCGGCAGCAGTCCCGCCGCCGGTTGTGCCAGCAGGTGCGGCTCTCGATAAAACCACTGGGGCGAGCAGCCCAACTGCAGGTGAGTGATCCAGGTGCCGCCATTCAGCTCGTGACGCACGCCAGAAACATAGGCCAACCCGTTAAAGCGACCCCCCATCCCCTCCAACTGCACCAGCGCATCCGGCTTAGCATCGGGATACCCCCGCGTAGTCACGCGCCCCTGAATCTTGGCCAGCCGACTTTTGAGCAATTGAGCATCTGCCCAAGCCTGTAGCTCCGGTTGGTCCACAAAGCCGCTGTGACGCAGTTCCAAGGTTTCGGGGGCTGCAACTGCCGCCAAATCCGAGCCGGAGAGATTGCCCTGAGCATTCACCGAGGGCTCGGCTCCCTCAGCTTCCAGTAGCGCCCCATCGGTGTAACTCCAGGCGGTGGCTTTGACTGCCCCCAACTGCGAGCGGGCGTCCATCTCCGCTTCAAACTCCAGCAAATTGGCCCCGTAGGTGAGGGTAATGAGGGGATCGCCGCTGGTGGCAGGAGCTTTGACCTTCGCCGTACCATCTTCCAGCAGCACGATCTGGCCGTTCATCTCGGCCCGCGACAGCACGAAATCCCAGTCGGTGGCATAGAATTGGACGATTTCGGCATGGGTGGCTGCTGTGGCTTCCACGTCAGCAGACAGGTCGCTGTAGCTCCCGATAATCTCTTCGATCGCCTCGCTGTCGGTTCCCTCGACAAAATAGCGATTGTGCCGCCCGACGGTCATCTGGGTCGCCACATCCTGACAGGTGAGCCTCAACACCGAGTCACCATTGGCCCCCACCTTGAGGGCGTGCTTGACGATAATGCCTTTGAAAATGCTGCGATCGTTGCTATCGAACCCCACAGCAATTTCTAGCTCTTTGCCAGGAATCAAATCCGGTCCATCGCTAGCAGCAAAGCCCTCCTCCGAGGCATCCCCATCCCGCAACACCACCCGAGCCATCGGAATGCGGTTGACTTCGCGGGTAACAGACAACGAGATCGAGTCGTATTGGTTGGTGATGTCTGTACCGTCAGACAGCAGCTTGAAGGTGACGACGTCGTAGGTAGACTCTTGAGGGATGGTGCGATCGCTCATAGCTCTGTCTTCTCAGTGGGAGGAAATCTCAAATCGGTATTGGTACCCAAGCGGCGGAAGTTAACCAGCCCGTTAACCTTGGCCACCTGTAGGTAGTAATCGGCATCGCCGTAGATGCGGTGGGACATGAGCGGTAATTTGTCGCCAGCCGCAACCGTGCGCTGGTGAGTCACATCGGGCGATTGTTTGCCCTGTTCGTTCAGGCGACGCACCTGTTCGATGTAGTTCAGAAAGGTAGCACTCAATTTCACCCGTAGCGGTTTTCCATCGGGGGCAAACAGGGTGTAGTTGATTTGTAAATCTTTGAGGATACAATCAAAGCCATTTTGGCCTCCTCCCCCAAAGGAGAAATTGCCCCACAACAGCCGCAAAAAATTGGGCTTGTGGGTGGCCTCGTTCATGCTGTAGACAATGCTTAAAAAAGACTGCAATTGGGCGATCGCATCCTTGTGAAAGGTATCCCCTCCCTGTTTCACCGGCACGACACCCGTACCGTCAAAGGTGAAATTCAGCTTCAGCTCTTCCGGTTTTGTGAATTTAAATTTGGGGTCGCTCCCCTGCGAGCCAGTTGCCTGCTTTTCATCATATTCAATCTTAAAAGACTGAGAGAATCGATCGGGGTTGATCGGCAAATCAAATTCCCCGAGCTTATCCGAGTACTTCTTATCCTTAAAAGCAATAATTTTAACTTTAGTCAGTTCACCAGTATCCATGAGTTATCGCTCCGCCTTGTCTTTTAAGATCGAGAGCACCTGCTCCACACATTCCGCCACGATTTCCTCTTTTCCCCCCTCACCTCCAGAACCGGAGGCTTGCTCTCCACCCCCTTCACTCAAAGAGGTTTTAATCACCAGTTCTCGAATGACAATTGACATGATTAGCATCCAAAGGGGGCAGCAATTCGATGAGAGGTTGAGAGCGAAGGTGCGATCGCGAGATTCCAGCTCGATTCATCATATTTTCATTGCTTAAAATATTGATAATTAAGTTCTAACGTTTCGATTACGAGAGAGCTTTGCTCGGCATTAAATTCAGACACAGACCATTTTTTAGGCCACGCGCCAATCACCTTCCAGGTCACTAAAGGCTCGACCTGCCTATTCTGAGCATTGGGATCGGGTGGATTTTGGTGCAGTAGCTGCACTTGCAAATCGAGTGGCTGAATGTCGAAATTGAGAATCGCGTCAGAGGCCCAAGCAATCAGCTTCGAATCTTTGATTAAGCCGCGCTTTAGCACTAGGGGACTGTACTTAGTCCGCACGGGCAGAATGTGCTCAAAACGATTCTCTCCTCCCTCTTTCAGGGTTTCGGTCTGCATATCGACACTCAAACCCGTGACACTCTGAAAGCTAGTGTCAGCATTTAGGCCCCCTCCTCGAAAACTAACCGAGAAAAAGAAACTGAGCGCGGGAGGTCCATCCATGATTACCTCTATTGAAACTGGCGAATGGCGATCGCCATCCAGCTTGAACTCAAAAAGCTTACTCAAGGTACGGAAAACCTAAATAATTGGGCGATCGAATTTAGATTTTCCGTCAGACCACAACTCCAGCCCTGCAAACTCTATTCGTTCTGAATGGTCAGCCCTTCATGAACCAGTTCGACCGACTCGATCGCCGTTTCGTTACCATCCCCTTTTAGATCAGTAGATTGCACTTTAGTCGGCCAAGCATTTTTAACCTTCCAGACCACAATCGGCTCGTGGTTTTCATTCAGCAAACTAATCGTGAGATCGCGCCGCTCGATGGTATTGAGCGCCACCGTATTCCACCAATTGTAGAAATCGTTATCCCCTTGAAACGTGCCCCGCTTCATGGTGATATTGCTAAACTTCTGCATACCGGGATAGCGCAGTTTGTTGTACTCTTTCGAGTCACCCGCCCGATACTCAATCATCTCCGTTTCAACATCTAAGCCAGAGACTTCGGTGAAGCCCAAGCGAGCCCCACCCCACTGCACGTCAAAATGAAACTTAGGTAAGGGATATTCAGCCATGATGAATCAATCCAAAATCGTGTGTTGAATGGGTTGAGGTGGCGAATTGAAACTCGCTTGGGCGGTCAATTTACCACCACCAAACATCGAAAACCCAACCGATATCGTAAGAGCCGGTTAAGCTTCCTGCATCTTGTGAGAAAACTTCAGGATGATGAATTCTGCCGGACGAACGACCGCCATGCCAATTTCAACAATCATGCGCCCTTCAAGAATATCCAGCGCCGTCATGGTTTCGTTCAGACCCACCTTGACGTAAAAGGCTTGCTCCGGTTTCGCTCCCGCCAGCGCCCCCGCCCGCCATTGCAAGACCAAAAAGTTCTCGATCGTGGCCCGCACCTTCGTCCAAGTGTTGGCATCGTTGGGCTCGAAAACAAATTGTTCGGTGGCCTTTTTGATCGACTCTTCCGCCATATTGAAGAAGCGCCGCACGGGAATGTAGCGCCATTCGTTGTCATTCCCCGCTAAGGTGCGCGCCCCCCACACCAACGTCCCTTTGCCCGTGAAGGAGCGAATCGCATTGATGGACTTGCCCGTGGTATGAACATTGAGGTCATCTTGAATGGCGTTGGTGATTTTCACGGTCGGACCAATCACCGATGTCAAGCTCACATTGGCAGGCGCTTTAAACACACCACGACTGTTGTCCACCGCTGCGTAAACCCCCACCACCAACGGTGCCGCAGGCAACACAATCGGAATTCGTTCCACCGCACTCTTCACCAAGGGATATAACTCTCCATCCGTGGTCGCGGGAGTGGTCGTAGGATTAATCAGATCCATCGTGGTCGTTGTGGCATCCGGCAGCGTCACACTGACATCGGTCTCAGCGTAGAGATAGTTAAAAATCGTCTCCAAACGCGGGCCGTATGTCGCCCCATACTTGAGTTCGTTCACCCCAATCCCATTACTGCGGAACGCTGATACCGCCTCGGTGAGCGAGTTGCTGGGGGGATCGAGCAAGGTATCCATCACCACAAATCGATCCTGTAGCGTCGCACATTGAGCCAAGGCAGCATCGTACAAGGCGGCAAAATCGCTGTATGCAGCTGGCACTGTGATGTCTGGGCCGAGCAAGTCTAAGGATTCAGGGAAAACAATCAGAGTAACTTCGTCTTCCTCGGCGATCTTGGCCAAACCTGCGGTTAGCGCTTCAACTGTCACCGTTCCCGCCGCAACCATCGGGCCGACGGAAACGATGTAGCAGGGACCGCCGCCATTGGCAAAAAATGCCTGCATGGCATAGTACATGTTGTGGGGTGACGGAGTGGCGATCGCCGCATTCGCCTCCGTATCCGTCACCGTCACGTCGATGGTCGTTTCGTTCAGTGCCGTCCCAAAATACTGTTCGTACTCCAGTAGAGACGTAATCCGCAGGCACAGAATTTGCACAATCGTCGCAGTCGGATCGGTAGGGTCTGGAATGGCGTGAAAGTCTGTGCCCCTATACACGGCCTGCTGGGTATAACCAATAAAGGCAGGGATGGCAGTTTCAACCTGTGCAATAGAAGGGGGGAATTTAGAGATTTCCTGGATAAAGACCCCAGGAGTTTTAAACGTGCTCGGCATGATGAGTTACCTAGGTGGTTGAGAATCTCGATCTGCAAACGGGATTCACAAATGAACGTCTGAAAAGATAGTGTCGAGATGCCGGTTGGCATCTAACTCTGGAACGATCGCCGCCACGCTGGGGGCGGGCAGTAAGGCATCGTTACCGTCGCTCAGCAAGGTATCCGGTTGCAGGCGCAGCCCGCGAGGGCGAATGGTGGCATAGGAGATATCAATGTCAATCTCCTCAAACTCGGGGGGTAGCGACTGGAAGCCGTGGGGCTGTTCGTAGCGATAGTGCCAGCGGGTGGCCCGGTTTTTAAAACGAATGACATAGGTTTTGGGTTGAATCAGGGTTTGTGTGCCACTGGCTTGCAGCAGCTCGAACGCCGCTGGCACCAATGGGGAATTGAGCACCACTTCAACAAGGGCAAAGGGATTGGGGGCACTCAGCGGATCGAACAGGATGAACTCGTCATCGAGGACACCGTCCAGCAACAGACGATAGCGACCGGGAACCTGACCGGTAAAGTTGAGGCTAACGGCGATTGCCTCTCCCGCCACATGACTGTCCGGCACCTCTACGCGATGGGCAAAAGTCTGCTGCCCAGTGGCATCCTGCAAGCCAAATTCAAAACTGTCGCCAGGGTTAGCAGCGGGGATGGGGCGGGAGTAAAACACCCCCTGTCGAGACATTAGATCGAGAGCCGTGGCATATTGGCTGGGATTGGCGAGGGTCTCCCACAGCGCGGCATCGGGGCTGGCGGCTGCCGTTGCCTGGTAACGAATTGCCTCTAAAGTATTGCCGCCACTAACCACCAAATCCCCAAACTCGTACTCCGTTCCTGGGGTATAGGCAGGCAGGGGCTGAGTCAAAAACAAGGCATCTCCAGCATTGCCCGACAGATTGGAGAAGTAATAGCTCTGCCCGCTGCCCGGATTGAGGGACAAGCTGGTGAAATTGGCGAAATGGCGATCGCGAGCCACCAGCCAAAAGCTGAGGCGGCGGGGCGTATTCACCGCCACTTGGGTGGCAAATTGGTCGGGGGCCACTTCATTTACGCGGGCAAACAGCGATCCTCCGCGAGAGCGCGGTCGAAAGATCCAACGCAACTTCTTAAGCTGTTGCACACAGTCGGCGGTCGGCAACAGCGCCAGCGTGGTCGAAATGTCGTAATCGTCGAACGATAAATCCGCCAAGGCTGGCTGACCTAAAAAATAGTCGTGCCAGAGGTCTAGATCGAGAACGCTTTTGTAGAGAAGCTTGACCACAGCACACTGCCTCCTAGCTCTCGTTGATATGAATTTCGGCAATCGGCACCCCTTCCGCCTGCCGTTTTTCAGCCTCTAACGCCACCACGCGAGCTTTGTAGAGCACAAACGGCACCTGCTTCCCCCCCAAAGCTCCCCACAGGTGGTTGAGCTGCTCGAAGGTGAGGGAATACAAATCGGGATAGATACGCACGTCGCGAGAGAGATTGCCCGCGCCGGGTGTAGTGGTAAACGAGAACTCCTTCTGCCATTGAAAGAATTCGACCACGCGAGACAGGCGCTTGAGGGCAGTGTCATAGGCTTCACTGTGAAGCACTGAGAAAAGGATAAAAAGGTTGAGACTAACCGGGGGGTTGCGGTATACCGTTTTGCCGTTCTCTTGTCGATAGTGCGGCAGATTTTTCAACGAGGTTTCTTCCTGCACATTCACTAAAGTCACGACCACCTGATTATTGAGGTTCGTATTGGTACCGCCCAGCTCTTGAGCCAGTCCAATATTGCCTAAAACAACAATACTAGAGGGTCGATCGGGAGGAGCTTCCACCTGCAAAATGTAACTCTCTAGGGAATCTCTGATTAATTTGAGGGCATCAAAAATCATGAGGGTTTAACGAATAATTTTTTGTCAAAAAGACTCTGCAATCGCTGCCCGAGCGGCGATTTAGCATTAGAAACATCGCTGTATATGCCTGTACAGCAAGGACACCGGACAAGATAACAGACTTTTAGATTCAGAAAACTAAGCCTTCTCTCAATTTAAGAGATTTGTCAATACACCTGAGAGTGACTTGCTTCCGCTTGAGGCTTCTTAAAGGAAAAATTGGCCTTCCAATTGGCTAGTAAATCTCAAGAAATTAAAGCTATGCAAGATTCTGCTAACGGCAAGACAAACTTTATGTTTCTTAACAACCACTCCTTAAAACCTAGCCTTGCTTGCTATTAGCTGATTAAACAGCATTCAAATGAGTGATATATCTATATAAAGACATAGTAAATCTGCTTGTCGTTTGTCAAGTCAAGCAAAGAATATCAATACTTGGGTAAAGAATATCAATACTTGAGTAAAGAATATTACCACTCGTTGGCGATCGCCTGCCGAAACACCGACCTGCAATACTGATAGGCAAACGCAAAGCAGGTAGGTTATCGTCAGTTGCTATTCCCATTTGTCATGTGGGGGTTGAGTCGGGCAGTAATGTGTCTGGTCATGTTCGTCCTCGTCCCCACAATCTCCTCCCCAGATAGCGGTACTGGTTCTAACGTTTTCTGTGGTCGGAGTGTTTTTACTTATTCAGGCAAACATTTTAATGCCTCATAACTTGCATCTCTGTTATCTATAGTTCATCTTTCGTCAGAAGATACACGTATTTACAACAAAATAATGCACTATATCTACAGAAGCTTGCAGCAAAATACTGCTATAAGGCCAGAAATACGGCTGCCACAGAATCCGTTAGAACTAGGCGAGTTAGGCTGTCTCCAAATTAACTCTATTCTTTCTATATGAATCTAGCCAATTTAAATAAGTTGATTCCAGAGTTTTAATGGCCGTATCCCAACGCAATGATTGAACTCGCCGATAACCTTTTTCAGCGATACTTCGTCGTAGTGCTTCATCTAACAGAAGACTTCGGGTGGCTTCGTATAATTGGGGCGATCGCGAGCGATCGAGTAACATGGCATTCTCTCGATGCTTGAGGTGTGCGGCAAACCCTGTTTTCGTCGCAACTACAGCCACACCGCAAGCCATTGCCTCGCTAGTCACGAGGCCAAAACTCTCGTAGAGAGAAGGGACAATTGAAATAGAGAATTGTTCGTAAAGCTTTTGCAGGCGATCGCGATCGTCGACATACGCGATTGCTGTGATGCGATCGCAAACATCTTCTGGAAACACTTCTTCTTTTCGAAAAGATTCGCCAACTCCAATTAGCATAAATTGACAGTGGGGAAACTCGCGCAGCAACTTGGGCATATCGGCTTGGATCGTTTGAATGCCCTTACGATCGATCCAAGACCCACAAAATCCGATCTTGGGTTGACGTTCGAATTGAACGGACAATCCTAGAAAAGAATCTGGCAAAGGATTTTCAATGGCAACAGCAGCACTGGCTGGCTGATAGTCTTGGCGCCGAGCATAATCTAAATCAAACTGACTGACCGTTACGATGCCATCCACAGCGGTAAATGCTTTTTCGTAGAGGACAGAGCGATCGATGCTCCAGGGTTTTCTAGTCAATTGTGAAGACTGGTACTCGGATAGTTGTTCTGAAACATGGTTTTCAATCCCATTTGAATGGGAGATCGTAATAAAATTTCGTTTGGGAATTCGACTGAAAACCCAAGCTGTTAACCAAGATTGGGCTCCGTACAGTTCAATAATGTCATAATTTTTTGTTCGGATCTTTCGAAGAGCGAAGAGAAGCATGCCGATTGTCAATCGATCGATCTTGCCTTTTCCTTGTAAAAACGGGAAGAGCTCGAAGGACTCGGGGCCATAGACATCTACCTCGTGCCCGAGCGATCGCAGCCCTTGACAGTATTTCAAGATCACATACCCAGAGCCCAGTGATTCTTTTAATGGACAATTGCTGAGGGTGAGAATTTTCATCCTTACATTATGCCAAATCTACGTCACTTGAGTTTTTGTCAAGTTAATTTGAGCTTAAATGGTTGCGAGCCATACTCAAAACAAATATGATTCATCAATATCTAGACATCAAATTACCTCTTGTAAGTATAATATTTTTCGACATGGAGGGAGGTATAAATTGAACAACCGCGATCAGGATACGGCGATTGCGTTGGCCCATCAGAACGTTCCGCTTTGGGGCATGAGTGATTTGGGGAGTCATTGCACAATCTTAGTCATGTTGCTTCGGTTTTGAAAATCGATTCACTGTTGAAAAATTGATCGGGATCTGTTGTTATCCTGGTTGACTGACAAAAGATGCTGTGCGATGGTCTGAAGGGCTGAACAGGCAACGCTTTCAGTGATTGACAAAATCTGAGGGGAGTTTTAGGGTACAAAGCTCAGATACCACTCATAAGCGTCGATACCCGTGAACAAAACTCCCCCCTCTACAATGCTCTGCAAGCTTGGTTGGGGCAAGCCTGTCCGTGGGTCCACCAAGCCCATCTGACCACTTGCCTGTGGATGGCGATCGCCCTGCTCCAAACCGGAGAAGTCAATCTGACTCGCTGGCTCCCCTACCTGCCCTGCCGAGGTCAATATGCTCAAAGCAAACAGAGGCACATCAGCCGCTGGCTCAATAACCCTCGCCTCAACATCCATCAACTCTACAAGCCACTGATTCGAGCTGCATTGGCCGATTGGGGCGAGGATTGCCTCTATCTGAGTCTGGATACGTCCTTGTTCTGGGACGAGTATTGTCTCATCCGATGGGCAGTTGTCCATCGCGGGCGAGCCTTGCCAGTGGCTTGGCGGGTGCTGCATCACAGCAGTGCCTCGGTGGCCTTCGTGGACTACCCGCAGGTTCTCTCGCAAGCGGCTTGTTGCCTGCCCGAAGGAGTCAAAGTGGTTCTGTTAGCTGACCGGGACTTTGTCCACACCGACTTGATGAGGGTCTTTACCCAGCAATGGCATTGGCACTATCGCATTCGCTTGCAAAAGGATAGTTGGATAAAGCGGGCTGGCCGTGGATGGTGCCCACTCAAAGACTTTCACTTCCAGCATGGTCGAGCTGCTTACTTCCACAATATTGGCTTGCACAAAGATGCTTGCTATGGACCAGTCCACATCATTGTGGGACGCAACAACGTCAATGGCGAGTTTTGGGCCATTGTCAGCGACGAGACGACTAACTTGCAGACGTTTGCTCAATTCGGCTTGAGATTCGATATTGAAGTAAGCCAGCCTCAATACCCCCATCAACATGAAACTGTTTTTGCTGAGGCTGTGTAGACGAGACTTGTGGCTTGGCCATGGCCATACTCCTGGAGAGTGACATTAGGATAATGATTTCGTGGGCGACTCAGGTTTGAGTGCAATGGTGGGGACTTCTCCGCGCCAACGTTGCTGGAGAATCTTCCCAAATGGTTGTTGGCGATGCTCCTGTAGACGAGTGAGTTCTCTATCATCTGCCCAGATAATCCAACGGTGAGGAGAATGCAAAATAACGCCAACTTCGGGGTCTTGTCCGCTTTTGGTGATGCAGAGAAGGTATAGGAGAATACCAGGTGCAAACCCTCACTCTGCCAAGCCCGTGGAACTTTTACAGCATCTCCTGCCCAGCCAAACGGATGTGAGCTTGAACAGTTGGAGTATCGATCCGGCCAACCAACAGCTCGTTGTTAACCTCTGCTCGACTCAAACGGTGGCCTGTTGCCCGCTGTGTCATCGCTCCACCGATCGCATCCATAGCCACTATGAGAGAACGTTGAGGGATCTGCCATTAGTTCAATTCACGCTGACGATATTGCTCCAAGTCTGTAAGTTCTTCTGCCTCAACGAGCGTTGCCCTCGGCGTATCTTTACGGAGCGTCTGCCCGAGGTTGTCGCGCCTTGGGCCAGACGCACGACTCGCTACACGGCTCAACTGGAAGCGATGGGCTTAGCCCTCGGTGGTTCGGCAGCAGCCCGCTTGAGCCATCAGCTCGGATACGGATACAGCCGCAACACCATCTTGCGAGCCATCTCCAAATTGCCCCTACCAGTCATGGCCACGCCAAAGATATTGGGGGTGGATGATTTCGCGTTTCGCACGGGTCATCATTACGGAACGATCTTGGTCGACTTGGAGACCAACCAACCGATCGCACTACTCCCCGACCGGGCGGCTGGGACCTTAGCAGCCTGGTTGAAAGAGCATCCTGGCGTGAAGATTCTCTCGAGAGATCGCTCCAAAGCCTACAGGCGAGGCATGAGCGATGGAGCACCCGATGCCATCCAGGTAGCCGATCGCTTTCATCTGTTGCAGAATCTCGAAGAGGCTTTAGAGAAAGTCTTTAAGGGACAAACCCAGTCGCTCGAACAGGTTGAGCAGCAACAGATTCAAGCCCAACAGCCAACCGAAGCACCGACCCCCGAAGCTGCTCCGGATAGATATCGAACCCAAAGGGAAGTCAATCGGGCCATACGACTGGAGAAGTGGGAACAAACCCATGCTCTACGCAAGCAAGGCTATGCCATTAAAGACATTGCCCATCACCTCGGCATTGGCGAGCGAACGGTGTATACCTACCTGGCCGCGTCAACGTTTCCGGAATGGCAATATCCTGTGGGGCGGCGGAGAAACCCCAGTTGTTTGGATCCATACAAGGCTTACCTGTCAGAGCAATGGCAGCAAGGGCGCCAACAAACTAAACAGTTGTTTGGCGAGATCCAACAGCAAGGGTACCCGGGCAGCTATATGACCGTCGCCCGTTACACTCGGCAGTTGCGTTGCTCTCTGCCCTCCATCAAGCCCAGCCGAGAATCCCTCAATGACTTACCGGGTCGGGGACCAGCGCCATCACCCGCCACACCAGTGTCAGAGCCTTTGAGTGCCAAGCGGGCGGCTTGGCTGCTGTTGACACGGCCTGAAAACCTTACGCCTGAGGAGAAAACCCTGCTGGAAAAACTGGGCCAGCAGCCAAAGTTATCGGGGGCGATCGCTCTGGCTCAGGGGTTCATCAAACTGGTGCGCGAGCGACTGCCTGGGGAATTCGACGATTGGCTGGAGACAGCTGTGAGCAGCTCAATCAAGGCATTACGGAGTTTTGCCAAGGGTCTTCAAGAAGATTACGATGCGGTGAAAGCAGCTCTCACACTCGAGGTGAGCAATGGGCCAGTGGAGGGTCAAAACAACCGACTAAAAATGCTGAAACGGCAGATGTTTGGAAGGGCTGGGCTCGAGCTATTGGCCAAGCGCCTCATCCTAATCAGTTGATTCTTATACGAAATAAGCGCCTCATTTAGGACAGATTTAACGATCACCAAAAGCGGACAAGACCCCGAAGTTGGCGTTATTTTGCACGCTCCAATCAGCCCTCTGCCTTTCATCGCTTTCCAACCCAAACAATTTGAACGTAAGATACACAGATAGAGGTCAACAATTTCTCAAATCGGCGATCGCAGGATAGTTTTAAGACCATTTTCGGGGATATCGATAGCAGCGGCCAGAATTCTTGAGTAGCAAAATAGACTCTAAAAAGACATAAATCATATATTTTTGCTAATAAAGATTGTGCGAGCGGGTGAGAACAAGGATTTGTTGTGATGGATCGGGGGCAAACTGATAGTGAGAGGGCGATCGCCCTTTACGATCGAAATATTACGGAATCCAGCTCGTTGTTAGTCGAATATTTGTCTAAAATCTGTACAGGTGAAGTCAGAGTAGTCCTATATTCGGATGCTGAAGCAGCTCTATCGCAGCTTGAGAGCTCTAGAGTCGATTGTGCGATCGCCAGCACAATCGCTGTCAGGGAGTGGACGAGCCTGCCCGATCGAGACACCGCGATTGAAGACACGCTGCGATCGCTGGCAGCAGTCACCCTCGCAATCTGGCCTGCGTGGTACGGCCAGCAGGATACATTTCTCAGCGCGGGCAACAGTCACGACGAACTTCTTGCCAATCAACTGAAGATTCGAGAACTGCAAAAAGCTCGACAGGAAATTTGTACCCCTTGGCTGAAAGCCGCTGTCAAAGCCTGTCAGTCTGGCAAACCGCCTATCTTGTCGAGTTTCCCGAGGGGGATGCAGTTTGCCCAACTGGCACTGGCCATCAACCCGGATCGTCTCGTACTGGTTTTGGTGGCGAACGATCTGCAACCGTCAGATGACCGACTTCTGGGACTCGCCCGAGCGGCAACTTGGTTTGCCAAGGAAACCCGGGCACGCGTTGCCGTGCTGCTCCCCAAGGCTCTATCGCAGCAGCGGGAGTTAGACTCGATTCTCTATGGCGCGATCGCGCTGCCCGACTCACCTCGCGAGGGGGGTGATGGCGAGCGGCAGGAGGAAACCAAACACGCTATCTGGCCCATCCAGGGCAAGCCTCATCCCTTCAGCCCCGGAGAAAAGTTGCTAGCCGAACGGCTGGCCAGAGATCCTGAGTTGGGGGGACTATTTCACTGCAATGAAAGCGTGCTGACAACCCGGGGCAGTCGGTTCCTGGTAGACCTGGTTTGGCCGGAGGGTAAGGTGGCAGTTGAGGTGGATGGCTATCGATATCACAGCAACCGATTTGCGTTTAGTGAAGATCGCCAGCGAGACTATGAATTGGTGCTGAGCGGCTACGTTGTTTTGAGGTTGCCGCACGACGAAGTTATGGACGATGTTGTAATCGCAACAGAGAAGATCCGCGATTTTGTGCGCTTTCGTCATGCGGATCGCTCTTGCTAAGTTCGGGGAAAGCTTTATTTATCATGAGGTGTAACCGTGAGTTTCGATCCAACGCCTAAGCAAGTTCGGGTGATGTGGAATCTTCTGTTTACGGGTGAGGAGCCTGCCATATCGAAGATTAAGCCGCAGTTCAGTCCTGCCGAACGCAAACCGTTGATCGAGGCTGGCTTGGTTGACTTGGAGAAACGAGGTCGCTCCAACCACATGGTATTGACTGACAAAGCTTGGGAGTGGGCGATCGATCATCTAAACGCAGAGGTGCCAAAGTCCCGAGCTGCCGCTCCCATCCTGCAAGCAGCCCTTACTAAACTGCAAGCTTATCTGCGATCGCAGGGCATACCGCTGGCTGAATTCTTAGCGCCACAGAATGCTTCTAGTGACCATAGGATCGCAGCGCCAATCGCGACCACCTCTCTAGAAGAGAGAATTCGGACGGCCTATGCGAAGCTTGCCGACGGTCGCTCCAACGTCAGAGTTCGGCTCGCCCAATTGCGCCAACACCTAGAAGATTTATCGCGCGACGAGATCGACAGCACCTTGCGCAGTATGCAGTTGGATGGTCAGCTCGTGTTGATCCACATGGACAATCCGCAGGAAATGCAACCGGAGGACGAGCTGGCGGCGATCGCCGTCGGAGCTGGCAAACGGCACATTATTTATATGCAAGGGTGATGGTAATGGCAGATCGGAAGCAAGTACCGTCGCTACAGGCGCTGGCAGCGACTGACTTTGACTGGACCATGCACCTAAAAAGTGTATGGCGGGATAGCAATAGCGATGTGGAGGGGGTCCATCGAGACAAGCGGGACAAGATTGCGCGTGAGTTGAAACGCTTGCAGGGGACAAAAAATCCCAATTCACCTCTAGGGATGATTTTCGTCGGGCAAGCGGGTGCGGGTAAAACCCACCTGCTGAGTGCCGTCAGAAAACAGGCGCTTGCTCAGAATTTCGGGTTTGTCCTGGCGGATATGACCGACGTGCGAGACTTCTGGGAAACTATTTTGCAAGGGTATGTGAGTTCCCTGCAGGAAGCAGATGCGAGTGGTCAGCCTCAAAGTCAGCGTCTGATTGAATTTCTTATTCAGCAGTTAGGAATTCCAATTTCGTTACAGAAATTCTCTAATGCAGAACCTCCTGCTCTTAAAAAGTATACAAATGTCGTCTTGAAAACGATGTTTGATATTGCCCCACAGGAGGTACGCAAGTTTCAGGATGTTATCCGTGCCCTCTTATTGCTAAATTCCAATGATTTTGCCGCATCTGAATTGGGCTACAACTGGCTGCAAGGACTCGCAATCGAAGAAGCGGGTAGAGCGGAGTTTGGCTTTTCTCAGGCGATCGCCAAGCATCACAGCAATATCGTAGAAGGCCTGTCTTGGTTGATGAGTCTCCGAGGCCCTTCAGTTCTAGCGTTGGATCAGTTAGATGCCATTATTGCCCAGCACAATATCGCGATCGGTTCCAATGTTGATGAAGAAATGCTGGACGAGCAGCGGGTGTCCAAATCGATTATTGAGGGCATTGCAGGCGGTCTGATGGAATTGCGCGACAAGACCCGCCGAACGCTGATTGTGCTCTCTTGTCTGGAAGGAACATGGGCTATTTTGAACGACAAGGCTGTATCACCAGCGCACGATCGCTTTCAGCCGCCAATATTACTCGGGCCAGTTCTGTCCGATAAAAATGCTAGTCAAATTGTGGAACTCCGGTTACAAGAAGCCTACCAAAACTTTAATTTCAATCCTCCTTATCCAACTTGGCCCTTCACTCAGCAGTTCTTTGAAGCAGCCAAAGGGGAATATCCACGGAGTATCTTGAAGTGTTGCGATCTCCATCGCGAGCAGTGCTTGTCAAAAGGGGAAATTACAGAACTATCCTCCCTAATTTCACCGCCTCCAATTATAGATCCAAGCCCAATAGAAATCAGTAAATTCGATCGGGAGCTTGAAGAAGCCAAAAAGCGAGTTGACTTAGAAGTCTTGCGAGATGAAACAAATGAAGATCGAGTCTTCGGTTCTTTATTGCAAACAGCCGGAGACTGTCTCGTGACTGAGAATTCTACACCAGACTCCGTTGATGCTTTGGTGGATGTCGATTTCCCCGGAGGAAAAAGCTACAAAACACTTCACGCTCGCCTTCGCTTAGTCTTTCACAACGAGGACGATCGCGAAAAACATCTGTGCTTGCGAGTCCTCCAAAAAAAGAATTCTAATGCCTATAAGGCTCGTCTAAAAGCAGCCATGACAGCATCTGGCATCGATAGAGCTTTGAGCTTTCGAAAATTAGGGCTCGTGCGTACTCTCGATTTACCTGGGGGAGCTGCAACCCAAAAGCTGACGCGGGAATTTGAGGACAATGGCGGTCTGTTTCTCTATCCTGCTGAAGACGAGATGCGGACTTTAGGGGCATTGCATCAACTCACCCGCAACCGCAGTTCCGAGTTTGACGAATGGCTGCGCAAGCGCCGCCCCGTCTCGCAACTGACTTGCTTCAAAGATGCGGTTGACTGGCTATTTGAGGGGGCGATCGCCGAGCCAGTGGGGGTACCTGCCCCCTCACTTGGAGGGAGTTCGACGACTGAGACTCCCTCTCGCACCAACGGTTCCCACTCGATTAGCAATAGCGGTGCGCCTGCACCAAGCACAACCAATAACCCGCCTCCCGGTAGTCCGCCAGGGCCGAGGGATTTACCGATCGGAGCGCGTCTGATAGGCGATCGCCCCCGAGAGACCCTGTCTCTGAAAGTTGAAAATCTGACCAAACACGCAGTTGTCCTGGCAGGCAGTGGCTCCGGTAAAACCGTTTTGGTGAAGCGATTGGTGGAAGAAGCCGCTCTGATGGGCATCCCCTCGATCGTGATTGATTGTGCGAACGATCTGGCTCGCATGGGCGATCGCTGGCCCACCCATCCCGAGAGTTGGCGCAACGAAGACGATCGGAAAGAAGCACAGTACTGCCAACAAGCCGAGGTCGTCGTCTGGACCCCCGGTCGCGAGGATGGCAATCCTTTAAATCTAGAACCCATCCCCGACCTCGCCGCTGTCGCTCGCGATCCCTCCGAACTCAATCGTGCAGCCGATATGGCCCGCGACACCTTGCAAGAAATTGTGGCCCCAGGCAATTCTCAAACGGCAATCCTGAAGCGGGGCATTCTCAAAGCTGCCCTCGAATACTTTGCCAAAGATGGTGGTGGGAACCTGACGGACTTTGTCGAACTCCTATCGGAGCTTCCCCCAGAAGCCGGAGGAGGCATTGCGAAAGCCGACAAAAAAGCTCGCGATATGGCCGATACCTTGAGAGCTGAAATTCTCAACAATCCCCTGCTCCGCCACAGTGGTTCGGCCCTCGATCCCGCCATCCTCTTCGGGTTGAATAGCCAGTCTGGCAAAACCAGAATCTCGATTGTGAACTTTGTCGGCCTCAGTGGCCTGAACGCTCAACAGCAGTTTCTCAATCAACTCTCCATGACTCTATTCACCTGGATCAAGAAGAATCCAGCCCCTGCGGACCAGTCGTTAAGGGGATTGCTGGTGATTGACGAGGCTAAAGATTTCATTCCTTCCCAGAGAACTTCTCCTTGCAAGGACAATATCAACCGTCTCGCAGCTCAGGCACGCAAATACGGTCTGGGGCTAGTCTTCGCAACCCAAGCACCCAAGAGTATCGACCACAATATCGTAGCGAACTGTTCGACCCAGTTTTACGGGCGAGCAAATTCCCCCGCCGCGATCGCGGCTATTAAGGAGCAACTCAATCAACGAGGCGGCGGCGGCCACGATCTAGCAAGACTGGCTAAAGGCCAGTTTTACGTTGTCGGGGAAACGATCGCCACGCCAACAAAGATCCAGGCTCCACTTTGTCTGTCCTATCACCCTCAAAGTCCACTGGATGAATTAGAAGTCCTTGCCAGAGCCAAAGTGCATCGGAAGTCCCTTTAAACAGGAAGTGAATGGAGGCCGAGATAAACTGGCTTGCGAATTGGGATCGCGATCGCCCTAGGCAGTTTGTCGATCGCCATCGAGCATCGACGGCAACTCTTCAACCGTTGCGGGAGCCACTGGCAAGACCGACAGATCGAGATAAAACTCCTCCTGCTGGAGCTGAACCTGCGATCGCGAGGCCATCATCAACAAGGCCCAGAACACGGCTGCAAAACTGGCCTTGCCGGGATATAGCTCCTGTTGGATAGCAAAGAGATTGTCTAGACTCATGCAAGCCGAATGCTGCCAGGTCTGGGCCAAAATTGGTTCGAGTAGAGACACCGTTTCTGCCAGATTTTCGGCGTGGGACAGTTGCGCGATGCTGGTCAAACGCTCGCCGCGCGGTTGAGGTTTGGGGCGAGTGCGTTTGGGCCGCTCCTCCTGACGCTGTACGGCTTCTTCGATTGCCTGCAACTGAGCGATGATGTCTTTGAGCGTAATGGGACGGGTGCGGTTGATACGGGCCACAGGACGCGGTCGCAATGTGTCCTCTAAAGGAATATTGGGGAGTGGCGTCACCTCCCCCTCCCAAGGCGCCTCTTCGAAGTCGTCTTCCTCCGCTGCCTCTGCTTCAGCAAGGGCGAGCGCCTTGAGATAGACCAGCATCGAAGCATACAAAAAAGCTTGACCGGACTCCGACAAGTCGCGGGTGTTGGCGGTAGGAGCCAAATTCACCAGAAACCGGTCGATCGCGTCAATGACATTCACGTCCCACGGATCGATTTCCCCTCGTTCTGCCAATTCGATCAGTAAGGCGATCGCCTCTTCGGCCAGCGACGCAGCCACGTTAACTATTCCAGATACTGCCATCACCATAGCCGAAGCCAGTGGGAATGGAACACTCGGTAAAAAATGGCTCCCTATTGATAGTGCGATCGAAGGGACCGTTGCTAAATGTTTGCGCCATCAATGGCATCAGCCCTCTGCGGGGTCGGAGATCGGTCCGCAGGCGTTAACTTGACTGGTCGGAAAAAGCGATCGAAATATAACGATTTGTTGGCCAGCGATCGGGGCATGTGCCGGGACGCAATAGACTGGCAAAACTTTGAAAGTCTTTCGATGTCGCTTGCGCTATGTCCGCTTCTCTCTTGTCCATTCTGGTATTGCACGGCCCCAATCTCAATCTGCTGGGGACTCGGGAAGTCAGTACCTACGGCATCGCCAGCCTCGATCGCATCAATCAATCGTTACAAGTCCTAGCAAAGGAATTAGAGGCAACTCTCGAGATCGTGCAGTCCAACCACGAAGGAGTTCTCATCGACGCGATTCACGCCAGCCGGGACAAACAGGTAGGATTGCTGATCAATCCCGGCGCCTATACCCACACCAGCATTGCCATCCGAGATGCGATCGCGGGAGTAGAGATTCCTACAGTCGAAGTGCATCTGAGCAATATTCACAGGCGCGAACCGTTTCGACATCGCTCTTACATTGCACCTGTGGCGATCGGTCAGATTAGTGGCTTCGGTCCCGCAAGCTACGAGCTGGGGTTGCGGGCGTTAGCGAACTACCTGCGACAGTCCCAATGAGTGGGCGTTGCAAACAGACGGCTGGTAACGCAAGATAATGCAAACATCTTGCAAAGAGCGGGAATTGCGCAGGCTATCCAACAATGCTTAGATCGGTCTTCAGCCTCCTCCCAGTCTTAATAGCTCAAGCCGAAGCGGGCCAGAGCAGCGATATCCCATCAGGACTCATCAAGCCATTCGATTTAGGGCGATTGTTGTGGACAGTCGGGGCGATCGCGATCGCCTGGATTGCCATCGCCGCTGTCAAACGCTTCACCCATTGGCTATCCGAACGGGTGGCCCGTCGGTTTCGACTGACCTTCAAGCAATTGTTGCCCTTCTGCCAAGGGTTAATTCTGCTCATTACTGCCGTATATATCGCCAATCTGTGGCTCGATTTCTCGAACGCCAACTTTTTAGCGATTAGCGGCACCATCGCTGTTGCCCTGGGATTTGCCTTCAAAGACTTTGTCAGCTCTGTCATTGCCGGAGCGATCGCCCTCTACGAAGCTCCCTACCGAGTCGGCGATCGCGTTCAAATTGGCGACCATTACGGCGAGGTGGTGGGTTACAGTCTGCGCACCATCCGCCTCAAAACCCCTGATGACAACATCGTTTCCATTCCCCACAACACCAATTGGACCTCGCCCATTTCCAATGCCAACAATGGATCTCTCGAAGCTCAAGTGGTCACCGATCTCTATCTCGATTGCAGTACCGACATTCAAGCTGCCATCCGCATCCTCTATCTAGCCGCCTATACCAGCAAATACACTCAGCTCAAACTCCCCATCACCGTTGTTGCTTCCGAAACCCCTTGGTCTACACATCTCAAACTCAAAAGCTATCCAATGGATGCCCGCGATGAATTTGCTTACAAAACCGATTTACTCCTCAGGGCCAAACAGTCATTTAAAGCCTGCGGCATCGAATATTCCCGCTTCGGAGGGCCTGAGGCAACGGGGGGAGTAGAAGGCTAAACGCTCTTTTGTCGCTCGTTTCAGTGTTTTTACTCTGTAGATGCGACTAAAGGATTGGCTTGAAGATTTAAATTTATGCAACAGCGTTCCAGTTCGATCGAATTTGATGGTAAGACAGTAGGCATCTGTACCCACGAGCGAGGGTAAATCATTAACGATCGCCCCAATTCCATTGAGGCGAGTTGAGGTAACAGCGGAAAAGCTGCGGAGTAAGAAGCATTATGCAACGGTGGATACAAGGGTTAGTGGTTGCATCGATAACGATTGTACTGGGGGGCTTAGGGGCTGGACTGAGTTCTGAACGCGATAAAAATGCCGTCTTATTCTGGAGTGTCTTGGGGGCTTTTGGGGGCGCGACGATCGCACCGGAGATCGCTCCAGTCATTGCTCGTCAACTCCAGCGCGATCGCCATGCCGCGCTCTCCACAAGTGATACACCCACGGTTTTGCCGCCTCCAACACCGCCAGAACCCTCTACCTCTCGGGAATCCAGCGCTTCAACGGCCTTTGCCCCAACCTCTGCAAACGGAGCAGCGGATAATCGTCAGCAAGACGCGATCGAATGGTTTGCCGCTAAAAGTATTTCGATCGAACCCTCGCAGCAGCAAAACTCGGGATTAAATAAAATCTTTTTTGAACATGCCGAACGAATCGGGCAAGCGTATATCAAACATCGAGATAGCTCAATTATTGCGAATTTTTTACGGCACGTACGATGGGCTATTACAAACAGAAAAAATATTCGATTTGTTTTCAAGAAAAATGCTTCTCAAAGTGATATCAGGATTCTGACCGGATTGTGCAATTATTTGAAGAGGTCAACCTTTCTGAGTCACTATAATTACAATCGCTCGCAAAAAGTGATTTATGCTGACGTTCAAGCCGAGCGGGGAGACATTCGCTTATTTTTGACTGGGCAATGGTTCGAACAATTTATATTGCATGAAGCGCGTAAGATTCTAAATGACTCCGGTCTCGCATACGACCATCTTCTCAACCCCAAAGTCACCTTCCAAAATGAAGACTCCTATGAAGTCGATATCCTATTTTTAGTCAAGCAGGAGCCAATATTGATTGAGTGTAAAACTGGAGGCAATGCGAATGCTCACTTAAGCAAGTTTTCATCCCATTGCGATCGCCTCTCCATCAATCCATCGAGGGCATTTCTAGTCATTCTAGATCTCGCGGAGAGTGAATTACAAACCATGAATCAGGTTTGGGAATTTCAAACTGCCAATATCTTTAACTTCCCCGACAAATTTAAGTCAATGCTCTCCTAAAATCATCGAGATCGCCCTCCGACCCCCACCGTTCCACCGATCCCGCTAGGTATGATGAAGGAGCAAATATTGGCAAATCGCAATGCTGGGCGAGCTAGACCCTACACTATATTTCGACCACAGTGCCACGACTCCGACTCGCCCCGAGGCGATCGCCGCCATGCAGCGAGCCATGCGAGAGTCTTGGGGAAATCCGTCCAGTTTGCACGGCTGGGGCCAGCGAGCGGCGATCGCCTTAGAGACAGCCCGACAGCAGGTTGCCGATTCGATCGAGGCCTCCAGCGATCGGATTGCCTTTACCTCGGGGGGCACCGAAGCGGACAACTTGGCAATTTTTGGCATAGCCCGTCAATACGATACTCCTCAACACATGGCGATCTCTAGCGTAGAGCACTCAGCGGTTGAAAATGCTGCGCGACAGCTCGAACGAGAAGGTTGGCAAGTTAGCCGAGTGCCGGTGACTCGGGCAGGGCTGGCGATCCCTACAGCCTTAGCAGAAGCGTTGCGGCCCAATACGGTGTTGGTATCGATCGTCCACGGCCAAAGTGAAGTGGGCGCGATACAGCCCATTGCTCAACTGGCGGCAATCTGTCGCGAATCTGGCATCTTGTTTCACAGTGACTGCGTCCAAACTGCCGGACGGCTGCCCCTTTCGGTCAATAAACTCGGTGTCGATCTGCTCTCGCTATCCAGCCACAAGATTTACGGCCCGCAGGGGGCTGGAGCTCTGTTTGTCCGGGAAGGGGTGGAGATTGCAGCCCACCTATTGGGGGGAAAACAAGAGGGGGGCTGGAGAGCGGGGACTCAGGCATTACCGGCGATCGCGGGGTTTGGCGTGGCCGCAGAGCTAGCCCAGCAGGAACTAGAGGATGAAGTGAGTCGATTGCGATCGCTCCAACAGCGTCTCGCCACCGCCCTCGCCCCCCTCGATTCGCTCGTGCCCACGGGTCCGCAGGCACTAGAACACCGACTGCCCCACCATCTCAGCTACTGTACGGCAGAGCATACGGGCACTTGGCTCGTAAGGCAGCTCAGCTTAGCTGGATTCGCTATTAGCGCGGGGTCTGCTTGCAATAGCGGCCAACTGGTTCCTAGTCGAACGTTGCTGGCGATGGGGTATGAAGAGCGATTTTCTGCAGGGGGAATTAGGCTGACGTTGGGGAAGGCGACGACTGCCGTTGCTGTCGATCGATTGGTGGAGGCGATCGCCCATCTCTTGCAGAAGTCTCCCCTTCCTATCCCTTAAACTTCGTGTACATCTGCTTGATTGTCTACTCGGGTAGGTGCTGGTGCGCTAGAGATCGTTTGGGGGCGGTATCAACTCTACACTGCCATCGGGAAGCTGTCGTACTTCCCCTAGTTTGGCTAATCGTTGCAAAACACTTCTGCGAGATTCAGGATCTTGAGTTCTCCGAAGAAGTTGATTCCAGACATGAAATTGTAGGTAACGACTTTCAGGTTTTTCATTGAGGCGATCGCCAATTTCGCGCCAGCTTTGTGCAGAATCTCGATTAGACACCTCGTACCAATCAGCAGCCTGGTAATACGCTTGTCTGGCAGCTTCAGTATCAGTAAGATACAAAAAATTAATTAAACCTAGGCTAAATGGCAGTCGATAAGCTCGATCGTTCCAATCTGGGTGGATATGATCTAGGCCAAATTCTATCAGTTCCTTAGCTCGCTCTGGCTGAGTAGAACGAATAGCAATTGCAGACGTTGTGACAAAGTAAACATCTTCAAAGCGAGGCTCGCTACTAGCGACGGCTTCTAAATAAACAGGGGTAAGCGAATAACCGGACTGAAGCCTAGCAGTGTCGCCAAAATACTGAACGAAAGATAGCCACAACATAGATGCCGTCAGACCGCGAAATCCGAGATATTTGCCTATCTCGAGTGTTGCGATCTGAGCGGTAGCACTGGCTTCTACGTCTCGAACTAGCTGTGCCTTATCCACTATCTGGGGCTTTTGTAATGCTACTAAACCAGCGATCGAGCCGATCGCGATCAGGCAATACCAAAAAGTTTGATTGAATTTTGTGAATTGCGTCTTCTGTTCAACCATTAAAAATAGCACCTCAAAAACGCCAAAAAGGCTGCCGACAAGAGAAATATTTTAGAAAGTCTGTGACAAGTATCAAGATATTCACGTTTCCATGCATACCAAGATTGGAGCTTACAAATCTAAGTTCTTTTGGGGCAATTACCACGTTCCAAATATGGTGATCCAAGGTTTCTGCTTACAAGTGCTTGAACATGCAGACGGCAGGAGTATCTCAAAAAGTAACTTCTCCAAAAAGCCTAGACTGAAATCATTAAAAGCTTGTTGATTTTTCTTGAAGATTCAGCTTTTCCTCAATGGATATGAATCAACCCAGGCTTCCACATAAAAAAGTGAAAAAGGAATGCTCTATTTATAGAGAACCCTTTTTCACTGTTGAGATGGTTTAGATCGCTATACTTAAAGCCATTGTATGACCAATATATTTATAGGTTACAACCATCTTCCACTGAATCTGTTTCCATTCCCTTCTGATCACCTACCCCGAGTTCACAAGTAAGTGCGACCTGAGCACCATTAATGTATTCAGGAGAATTAGCAACATCGGCTACAGTTTGGAAAATTGCTCCACTAGCGTCACTGGCCGCGAGAATCGTTGGATCGAGGTAGTTAGGCGCAGTTTGAGTCCAGGGAGCATCCATATAAGTTGGGTTCGTGCTAGTAAAAGCAAGTTGGGCACTAAAATTGGAAGGGTAACTTCCGTTATCGAAACGGTAAATTTCAGAGGCAGTACCGACAACATCCAAACCAGCTTGTGCTTCAGCTATGCGAGCGCGGCGAACCTGATTCAAGAAAGTAGGTACTGCAACTGCAGACAGCACGCCTACAATCACAATGACAACCAACAGTTCGATCAGGGTGAAGCCTTTGGCATCCTTCAGCATTTTCTGCGCCAACTTAGCGCGAAGAGTAGAGTTCATAACCATTCCTTAGCTTTACAGTCCGAGTCAGTTTTTCCTGACGAAGATAACTTACCCACCTGTCGAACAAAATATTTCACACAGGGGGTTTTCGAGTCATTTCATTTTCGCTCCCTGTCTCACCCACCCATATGATGACTCCCCACGAGAGGTTCCCCTGTTCAATGCAGGTCTATTAGGCCCTCCTTCAGATAAATCAGTGAAAGGCTGGACTGTATACTGAAAAGGGCTTTCAAACATTCTAAAGGGTAGCGATCGCCTGCTCTATCTTCCCCCTGCTCGGTTTTGAAGAACTCAGGACTCCCCATCCTGACCTTTTCTGTAAACCATTGCCGAATCGGATAGGACTCAGTAGAAATACTGAGTTGATTGAGAACCTGATATCGCGACATCGATTCTGAGCGCGCGAGAAGTTGCCTCCCAATTGCCGTTTAAGCCGTCAACTGTCCTAGCAGGTTCCCGTAACCGCTCACCTTCCCCCCTTGAATGCAGCTTCCTAGATTAAGGCAGTCGCCATAAATCTCAGTGATTCTTGAACTCTGTATAGCCTGTTTAGGGCTCATACTTTGGCTATCAGACAACGGCTAGCGAGATGGCTCGACTGAGCAAAGCAGACCTGGAACAAATGGGAGAGGAGTATTTTCGTGCTCTCGACCCAGAGCGTTTAGTGGAAGTGGCCAAGAACCTGCACGGGCTAGCTGTCGAGCAGTTAGAAAAGCTTGAGGAAACCTCTCAGACGAGTTCGCGTCCGCCCTCGTCAGACAATCCCTATCACTCATCGAAGCGGCAAGAGGAATCTGCGGACGCTTGCCAGGATGGGCTCTGCGAGCAGACGCCCGAGCCAGCCCAGACGCCTGAGAGTGCCAGTGCCGGTAGTGCCGATAGCCCAGACTCTGGCAAAGAAGCGGGCAAGCGCAAAGCCGGCAAGCAACCTGGAGCCCAAGGGAAATGGCGCACTCAGCCGCTCAAAGCAGAGCGAACCATCGAGCATTATCCTCAGCAGTGCGCTGCTTGTAATGCCCAATTAGACAATGCTCAAGTGAACCCTGCTCCTTATATGGGCTACTACCAGTTCGAGCTGGTGAGCGAAGGCAGCGGGTTTAGGATTGAGTGCCAACTGCATCACTATTACGGTGCTACCTGTAGCTGTGGTCATCACACTCAAGCAGCTCCAGGCAAGGGGGACTGTTCAACCGTGACCGGTCGCCAAGTGCAGTTGCAATTGAAGGAGTATACGTTGGTGGGACCGATGCTGGGGAGCTTTCTCGCCAGTTTGTCGGTGCGCTATCGTCTGTCCAGAGCGAAGATTCAGGAATTTCTACAGGACTGGGCAGGCATCGAGTTAAGTGTTGGCAGCATTGACCGCAGTATCCGAGAAGCAGGTCTGGCTTGTCGACCGGTGGTGGAGGAGTTGAGTGAGCAGTTGCAGCCAGCGGATGTCCTCCATCTGGATGAGACTCCCTGGTACGAATGGGGACGGCTCTGTTGGCTGTGGGTTGCCACCAGCAGTACCATCGCAGTCTTCTTCATTGGCCGACGCACCAAACAGATGCTGTTGCACATCGTGACGACAGCGTTTGTGGGCTGGTTGGTCAGCGATGGTTATGGGGCCTACCGCTGGTACGAACATCGCCAGCGCTGCTTAGCCCATTTGATTCGTAAAGCGCTGGCCTTAGCCCAAGCTGTTGAGCGAGAGGCTAGACAATTGGCACAGTGGCTTTTAGAGGAGATGCGAGAGCTGATCCATGCTATGGCCACAGCGGCTAGTGACGACCCTGACGACCCTGGCGTTATCCGCTTACAAAAGGTCGCTCTGATCGCTACTGGCAGTGAGCATCCTAAGCTCAAGGCCTTAGCTCAGGAGATCCTCAATGATTGGGATGCGGTTGTAGCTTTTGTCTACAATCCACACTTACCCGTCACCAATAATCAAGCTGAGCGGGCTTTACGTCATGCTGTCATTGCCCGACGCATTGGCTATGGCACCCGCTCTGCCGAAGGGAGTCAGGCTTATGCAGCCCTACTCAGTGTGATGGAGACTTGTCGGCTCAGAGGTATCAATCCTTGGACTTATCTCGCTCAGGTGATTGCAGACAGACGCAAGGGCTTGGATGCACCACCCTTTCCTGATTCTCTAATACTGGCTAGCTAGCCACTCTTTTGAGGGGGGAAGGTGAACGGTTACCAGGTTCCCAGTCCGCTCTGAATGCACCTCTGGAGCAGTTCGAGTTTAGCGACCGAGATCGGTCTTGCTTGAGGGAATCGCTAATCAATCCCGCTAGAGCTAGAGAGAACTTCTAAGTTAAACGCAGCTTCTATGCATTCTGGGTCCAGACGCAAGGCTTGCCGATACTGGGCGATCGACTCCTCTATCCGATCTTCTTCCTGGAACAGGTTGCCGAGGCTGCAATAAAAGTCGGCCTCTCCAGGTTGATGAACTATCGCTTGTTGAATGCGATCGATCGCAACTGTATTCACTCCCTCTTGGGCAGCCAGCATGCCCGAAAGATGCCAAGCCTCTCCACAATCGGCCTGCATCTGCAAGACTTTCTGACAGCACTGCTCGGCACGTATCCAATCGCCGGTATTGTAATGAGCTTTTGCCGTCTGCAGTAATTCGTCAACCGATAGCTGGCGTCGCTGCAGGGTAAGGTTACCGCGCTCGGTAGATTCGGAGGGCAGACGACTCTGCGATCTCCGCACGGAATGGGCCGAGGGGTCAACTAAGGCTCGGACCAATTGCAGGCGTCGCAGAGCTTCGCCACTAAAGGGAGAGTCTGGGTCGATCCGGCTGAGTAGTTCGATCGATTGTTGAGGCACGAAATAAGCAGAAAAAGCGTACCGCCTCTCCAGAGTCTCGAAAATACTCGTTCGCAGCCACTCTTGCAGGTGTCCGCCGATGGCAAGAGAGTCATAGCGGCGATCGACGGGCAGAAAAGGCTCATCAATTGCGATCGCTGAAGCAGATTCGATCGCATTCCCCAACTGGGATAAATGCTCAATACTGGCCTTGCGTTCGCCCAGCTCTGCTAACACCCGAGCCAAGCTACACCGTCTGGCCAGCGAATCCCGCTCTTGAAGAGCTTGTTTGAAGCAGTTCAATGCCGAGGTAGCAGCAGCAATCCGCTCGCTCGGTTTTAATGTTAAAGTCTGCGACAGCCAGAAGTAGTGCAGACCGTCAATATATATATTGCGATCGCCCTTAGACCGACACTCGAATGCGGGCACCCAATCGTCAATAAGATCTCGAGCATAGTTCATCTCAGCCAATACCGACCTCCAAAGGTCGAGATCTAAATCTGGAGAGGTCGAGTCAATGTCGTCAGCCAGAAGCTGGCGCTGCTTGAGTTTATCGGTGCAGTCTGATTTACAGGCAAATAGATTGAGCTGATAGCCATCGAACGGTTGGTGTGGATCGAACGGTACGAGCAACCCCAATCCGGGCAATAGGCGAAAGGGCTTGTAGCCGAGCGCCTCAAACTGTTCAATCAGTTGAATATTGATTTGCTTGCCATGTTTCAACTCAAACATGACTAAAGGCGACTGTCGTTCGAAAAATTTTCGCCCACCAGCAAGAATTTTAGCTTCCTCTCCTTCTGCATCTAATTTGACAAAGTCAATCTGAGCCCAAGAACGCCGCTCCATCTCCTCATCTAAGGACAAGAGATCGATCCTTTCCCGATGCTGTCGGTTGGGGTCTCCCTGCAAGGAGTTTAGTTCGCTATTGGAGGATAAGAAGAGGGTCGCTTCACCTTCGCGATCCGAAAGCCCTGAATTTATAAGCTCCACTGTAGCCAAGGAATTAGCTTTCACACCTTGCTGCAACCGTTCGAAGACCAAACTGGCAGGTTCGTAGGCGGTGATCTGACCTTGCCCTTGAAGCAACTTAGCCATTGTTAAGGTATAAACGCCATGATTGGCCCCAATGTCTAACGCATGCATACCTGGAGCGATCAGGCTGCGGATAAATGCCATCTCTGCTTCAAACCAATCCCCCTGTTCGAGCAAGACATAGGTTGTCATGCTACGTAGATTATCTTCGACACAAATTTTTACTCCTCCCTCAATCTCAATGAGTTGCTGATCGAACTCAATTCTCGGATTTATCATTAGCTGTGAATCGGGTTTTTCTGGAGCCATTAAAATCAGATTATCTGCCAGAAGGAGATATCGATCTTCTGGCCATTCCTTAAGATGCAGGATTGTAGACGAGACGGCGGAATGTCCGTTTCCAATGAAGTGATCGCACTTAGCTGCCAGATAAGTATCTTTAATAATCTCAATGCCAAGCTGCTTGCGAGAGGAGTGCTGTTGGTAGTGAACTCCAACATCCGTACTCGTCCGAGTAGCGTTTGTATAGCATAGTCTCTCGCCATAAATCTGTTGATATTCTGCTAGTACTGACGCTTCATCAGTCAGAAGGAAAATCACAGTGTCTGGCACGCGTTCGAGATGCCTTGCAATCGCCTGATGATATCGCTGATTAATTTGATGGAGGTTGGAGCTTTCCTTTCTTTTGTCACTTCCCCGTATGTGGACAGCTAGAGTATCGCAGCCAGCTAGATGTTTGGAGTAGAATTGCTCAATTTCACATTGAATCTCTGGTTTAATCTTCAAATATTTTTGACATAAATAGCGATAAATCTCCTGCGGAGACTTGCCTAAAAGATAGTGATGGGTGTCAATCTGGGGTATGAGATCGCAGACATAGCTATGGAAGTCACTAACGACAATATCTTCTTGTCTGAATAAGAAAGATGAGCCAGATAGTCGAGAGCCAAAACCATCCCATTTGTTCAAGTTATTGCATTTAAGATTATCTTCTACCCACTTGGATGGATAAAATGTATATGAACGGCCAGCCAAGTCATCAATGGTATAAGGCGAGACTGGCGCAAAGTAGTTCTCAAATCCATTTTCATCCTCAGGATCGCGAAATAGGCTGTTATCCCCCCAGTGAACAATGGGAGTTCTATCGGTTAATTCAGCAACCAGAAGTTGTCCCAATACATGGTCAATATCAGACCAAAAGCCATATCCCCATGCTTTAATCAAAATAAATTTGGGTCGGTCTATTATCAATTTGGCCAATTTGCCTTCCTGCTCTTGCTCGCCAGAACGCAGTGAGGATCGTTGCCTATCTCGTTGTAGAATTTCTGTAGGAAAAATTAATTTTCCTTCTCGATCGAACTGATACATTCCGCGAGCATTCCCCCTAAGCAAGCAAATCCAAGCGGCCATATTTCCAGTATGGTTCACAATTAGCCTGCATCTTGAAAGCAAATGAGTTGTTGCTAATAGAATTTTTCCAAACTCAAACCTGTCGAGACTTAAGTCATTACTGAGATCGTGTAAAACGATTTTCCCCTTAGTGACAGGCATTTCCTCTATAAAGAAGCATTGATTTTTGAGTCGAGCTACAAACAAGTCTCTGACTTGCTCCTGATCTGTCTGAATTAGAATTCTGAAGTCGGGATTTTCTTTCAAAAAACTTTCAACCACATTCAAATAAGCTTGGGGATTAGCTAGTTGAATTTCTGTAGATTTGTCGGTACCTCTATAGCATACTGCTATTGTTCTAGAAAAATCTATTTGATATTTCTCAACTAGAAAACCTTGAAGATCTAAGATAGAATCGCTCACATTAAAATATCTATCAATCAATAAATTATACCGATTGAAGTCATAGCTCTGGTAGACACCATGATGATTGTGTTTGGGCAAATATTCGCCTGTATTTATATGTTTTATCTCTCGATCTATTGTGTCTTTGAAGTAGAACGGATAGACATCAATCCTGTCTTGCACCTGCTTCTTAGTTTTGTAGGCTAGAAACTCATCCGAAAAATCAATTTTCTCAGGAAGAATATTCTGATTGAATAATTCTACAACACCCCAAAAGTATACTGTTAGTATCGAGAAAAATCCATTACCTGGATTGCTTCTACTACCGTATAAAGTCTTATTTTGGAGGGAATAGTAATTATTGAGGCACAACCTTAATGCACGGGTATCTTGTCGATATATATGACTCGCATACTCTTGTTCTTTAAGACGTAGTTTGGCTAAGCTTAAACGCTGATTTGTCTGAGGGCTGCAGAAGGAATTTTGGACGACTTGGTTGAGGATAGATATTGTTGTATCTGCTGTGTGATATGAGTTAAAAATGTAGCTGTTTTCGTAAGTCTCCACAATGCTAACCCACAACCAATCAGGTAGTCGATCGTTAAATGGTCGATTGTCATATATCCTATCTACAGGGAGAAAGGGTTCATCAATCTGGATGGTGGCGTTAGACCTCATAAGCCCAACAAGTTCTTGGAGTGCCTGGACACTCACTTGCCGCTGACCTAATTCTGCAGCTACTCGTGCCAAAGTACAGTATCTAGAGAAAGAGGGCTTCGCACTGACGACATTCTGAAGACATTCAAAGGAATGTTGTAATGAAGCTAACTGCTCTGCTGGTGAAATGTCAAATATCTTAGAGATAAAAAAGTAATTCAGTCCTTCTTCGTACAGTTGACCGTAAGCATTTGAGCTCATTTCAACTTGCTGCCACTGACGGAGTAAAGGAGCCGCATAACTTAATTTGGCAATCTCCTCTAACCAATAGGAAGGTTTTGAGAGTGAAGGTTTTTCTGAAAGCTGTTTGACTAGCAGTCGGCGTTCAGATAATTGTTGAGCTCGATCTGCTTTGCAAGCAAACAAGTTCAACTGGAAGCGCTCTATTGGCTTCTGAGAGTCGAAAGGTGCTAATAGACATATACCTGGAATAAAGTAGTAAATATCGTAGCCTAACTCCTGAAACAGTTCGACTAGCAGTAGATTAACCTTATCGCTAATGAGTTCAAACATAATTAATGGCGATTGTTCTGAGAAGAAGCGCTGACCGCCTGCGAGGATCTTAGCTTCTTCTCCCTCTGCATCCAACTTGACAAAGCTGATATCCTGCCAGCCATTTCTTTCCATTTCTCGATCTAAATTCAACAGTCGAATAGTTTCCTTCATCTGTCCCACACTTGCCGTATGTAAGGAATTTAGTTCGCTGTTTGTTGATAAGAATAAAGCCGCCTCACCTTCTCGGTCTGAGAGACCTGCTTTCACTATTTTGACAGTGTTTAATGTATTCGCATATACACCTTTCCTCAATAGTGTAACGACCGAACTCGCAGGTTCGTAGGCGGTAACCCGGCCTTGTCCTTGCAGTAACTTAGCCATCGTCAGAGTATAGACCCCATGATTGGCCCCAATATCTAGTACCTCCATTCCAGGGACAATCAGTTGACGAATAAAAGCCATCTCTGATTCAAACCAATCCCCCTGCTCTAGCAAGACATAAGTAGTTAAGCTATTGAGATCGTTCTTGACACAAATTTTAACACCACCTTCAATCTGAATGAGCCGTTCATCTGGTTCGAGTTGGAGGGAAGAGCTAAAGCTTGAAGGCCGAGCAGATATATTAAGAGAACTGGGCAAAGATCTTGTGGGAACTTCTGCTTTCTCTTGTAAATAGCGATGCCACATCTTTCGATAAGCTACTTCAAGGTTGTGCGTAAATTCTGTCGCTTGTATCAGCGGAGAATTGTACATCCGCTCTCTCAAACTCGACCTCAACTGTTGCAGCCAATCTACATTATTGGCTAGATCTATCGCAATACTAATGTAATCTTGCTCGGAATCTGCAATAAGCTCTTCTAGCCCTACTGCCGAGAGCAAACTCACTCCGACTCGGGATACGTGAGTGTCTCCTGCCAATGTCACCACTGGAATGCCCATCCACAGGGCTTCGCAGGTAGATGTCGTACCGTGATAGGGATAGGCATCGAGAACGATATCGACTCGGTGGTAAGTTGCTAAATGAGATTGAAAATTGGGTATCCACTGTATCAGATCGATGCGATCCGAACTAATGCCATGTTGTTCGAACACTCCCAAAACATAGTTTCGTACCTGCGGATCGCCAAGGGGAGGAGATTTAACAAGTAGGCGACTATTGGGCACCGCTTTGAGAATGGCAGCCCAGCGATGAATGGTTGAGGTGCTTGCTTTAGCAAGGAAATTAAAGGAGGCGAAACACACTTGCCCCGTTTCTAATAATGGCGATCGATTGACTGGCGGGCATTCTGAAGGTGGCTGAAAGCAGAGAAAGCTTTGAGGTAGTCGTATCAATTCCTCTGAGTGCAAGTACTCTGTTAGAGATTCGGGATCGGCAAAGTGATCGGTAATGCGATAGTCAATTGCATCTAGCCCGGTTGTGTCGGGGTATCCGAGATAGGTGACTTGAACTGGTGCAGGTTTGCGTGCGAACAATAACAAGCGATTGCCCATCGTATGCCCAGAGAGATCCACTAAAATATCAATTTTGTCTTGTCTGACCAGCTGGGCGGCACAGTTGTCATCCATACAGCTTATATCTCGCCAAGCATCTGACAGTTGCTTGAAATACTCTGTTAGTTCATCCGATTTTGCATTGGTTTTATAACAAAAAACTTCAACTTCATTACGATTATGATTGGCAATAATAGGTTGGAAAAAGGATGCGACAGCGTGCCGCTTAAAATCCCCCGAAACGTAGCCAATGCGAAGTTTTCGCTTGGGATCGCGATCGTGTGGCTGACTCGCAATGGTATAGGGGCGAGCATGAATTTTGTTTGAGCGCTGGTGTACTGCATAAATATCTTCAGCAGTATATACCTCGCTATAATGCATTGCAAAAGCAAGGTTATTAAAAGCAGCAAAATCACTAGGATCGAGTTCACAAGCTTTTTGAAAGCTTTCGATAGACGCTTCTATTTTACATGCATCTTTTAAGACAATTCCCAGGCAAATATATGCCTTGACGGAAGTCGGGTCTAGTTCGACGATCTTCTCATAGACTTGTGCAGCCTGAGTGAGATTCATACTTGACCTGAAAAGATCGCCGACTGTAAACAGAGTAGAAATATTCTCAGGATTAATATTTAAGGCTTTTATATAGGTTTCGTGAGCTGCTTTCTTGTCTCTCCTCGCGAGATAAAGATCCCCCAATGTCAAGTATATTTCTTCTGAATTTGGGTTTTGTATAACCGCTTCTTGTAAATATTTGATTGCTCCTTCAAGATCTCCTGACTTCCATATCAAAATGCCAAGATTATTTTGAGCTGCGGCAAATGTGGGAGAAACTGAAATTGCCTCTCTGTAATGTTTGATTGCTATTTTAGGTTTGCCTGCTGACTCAAAAACTCGAGCTAAGTTGAAGTAACTTAAGGCATTATCGGGCTGCAATTGAATAGCTTTTTGGTAGCAGTCGATCGCCAGATCTAGCTTGTCCGAGCTTTGGTAAATATTGCCGAGATCGATCTGATAAGAGGCATTCCCCTCATCGAGTTCTGAGGCACGGCTAACTCGCTCTAAGGCGATATCGTTTTGATGGCGATCGATCGCTGCTAGCAGTCCCCATAAGTGCCAGCCATCAGCACAGTTAGGATAGAGTTCGAGTAACCGTCGATATTGGGCATCAGCTTCGTCAAGCTGACCTGCTTGTTGATATTGACGAGCTCTATCGAGCAGTTGCTCTGGCAACTCGGCAGTTGTATCGATAGATGGAGCATTTGCCTCTTCTGGTGCTGCGATCGCGCTTGCCTGCGAAGCAGATAACTGAGCGAGAGTGAGTTCTAAATTGAAATGGGCTTCTGTATATTCTGGCTCGATTTCAATTGCTGCCCGATAGCTTTCAACGGCTTGCTCGAACTGTTCCTGTACCTGAAAGAGATTCCCAAGCGCGCAGTGGTATTTAGCAGTGTCGGCCTCTAGGGCAATCGCTACGTGCAGCCTCTCTCTGGCAATTGTATAGCGATCGCGCTGTGCCCCAATGAGACCGAGAACATACCAGGCTTCAGCTTCGGTGGGGTGGCTCTCTACGAGCTGCTTCAAACAGTCTTCCGCTGCCTGCCACTGACCGGATTCGTAATATTGGATACCGAGGTGGAGCGGGTCTCCCTCGGGCATGGGGGTGGTGGGTGCCTGCATGAATCTCCTATCCAACGGTACCGAGCATTGCGATCGCCGTTTTAGCGATCGCGTTTCAGTCCCCTCAACTTACCCAGCAAGAGCTCGGAGTTTGACTCTCGCATTGAAAAGCCATCGGATGCTAAAGACGCACGATCGAGCGACGCAAGTTAATCGTTATTCCTATACAGATACGAGCTGTTTGTAAAACATTTCCAATGCATCAACACTTTCTCAATTGCGGTATAAATTCATATATTTTGCCTGCATTTCCTCAACAACACTGTCGCGAAACTGTCGTTCGCTCCCCAGCTTGCAGGCAATCTCAACGTACTCTTCTGGAGTGCTGGCAACAGTGGCAGTCACCCCCAACGTTTGCAAAATCCCATAGGCATGTCGCCCCCGCATCTGCCTTCCCGGACAGGTCACAATCGGCAATCCACAGGCGATCGCCTCCAGTGTTGTGACTCCCCCCGACCAAGCGAATGTATCTAAAAAGACATCTGCGGTCTTATTCATCGCACAATACTCGGCCCATTCCCGTTGGGGGGCAATCTCGCAATAATCCGAGAAGTTTAATCCCCTCTCCTCAAATGCTCGGGCCATTCTCCGAGCAAATTTCCCCGTGTAATGCTTGCTAAACGTTGCTAAGAAGAGAAATCTAGCATGAGGAACTCTCAATGCAATCTCAGCAAAGAGGTAGTCATATTGAGGCAAGTATTTATGTAATGATTGGCAAGACAAATAGAAAATTTTTCCTTCTGCAATCCCCAAGCTCGATCTAGATGCAGTCAGATCGGGGATTTCAGGTAGATCGTAATAAGTGCCAATCCCAGGCAAACGGATCAGTGTTTCAGTATAGTGTGCCTCACCGTCTTGAGGCTCCATCAAGTCCCCTGACAAAAAGTAATCGATTGTCGGCAACCCCGTCGTTAAGGGATGTCCCCATGCCACGCATTGGATTGGGGCCAATTTGAGCGATGCCACCAATAATCCTAAGGGTTCCATGCCCAGATCTAAGTACACCAATATATCTAATGCATCTGCAGCAATCAATTTAGCAATTTGTTTAAAGTCCAGCTCGTTAGACTGACAGACAAAGCGATCGCTAGCCTGCTTATATCGCTCGGTATAGTCATCAATTACTGGGCTAAAGCAGTAGCTATAAATTTCAAATCGAGAGCGATCTGCCTGTTCTAGCCAACCCAAAAATAGCTTACCAACACTATGACGCCTCATGTGCCAAGAAATATATCCAATCCGAATCTTTTTCCGATCGATAGCAGATCTGCGGTTGGAATTGAGTGCGGAGAAGTACTTCTGAACCAATGCGTGAGTAAAGCTATTCTTCGTGGCAATAGGAATGATGTCATCTTTTCCTTGATAGGATAAATAAAACTGAAAATTACTAAACAGATAGTTATCAACATTTATGTCTTCTGCAGTAAGTGAACTTTGGATACTGTCAAGCTTCTCCAATCCATCCAAATGGCGCTTTCGATAGATTTCGCTCTCCGCCTCCGTTTCGAAAAATGTCGAACAAGCCAGTTCAGAGAACCATCTGAGATTGCGATCGCCTGGGAAGTGGGCAAGACCTCGTTGGGCTATATCGAGAGCCGCTTCAAGCTCCCCTTGCTCCAAGCGGGCTCGGCAAAGGCGATCGAACAGCGTGGAAGTGCAAACACCTAAAGAGAGTGCCTTCTGCAGGTGTTCGGTCGCGAGATCGTATTTCTTGAGAAATACCTGAAGCTTGCCTAGAGATTCATAAAGATCGGCATCCTCTGGAGTGAGGTTGATGGCTGCTATAAAACTGCTTTCTACTTGAAACCACTGGCTGGTTTGGGTATAGGCTTCAGCTAGAGTTCGGTGACTCAGGCTTGTTGGCTGCTTAATGGTTGACAGAACTTCAATCGATCGCTCCGGTTGACCATCGTGAAGTAACGCAACGCTCAAATTGATTTTATAGAGATCGAGAGCAGGATCGATCCCTACGGCTGCCCCGATTAATTGAATGGCCTTACGATGGTCCTTCTGGCTATCTGCTATAACTCCCAACAAATGAAGCGCATCAGGATTTTTAGGATTTGCATTTAAAACTTGCCAATACAGCTTTTGAGCTGCCTGAATATTGCCAGACTGATGATAATTCAAGGCGATAGAGATCGATGCTTTCTGGTAGGAGGTATTGTCTGGATCGAGCTCTAAAGCATGGCTAATTCGCTCTAAGGCGATATCATCTCGATGGCGATCGAGCGCGAGAAGTCCCCATGAGTACCACCCATCAGCACAGCCAGGATAGAGTTCGACTAAACGCCGATATTGGGCTTCAGCTTCATCAAGCTGACCTGCTTTCCGGTATCGATTGGCGCTGCCGAGCAGTCGATCTAGCGACTCAGTGGCAGTATCGACGAATGGAATCTGGTTTCCTTCCGATTGCCCGCTCTCGCTAGTTTGGTAGGAGGATAGCTGAGCGAGGGTGAGTTCTAAATTGAAATGGGCTTCCGTATATTCTGGATCGATTGCGATCGCTGCTCGATAGCTTTCCGAGGCTTCCTTAAGTTGCGTCTGTGTTTGCAAGAGATTCCCAAGCGCGCAGTGATATTTCGCAATGCTAGGTTGTAGTGCGATCGCTAAACGCAGCCGCTCTTCAGCGATTAGATACTGTTCTTTCTGTACTCCGACGAGACCGAGAATGTACCAGGCTTCAGCTTGGGTGGGCCGGATATCTAGGAGCTGCTTCAAGCAGTCTTCTGCTGACAGCCACTGACCAGATTCGTAGTATTGGATGCCGAGATCGAGGGGATTTGGATCGGGAATGGGTGCCTGCATACAAATCACCTATTCAACAACACCGAGTCTGGCGATCGCCGCTTTAGCGATTGCGCCACAATCCTTTCAACTTACCCAGCAAGAGCTGGGAGCTTGGCTCGCACAGTGAAATAAACTCGGGTGGCAATCCTCCTAGAGAGCGATTTAACTCCTGCGTCGAGCAATACGAAAGGGATTACTCGGAGCCTGCGCCTAACGCTACTTCATACCCCAACTCAATTTCCCCAGGTTGAAACGTTTGCACTCCTGTAGCAGTCGCCACCTGCAATTCCCCTCTGGGGCCAATGCCCGTCACTGTAGCGCGATCGCCCACTTGGGGCACGACTGCCTGCCGATGCAACATGAGAGATTCATATGTAGGTTCCAACCCCGCCAGCCCCTTTGCCTGCCATGCCTCATACCCAGTTTCAATCCCCACAAGGGCGATCGCCGCTACGTCATGCAGATCCACGGTCTTCCCCAATACCTGCGCCAGAGAAATCCCCTTGGCGGGCACAGGATTATTGCCATTCAGTCCCAATCCGGCGATCGCCGCCGTTACCCGCCCCGCCCGCGATCGCCCTTGCAGCAGCACCCCCCCCAACTTGCGCCCATCAACGACTAAATCGTTGGGCCACTTCAGAGCCACTGCCACCCCCAAATCTCGACGTACTTGCAGTGCCACCCCCCAAGCAATGGCCAGCGTCAGTTCCAACAGGCGAGGCAACGCGACCGACGGATACAGCAACACCGATAGATAGAGCCCTCCCACTGCCGATTCCCAAATGTGACCCCGCTGGCCGCGGCCGGCCCGTTGCTGCATAGCGATCGCCGCTGTCCCTTCTGGTAAGGGATGTCCTCCAGATAGACTCGATTGAGCCCAGTCCGAAAGCAGTCGATTGGTGGAATCGAGTACCGCATATTGAACTAAGTGATGTCCGCAGTAGTTTGCGGTCAGTTGCGATCTCAGGCGGGCGGGATCGAGCATAGAGAATGGATGGGAATGCGAGGATAAGCGATGCATAACAGACGCGATCGCCACCATTGGATGCAGCAGGCGATCGCCGCAGCCCAGGCAGCAGGAGCGGCTGGCGAAATTCCGGTGGGAGCAGTGGTGGTGTTCGACAATCGCCCGATCGCTGTGGCAGGCAACCGTCGAGAACGCGATCGCGATCCGACGGCCCATGCCGAAATTGTAGCGCTGCGCTCGGCCGGTCGGGCATTGAATCGATGGCAACTACAGGGCTGCACCCTCTACGTCACCCTAGAACCCTGCCCCATGTGCGCCAGTGCGATCGCCCAAGCCAGACTCGATCGCGTGGTCTACGGAGCCGACGATCCCAAAGCTGGAGCCATTCGCAGCGTTCTCAACTTACCGGCCAGCGCTGCCTCCTTCCACCAGCCAGAGGCGATCGGCGGCATTCTGGAAACCCCCTGCCGTCAATTGCTGGCCAATTGGTTCCTCGCCCTCAGACAGAGCAAAGCACTCGATGCTCATTCTGCTGGCGATCGCCCCCCGACAACCGATCGGTGAAATCTCAGGCATCCCGAAATTCCACGTATGGCGATCGCGATACCCATACAGGCTGACAGCCTTTTATGCAACCCTGAATATACGAGTATTTCAGAATACTGATAAAGCGAATGAAAAGTTATTTAAACGCCTGGGAATAGTAAGACAAAGCACAATTTCAATCGGCAAGTAATATTTGCTGCTTGTGTCTTGCCTCCATTCAGAGTTGTCCCCATGCAGCAGCTTCAAAGCACTTCATCCAAGCTAAATCTTCGGCAAGCTTTTCAGACCGACAGATTGCGCATCGGAGAGCTCTTGCTGTTAAAGCAGGCGATCGGCCCTGCAGAATTACAAGCTGCACTGGCACGACAGCGAGTCAGCAGACGACCTCTGGGGGAAGTGCTGGTTGAGGCAGGTTACATTACTCGCGCCCAACTGCGGCAGGTGTTGTGGGAACAGCGGATTCGCAATGCCATTGCCGCCAGCCTATTGGCTTTGGGGACCGCACTGTCGGCAATCCCTCAAGTAGCGAACGCTCAAGCCATCGATACAGCAGCCTGCCAGCGACAAGAGCAACAGCATTTCACACCTGCAGCCTACGGTCGAGAGACGATCGCTCCATCTTTGGGCTGGGTTCCGATCGGACAAGGGCGCATTCGTCCCCAGTTACGCGAACGACCCAGTACTCGCTTGTCTAGAGTCATCACTCACCTGAGACCGGGGCACGTGATGGCAATTTTGGATCGGCTCGAGGGCTGGTATCGCGTCGAGATTGACGGTCGCTGCGGCTTTATTGCGGCCTCGGACATTGAGGTTTGGGCCGATCCCGACGGCCGCGATCCCGTGCCATTGCACAATCGTCCATCTGTGGCACAGCCCCTGCGGGGATTCAGTCATCCATTAGCTGGCGCGGGATATGTCTCTCAGGGGCCAAGTGGTTTTGCCACCCATCGCGGACGGGCAGAATTTTCCCTAGACTTTGCAGTAAAGCTGGGGACGCCCGTCTATGCCATGCGGGCAGGTCGCGTGGTGGGCCTAGAAGATCGCTTTCCCGACAGCGGTAGCGGCGCGGCAGGCATGCATCGAGTCAACTATATCTGGATCGAGCACGAGGGAGGCTATCGCTCGGCTTACGGTCATTTACAGCAGGGGTTCCGGCGGGCTGTCGGGATCGAAGTCGGCGATCGCGTTGCAGCAGGCGAGCGAATTGGCTATTCAGGCAATTCTGGCTACAGTACAGCTCCCCACCTCCACGTAGAGGTCCATCGACTCGAACGCGGTACCTTCGGGCAATCAGTCCCCTTCCAGATCGATCGCCTTGTCACCCCTCCAGATCGGGTGGAGCTTGCGTTGCAAGCGCGCGATCGCTAGCGTCCTCAACCTAGATTCCGTGGAAACCCTCCGGCCTTGGGGGGAAAGTTACTACTGCTGGGTAGCGAGATGGAGCGGTCGGGGGGCAGGGGCGGATGAGAAAGGGTTTTTTTAGGGTGGGGAGCAGTCTTTGGCGATCCAGTTGCAGGCTTGCTGCCGAGCGGGACAGTATCAGCTTCGATATCTGGCTGGGGCTCTACACCGAACTCGGGCTCTAGATCGGATTCGATCTCTGTGTCGGTTACTAACTCTGTATTGGATTCAGGTGCTGCCGGTACTGCTGTCGCGTCTCGGGCTCCATCAGATATCGTTTCGGCACCATCAGTTTTGGCAAGACTGACATTGGCTCCAGCCGCGTCATCCTGGGGTTCGGGCTCTGGTATTGGCGGTTTGGATTCTGATGTTTCAGGGTTGGAGGTGGGCTGTGGAACAATGGATATCCCCGCTTCCGTCAACTCGTCAGCCCAAGCAAACTTGCCGATTCCTAACCGTTCGAGCCAGCCTCGCTTGACTAGAGATACCCGCTGTTGAGCTCCCTCAATGGCTTCTAGCGTCTCGCCGATCGCCAGATCTGCTCGATTAATCGCAAACGTGGTTTCTAACGCGGAGGGCAGTAGCGGCAAGCCAGTTGCCGATAGGCTCAACCGAGAAATCTCGCCCGAATCCGCATCAAATTCGAAGCCTTTGATTTTTCCGAGAGCAACGCCATCAGTTGTTTCTAGGGACTGCCCCACCAGTTTTGCAAGCTTTGCTGTTTCGAGGGGATCGCTCAAAGCACTGGGCTCTACTAAGACCGCTCCGGTGCCCATCAATGTCACCTGCGAGAACGATACGGAGGCGATCGCAGACTTTTCAGCGGAACTGCGAATTGCAAACCCCACCACCTTCAACGCTTGAGGATCCACCCATAGCTGCACGACCAATCCCAATCGCTTAACCGTACCCCTGGTAAAGGCTTGCGTTCCTAAAAGCTGCGATCGGCGACGCAGTTGCGAAGCAGTAGACACAGTTAGCGATCCTCTCGCGGACGGACTCAGATGGTTGTCCTAAATGTAGTACATCACGTTCGCCCGCTGCTGCTGTGCCCGCAAATCGCACAGATCCTGAAGCGTATATTTTTTCAAAATGGCATCGGCAGCCAATCGCGCTTCCTGCCACGTTTCTCGCAGGATTTTCCCTTCGGCAGTCCCGGAATCTGATGTTGTTGCACGCTGCTTGGCGGCCTCCGCCCCTTCGATCGCCTCGATCGCCTCCTGCAGGCAGATGTTCCAGGGTTCCCGACCTAACAAGTAACCCCCTTTGGCTCCTCGCTGACTGCGCACAATCCCCTGACGGCGCAGAATCGCCAGTAACTGCTCTAAGTAGCGCTCGGGAATATCTTGCTTGGTGGCAATTTGCTTGATCTGCAACGGCTCGCCTGTATCGTAGTGCTGTGCTAATTCAAACAGCGCCAACAGGGCATATTCGCATTTACAAGACAGTTGCACGGTGACAGTTGTTGGGGCGAATGCAATCGACCCCAGTATACCCCGGTATTCCGCTCGAGATTTGCGGGTTTAAACAGCAGGCTTGGCTAACACCAAGATCCCCATCAGTCCTCCGGCCAGATCGTAAAACTGGGGCATCTCGAAACCCGCCGCGATCGCCAACTGACCCTGCTCGGCAGCCGTGGGAAAGTTCGCGAGGCTTTGCTGAATGTATTCATACTCTTGCTGCAGTCCCAAGCTGGCAGCCGCAGGCACCACAACTGCATCTAAATAAAGCTGCTGAAACTCTGCCATCCAGTGAGATGAGGTGAAGTCCAGCCGTTGAAAATCGAGAATCGCTGCCCGGGCCCCCGGCACGAGCACTCGCCGCAGTTCTCGCAGTGCCTGAGGAATATCCGTCAGGTTGCGCAGGCCGTAGCCCACAGTCGCGGCATCGAAAGAGTTTTCTGCAAAGGGCAAGTGTAGGGCATCGGCACAGATCCAATCCAACTGACCCCGCTGCGCTCGATCGCCTGCCCTCTGCGATCGCCGTCGCGCGATCGCCAACAACTGCTCCGATACATCAACGCCAACGATGCGACCGCTCGGCCCCACCGCCCGAGCGAGCTGTAGGGCCAGATCCCCCGAGCCACAGCACAGATCCAACACCGTGCCCCCCTGTGGCGGCTGTGCCCATCCCACCGCCATGCCTTTCCAAACGCGGTGAAGCCCCAAACTGAGCCAATCGTTGAGGCGATCGTATTGGGGAGCAATGCGATCGAACAGATCTCGCACGTCGGCAACAGACTGCACGGTAGAGCTAGGCATAGGGGTGGGGGAATAGGGGGATGGGGCGAATCTACACGCGGGCAGCACGATAAATCAGGCTGAGACCAATGGCGCTCACCGCGATGTTAGGCAACCAGGCAGCCATCACGGGCGTTAAAGCCCCCGTTTGACCGAGAGCTTGGGAGACAAAAGTCAGGGTATAGAAGCCAAAAATGATTAAAATGCTCAGCCCCAGCCCCAGTGCCGAACTACTCCGTTGCGATCGCATGCCTAAGGGGGCCCCCACCAGCGCAAATGTCAGGCAAATGAATGGAATTGCATACTTGAGTTGCAGATCCACTTGCAAACGCCGCACCTTACGAAAATTTCCCGCCTGTGCTTGGGCTTGGATATGGTCCTTTAGCTGGCGAATATTCATCTGCTCGGGGCTGCGAGAAAAGCCTAAGTCGAGGGGAGTACGGGGCAAAAACACCTGTTGGCTCTCAAACTTGAGAATGTTTGAATAGTTGCCCAGGGCATCCACGATATAGGTGGTGCCGTCGGAAAACAGCCAAGCATGCTCCCTCTCTTGCCAAACCCCCTCGTCGGCCACAATCACCTGATTGAAATCTTGCTGCGAAAAATCCAACACTGTAATGCCAAACATCGTCTCCCCATCAAACCGACGGGCATAAAATAGCCGCTGTAAGGCCGATTCGGTCCCGAGGGAGCCGTCCGGTCGTTCGATCGCCACTTCGCCAAATTCTTGATAGAGAATATCTTCGTTGCGGGTACCCAGAGTGTCGCGATTTTCAAGTGCTGTTTGCAATAGTGTCTCTGCCCGCAGGTTAGCTTGCGGCACGATCGCTTCATTAAAGAGAAACGTGCCGCCGGTCGCGGTCAAACTGAGCATCAGGGCGGGCACGATTAGGCGATAGGTACTGACTCCGCAACTGCGCAAGGCCGTGACTTCGCTGTCGCCCGAGAGGCGACCGTAGGCCAGCAACGTGGCTAGCAGGGTTGACATGGGGAACGTCAACACAATGATGCGCGGAGACTGCAGAACATAGAGCTGCATCGCCACTGACAGGGGCAACCCCTTCTCCGCAACCAGTCGCACCAACTCGAACAGCGAGCCAATGGCCGTACCGATAGAGGTGAAGGCCACAACGCCAAACAGAAAGGGTAACACCATTTCCGAGAGAAAATAGCCCTCCAGCATGGCAAATCGCAATCTGGGGGCGATCGCTACTCGGGGAGGGGCAGAATCCGTCGCAGTCACAGTCTGAAGTTCTCCCCTAAGTAATACTTGCGCACGAGAGCATCCACCGATAACTGCTTCGACGTGCCCTTGGCAATGATCCCGCCGTCATTCATGATGTAGGCGCGATCGGTAATAGCCAAAGTTTCGCGCACGTTGTGATCGGTGATCAACACCCCAATCCCCCGCTGCTTCAGTTGAGAGACTGCCTCTTGGATATCGCTGACGGCGATCGGGTCTACCCCCGCAAACGGTTCGTCTAGGAGCAGAAATTTTGGCCCCACCTTACCGGCCACGAGCGCGCGGGCAATCTCTGCCCTGCGCCGTTCCCCCCCCGAGACTTGCATGCCCAAGCTATCGATCACGTGGGTAATGCGAAATTCTTCTAGTGACTTCGATAGGCGCTCCGGCCATTCCCGTCGGGGCACTCCTGTTTGTTCCATCACTAACAGGAGGTTGTCGCGAATGCTCAACCGCCGAAAAATGCTCGGCTCCTGAGCGAGATAGCCAATCCCCAGCTTGGCACGGCGGTGAATCGGGAGTTCGGTGATTTCGCGATCGCCCAACCAGACCCGCCCGAGAGAGGGGCGCTCCAAGCCAGTTGCAATATAGAACGTAGTGGTTTTCCCGGCACCGTTGGGGCCGAGGAGTCCGACAATCTCTCCGGGTTCGACCTCTAGCGAGACATTTTTCACCACCTCGCGACGACCGTACCGCTTACTAATGTTGTCTAGCTGAAGTTTCATGCCGTTCGAGAGGGGTTAGGGAGTCGAGCTGTCTAGGAGAGTCGAGCTGTCTGGGAGAGTCGAGTTGTCTGGAGGATCGATCGATGGGGCCGACAGTGGCGGGATTCCATCGGCTGCTGCATCCGATATTGCCCCTTCGACGTCAACCTCAGAATTGTCCCCCTCGGGCACTTCGCCTGCTGTTGTCGCATCTCCCTCATCTGAAGGAAACACGTAAATTGATTCCACCTGCTGTCCGGCAGCGGGGAGCGCTTCTATCGTGTTCAGCTCCACTAAATAGGTTACCGTTTCTGCCTGCAGGCGGTTGGGTCCCTGCGTAATATCGACATTGCCCTCCATCACAATCCGCTGTTCTTTGGTGTAATAAGTCGCAATTTCGGAGATCCCCTCCACCTCTCTGGAGGGATAGCGAATGATGACGTTGCCGGTAGCGACAATAACTCCGGTGTCGGCGTTGGCGGTCTGAACGTCAGAAATCACTGTCAGAGCTCGATCTGCTGGCGCTGGTGCCGCGTTCTCTTGAGCCCAGATGGGGCTATTCCAGCTCAGTCCGGCGATCGCCAATACCGCGAGCCCTACGACCCCTGAACAGTACGGTTGTAAGCGTGGACGAAATAGCGGCAGCATTATTTTGATTCCAAAGGGATGGAGCGCGGGGCTCAGAGTTACTGTATCTGGTTTCTCGTGCAGAGCGGTGCGGTTCTACGCGAAAATGCGTTCGGCCTCAAGTCTCTTTTTAGCAGATGCCGCACATTCCGGGGGGTAAAAGCAGTGGGTGGGATGCCTGCTGGGCGATGCTTAATGGCAGCGGCTGCAGGTACAGTCAAACATCAAGCAGATCTTCGCAATGGAACCGTTATGACAATTGATACAACTTGTTTGCTGATTTTAGCGCTGTGGTCGATTCCGCTCAATCATATTCCCGCGATCGCCAGAGTGGCAGCGGCAGGGGTGAATTGGGGCTTGGGCAATCGCGATCGGAAGCCAGAGGTGGCGGCATGGGTGGAACGGGCCGATCGGGCACAGCGCAACCATCACGATAATTTGGCGACGATCGCCGTTGCGATCTTACTGGTCCAGGTAACAGGACAAACAGACGAGATTACCGGGATAGCCTCGATTGTTTTAGTCATCTCGCGCATTCTCCACAGCTTGACCTACATTGCTGGCATTCCGGTGGTGCGATCGCTAGCTTACTTCAGCGGACTCATTGCGATCGGAACGATTGTTTGGCGACTGTTCGCCTAATGGGGATTTTTGATGAGCTCAACCCGCCAAGATTTTGATAACCCTTGGAAAGATATTATGGAGGTCTATTTTAAGGAGTGCTTGGCCTTCTTCTTTCCCAAGATCTACGCCGAGATTGACTGGAGCCGAGGTTACGAATTTCTGAATACCGAACTCCAGCAAATCGCCCGCGACGCAGAAGTGGGAAAGCGCTGGGCCGATAAGCTCGCCAAAGTATGGCGCAAAGATGGCAGCGAAGTCTGTGTCATCATTCACGCAGAAGTGCAAGGTCAGCCCGAGAGCATTTTTGAAGCACGCATGTTTACCTACTACTATCGCCTGCGGGACAAATTCCAAGTCCCCATTGTTAGTCTGGCCATCTTGAGTGACGAGCGAGCCAGTTGGCGGCCCAATCAATTTGAGACCGGTCTGTGGGACTGTGAGTTGAGCTTTCGGTTTCCCACGGTGAAGCTGTTAGACTACGAGCAACGCTGGGAAGAGCTGGAAGCCAGCCAGAATCCCTTCGCTACGGTCGTGATGGCGCATCTGAAGACCCAGGCGACGCGGGGTCAGCCAACGGAGCGCAAGGGGTGGAAATGGCGTTTGACGCGGCGGCTGTACGAGCGAGGTTACGAGCGTCAGGCGATCGTCAATCTGTATCGCTTCATCGATTGGGTGATGCAGTTGCCCGAGGAATTGGAGCTAGAATTTCGGACAGAGTTAGATCGATGGGAGCAGGAGAATCGTATGCCTTATCTCAGCACGATTGAGCGCATGGCGCGTCAGGAAGGTCTGGAACAGGGGCGCGAAGAAGGACGCGAACAAGGACGCGAACAAGGACGCGAACAAGGTCTGGAACAAGGACTCGAACGAGGTCTGGAACAAGGACTCGAACGAGGTCTGGAACAAGGACTCGAACGAGGTCTGGAACAAGGACTCGAACGAGGTCTGGAACAGGGAGAACGAGCACTGATTTTGCGCCAGCTCGCGCGGCGATTCGGGGAGATTCCTACGCAGCGCCAAGTTCGCATAGAAGGACTGGCACTACCTCAATTGGAAGAGCTGGGTGAAGTGCTATTGGATTTTCAGAGTGGGGACGATCTCGATATTTGGTTGGATGCATGCGATGTGTGAGGCTGTTTGCATCGGGACTAGCATCCAACGAGTCCCGGAACTAGATGCCGAGATACTCCAGCACGATCGCCACTAAAATTGCACAGAATACTGAACTGATGACCCCAGCCGCGATCGCCTTAAAATAACGATTCGGACTCATTCGTCGAGCATCAAACAGGTTGCGAATGGACAGCAATAGCGCATAGAACTGCATGGGCAGAACAATGAGTCCCACTATCGCAGCTCGATAAGCGCGATCGACACTGCGATCTTCTGGCGAGATGTAAAGATCGTCCTCTTCATCATCTCCACCCCCTACATCCGCTTGACGCTCGGCGTTGTATTTTGCCTCGAGTAGGGCGATTGCCCTGCGCTTATCTCGCGATCGCACCTGCAACTTAATCCAACCTGCTGCCACCGTCAGATGCCAAGCCGCCGACACCGTAGCGTCATCGATAATTTGAGCCTCAACCCCTTCCAGTTGCAAATACTGGCGAGCCAGTGCAGCAGTCGTGCGCTCGTTGAATGTCGCAACCGTCACAAACTCTGTCGGAAGACTCATAAGGGGCACTGGAGGGGAGGAATCGCTGAGACTGATTGTAGCGAGCAATTGTTCGGAACTCAGTTCCCCCGGTCCAGACCCCGATATTGGATCGCTTCGGCAATGTGAGCCGGTTCGATTGCCTCGGCTGCCGCCAAATCGGCGATCGTGCGGGAGACTTTGAGCAGGCGATCGCTGCCTCGTGCCGACAGATTGAGCTTGCGGATCGCCCCTTCCAGCAATCGGCGGCTGGCCTCGTCCAATTGACACCACTGGCGCAGGTGACGGCTCTGCATGTGGGCATTGCAGCTCAGGCTCGGATCGGCTCGAAAGCGCTCCTGTTGCCGCTGGCGGGCGGTCAAGACGCGATCGCGGACGGAGCTGGACGACTCTCCCAACTGCATCGATAACATTTCCTCCGGCTTGAGGCGATTGACGCGGACGTGCAGATCGATGCGATCGAGCAGCGGACCGGAAAGCTTGGACCAATAGCGCTCGCGCTGGTTCGGCGAACAGGTACAAGCCACGACAGGATCGCCGTAGTAGCCACAACTGCAGGGATTGGTAGAGGTGACCAACGTGGTTTTAGCGGGATATTCCACCCGATGTTTGGCACGCGAAATCGCAATCTGGCCATCTTCGAGGGGCTGGCGCAACACTTCTAATACCTCGCGCCGAAATTCTGTCAGCTCGTCCAAGAACAAGACTCCGTGATGGGCGAGGGAAATCTCTCCCGGTCGGGGATAGGAGCCGCCCCCCACGAGTGACACCCCTGAGGCGGAATGATGGGGCGCGCGGAAGGGGCGATCGCACACCAGCGCACTCTTCGATCCGTTTTGCTGCTGTAACCCCTGCCGCAAGAGTCCTGCCACCGAATAGACCTGCGTCACTTCTAAGATTTCAGCCCAATCCAGTGGCGGCAGAATGCCGGGTAGTCGCTTGGCTAACATGGTCTTTCCCGAACCGGGGCTGCCCACAAACAAGAGATTGTGACCGCCCGCCGCCGCCACTTCCAGTGCCCTGCGAGCCAGCGCCTGACCTTTGACATCTGCCAAATCGGGCACGAACTGACTTGCCCGTGCCATTAATTCCTGGGGCTGTACCTGCACCTTTTCAAACTGTTCTGGCGATTGCAGCCAATCCCCTACTTCCTGCAACGAGTTCAGGGCGTAAACATCCAGACCTTTGACCATCGCAGCTTCGGCACCATTGGCGGCAGGCACCGCCACTCGCTGTATCTGCATCGCCTTCGCTGCTGCGGCAATGGGCAAGACTCCCGTCACGGGGCGCAGGCTGCCATCCAGCGACAGTTCTCCTAAAAACAAAGTTCCGGCTAATAAAGCGGGATCGATTTGCTCGGATGCCGCCAGAATGCCGATCGCGATCGGCAAATCGAAACTCGGCCCCTCCTTGCGCACGTCCGCTGGGGCGAGATTAATCACGATCTTGCGCTGAGGTACGGCAAATCCAGAGTTTTTGATCGCCGCCCGCACCCGCTCCTTCGACTCCTGAACGGCGGTATCTGGTAGTCCTACCACCACCGTCTGGGGCAATCCGCCCGCCACATCCACCTCGATCGCCACTTGCAGAGCTTTCAAGCCCAACAGCGTTGCAGACCAAACTTTGGCAAACATCCTTGACCTCGCAAGCACCCTGTCGAAACGCTCCGCAGCGATCGCGAATCACGCCGTCAGCGTAGGGTTCCCATCCCCAGCCGCCGCCCAACCCGTAAAACAACTGAAGTCGCGCTAATTGCCTTGCAAATCAAACTCGTTATGAGTACGATTTAAATAAAGTCCTTTCAACCGTCTCGGCTCGACTATTTGACCGCTTGGGATTTTGACGTTTATCGAATACTTGTCCCTTAGGGAGATGCTTATGTCTACGATCGCCAAAACTGCAGTGCCAACCGGGACACTCGCCTCCAATCGCCAGCGTCCCGTTAAAATTGTGGGAATTGGGGGGAGTTTGCGCCCTCAGTCCTACACCTACAGGGCACTCCATTACGTCGCCGAGCTCGCGCGCAGCTACGGAGCAGAAGTCGAGATCCTAGATTTGCGGCAGATGGACTTACCGTTTTGTCAGGCAGGCGATGAAGAAGGCTATCCTGACGTTGCCAAACTGAAGCAAGCATTTTTGGCCGCCGACGGAGCCATTTTAGCCACCCCCGAATACCACGGCGGCCCCAGTGGCGTGCTCAAAAATGCCCTCGATCTGATGAGTTTCGATCAACTAGAAGGCAAAGTATTCGGCAACATTAGCGTCTTGGGAGGAGGCTCCAACAGCAATGCCCTCAATCAATTGCGCACGATTGTGCGCTGGGTCCACGGCTGGACCATTCCCGAACAAATTGCGATCGGCCAAGCTTGGCAAGCGTTTGACGAGCATGGAGAAATAACTGATGAAAAGTTGCGCCAGAGATGCGATCGCTTTGCTCGCAGTCTGGTCGAAAACACCTGCAAACTCAGAGGCATTCCCTATCCCGATGCAATCGCGGCAGCACTCAACTAAGCTTCTTTGCTTGGGTTTATCCCTTCAGAGAAGCGGCCGACCGCGAATATACCGCTTGAATCTTTAGATCTTTGTCGCTTTATTGCGGACTGTATCTTGCAAAAACGTGCGACGTATGATGTGGATACGAACGGGCATCGAGCCCGTTCGTTTAAAATCGAGTATGAGTATAATGAGCGACTTGGCAAGACAAAAGATACAGTGGTGCTTTTGAAAGCGGTGAAGATCTATGGATACGGCAGTTTCGCAGCATACCCTAAATGGAGATCGGGATCTTCTCGCACGAGTACAGGCAGCCCAACAAGCCCTAGCCATACAGGTAGAAGTGGCCAATCGCTCGTTAGAAAAGCTGGCAGCAGAGAACGAGAAATTTCAAGCGGACCGACGGGCTCTCGCCAGCGTGCAAGTCGCGCTCGCGAAGCTACAAAAACAACTCCCCGAAGCCATTCGTTACAACACCGAGTCGATCGCTAAATTGCACGCGCAGATTTCGCAAGTGGCTGAAACTATGTCTGCAGAGCGAGGGGGGCTTGCCGATTCTGGCGCGCTCGATGATTTGAAAGAAGGTTTGGCCCAACTGCAGCAGCATACGGAAACCTCGATAGGCCAATTGAGCGATCGCCTCTCGGAGATCGATCGCCAGCTTGTGGAGCAGGCGGCGATTGCCCCCAAAACCGCCGACCTCGTCTGCGTACACGAGGCCCTCAATCGACTGAAACAGGAGAGGGCCAGCACCGCCTCTGCCAAAGAGCTCTCAGTCACTGCCATTGAAGAATTGAAAACGAGGCTGGGCCAGCTCGGGACTCGGCTACCGGCAGCAGTACAGAGCAATACCGAGGCGATCGCCAATCTCCAGGAGCAAGTGGCTCACCTGTCGATTCAATTGGCAAAGCTTCCTGCTGCGCTCGCGCTCGACGAGCCGAGTGCTGAAATCGAGAGCCTGCGTGCAGATGTCGAACAGCTTTCGCAACAGATGAATGAAGCCAGTTGGGGCGAACAGATCGCCCATTTAGAGGCAGCGATCGCCGCTCTCGACCCATCTGGAGCCGTCGATCTCGCCCCCTTGCAAGCCCAAATCGCAGCGTTGGAGGCTAGCTTGTCAGCTTTGCCCGACACAACGTCGCAAAATGCTAGAGCGATCGCCGCTCTGCAAGAGAAAATCGGCAAGCTAGAGAAACGGCTAGTCAAGCAGTCGAGCAAACGTGGAAATTCCCTCGCGACCAACAAGGCGATCGCCGAATTGCGCTCTGCAGTCTCTAAACTCAAGCACGAGCGAGTCCAATCGAGTCAACAACCCCAGCCGTCGAGATACCCCCCCTCAGCGCCCCCCCCTCAGTCGAACAACTCTGCCCCTCAGACGAGCCGCCCCGCCACACCGCTACCCCCATCGCCAGAACCCCCTCGACAGCCGTCAACCCCAAACGCGGTATCCTCTCGATCGGAATCGTCCTCTCCGTCGTCACCTAAGAAATTAGAGCCGCTGGAATCGGTTATCTCAACTGTGATTGGCTTCTTCTGCAAATAATCGCTGGATCGCCCCCCTCCGCTCAGCTGTGCCGAAGCGCTCGTGGGTACGGAGAACCCTTTTCCGCACTAAACTTCTGCTCGCAAATCAAGCCAATCTAGAGATTGGGCTTGACATCTTAACAATGTGTCATAATAATTGACACATACATTAAGAAAACCCGAGTTGCTTAGCAATGGATCAAACTATCTCTCCGACCGTGTGGGTTTACCTTGCCATTGGAGCTACCTTTATCTGGGGTATCTGGGGCAGATCGGACGACGATATCACCTTCTAGCATCCAATCAATTCGAGTGCTGCTGTAGCAGCCTTTGAGTTTATTCGCAATTTTCGATCGCACTTCAAGCCCCTTCGCTACTGAAGGGGCTTCAATCGTAGAGCGATCGGTCATAAGGACGTGCAGTTTCGCTCGCAAGCTTGGCAAGACAAGAGGATCGCTGCAACCAGCGACACAGTGCCCGTGTATCTAGGATTTGACTTCGGCACCTCTGGGGCACGAGCGATCGCCATCCATACCGACGGCTCGGTGCGAGCCCGAGCCTGCTGTGCCTATTCCGAAGCGGCCAACTCAGCCTCCGGCTGGCAAACGACCCTCTACCAACTGCTCGCTCGCCTTCCCATTCCTATCCGGCAACAGGTGCGGGCGATCGCGATCGACGCCACCTCCTCTACGACCTTGGCTTGCGATCGCGACGGATGCCCCATTGCCCCCGTTTTGCTCTACAACGACGGACGCGCTATCACCTGGCTGCCCATTCTGCAACAGGTCGCCCCTGCCCATCACGTCGTCCTCAGCGCCACATCGGGCTTAGCCAAGTTGCTGTGGCTGGGGCAGCAGCCTGACTTCGATCGCGCTCGCTACTGCCTCAGTCAAGCGGATTGGTTGGGGCATTTGCTGCACGGTCAGTTAGGAGTCAGTGACTATCACAACTGCCTCAAGCTGGGGTACGACGTGGCCCATTCGTGCTTCCCTAACTGGCTGCTATCTCTAGAGGCAGGCGGACGGGCGATCGCCCCTCTCTTGCCTCGCGTTGTCGCACCGGGAACGCCAATTGGGTCGATTCGTCGCGAGGTGGCCGACCGATTTCAACTGCCGCGAGATTGTGCGGTTTGTGCGGGAACCACAGACAGCATTGCCGCATTTTTGGCCAGTGGTGCTGCTACCGCAGGAGAAGCCGTCACGTCATTGGGGTCCACATTAGCAGTCAAACTGCTCAGTGCCGTGCGGGTGGACGATAGCCGCTACGGCATTTACAGCCACCGACTGGGACATCTGTGGTTAGTGGGGGGAGCCTCGAATACGGGAGGGGCAGTATTGCGACAGTTTTTTAGCGATCGCGAGTTAGTCCAGCTCAGCGATCGCATCGATCCCACTCTGGCCAGTCCGCTCGACTACTATCCCCTGCTGCAATCGGGGGAACGCTTCCCCAGCAACGATCCCGCCCTTGCCCCCCGCCTGGAGCCGCGCCCCGATCGCGATGTGGAGTTTTTGCACGGGCTATTGGAAAGCATGGCCCGTATTGAAGCGCGGGGATACGGTCTCCTACAGCAATTGGGAGCCACGCCCCTACAGCGGGTATACACGGCCGGAGGGGGAGCAGCCAATCGGACTTGGACCGCTCTGCGATCGCGACACTTAAAAGTCCCTGTTGAGACAGCCGCTCGGGCTGAGGCGGCCTATGGAGCGGCACTGTTAGCCATGCGGGGATTAGATTAGGAGCGATCGCCGACTAGGGAAAATTCGCGCGCGCCAAAGACACTTTCAGGGTGGGTATAGAACTTGAACTCCAGTAAGTTATAAAAAGGATCGCGTAAAAAGAAGGTGCGATGTTCGGTAATCTCTCCCGCAAAGCGCGTTTTGGGCTCTTGATAAAAACTCAAGTGGTTGTGTCGAGCTCGTTCGAGTAGCGTTTCCCAGTCCGATAGCTCGGCAAACACGAGGCCAAAGTGACGGGGATAAATGCCCTGCTGGGGAGCGAATGACTCTTTCGTGACATGGGCCACCAGTTGGTTGCCGTAGAGGTTGAGAATCACTGAAGTAGGAGTTTCGCGACCCAATTGGCAGCCGAGTCCATCCGCATAGAACGATTTGGCGCGGGAAATATCGGCGATCGGAAAAGCGAGATGGAAGATGGTGCTGTTCATAGGATTTAGGCTAAACGCTTGGAGGTCGCATTGCGCTGTAGCTTGAGGACGAATCCTTATTTCTCACTACAATCTAACTCCTTCGGCTTGTACTGAGGTCCAAATTTGTGATGACCCCAACCCGGTTGTTGGTGATTGTCGGCGAACCCTTATGGTACGTGCTAAATCGAACGGAGAGGGGGGGATGCAAACCCCCGCTAAAAGCGGACAAGACCCCGAAGTCGGGGTCTTGTCCGCTTCAATATCGGCTTTGGCCGCACGATTGCGTACACTGTGCAAACGATGACGTTCGCTGTTGCTCAACCTGAGGGCCATGCAGAGTCGTCGACTCAGGTCGATCGCATCAATGGGGCGATCGCCAATGCTTACCCTTGCAAGTGGGCTTCTAGGAACCACAGATTTTTGTCAATTTCGCGAGAAATCTCCGTGTAGAGGTCGGCAGTATCGTCATCCCCCAGATCCGCCGATTGGGCGATCTCAGCACGGGCGCGGGCGGCAAAGTGAGCGAAACGTTCGGCCAAAGCGCGAACGTGATCTTCTCCCCCAACCGCTGTCAAATCATATTCCGGCAAGGTCGAGGTTCTGGCAGCAATTCGGGCAGTGCCCATTGCCGTCCCCCCCAGGGCTGTGACTCGTTCGGCCACCATATCCACATATCCTTCTAGGGTGGTGGCAAACCCGTCAAACATCTCGTGCAGGGCAATAAACTGCATGCCCTTAACATTCCAATGGGCTTGCTTGACTTGGGTCTTGAGATCCAGCGTGTCGGCCAGCGTCTGATTGAGCAGTTCTATCAACTGGGTGCGGCTGGTTTCGGGCAGATCGATATGTGTGGAATATAAAGTGGCTGATGCAGCAATAACCATTCTGTTGCCTCCGGGTTTAAGCTTGCTTGCTTGTCTTAGTTATACGCGAGGGACAAGCGGGATACACTGCTCCCCAGCGCGCGACTCTGCGACCCAATCCTGCTACAATGAAGTCGGTATGAGTATGAGTTTAAGGCGATCGCCACTACTCGATTTCGCTCACCTTCAATTCGTACAGTCCTCCTACCCCTTCGGCCGTAAGATTGGCAATGTAGACTTCGTAGTTGCCAGCATCCCAAGGGCCGAGAATAAAGGGATTTTGACCGGTGCTGCACCAAACTGCACCGTCGGGGCCGAAGATGACCAAAGAGGTGCGCTCGTCACTTTCGACCCACACCTTGAGATAACTAAAGTCATCTTGCAGGGTCAGCAGGTGATCGGGGCTGGTATCGATAAACCCTTCACAACGGCCTGTTTCAGTCTCCGCCTGACCGGTTGCTTCCGCCGCAGAAAGAGGGCCGCCAGTTTCCCCCCTGCCGATCGCCGGATCGGGCTCGAAGCCGGGGGCAACATTGATGGGCAAATAAAAACCGCCTCCTTCAGTAAAGTCAGAACCGAACCCCTCTTCCTCGCGCGCAAATTCGGACTCGCGCGCAAATTCGGAGAGGTGCAACTCGTAGCGGGAGCCGATGCCTTCTGAGATAGCGTTGCCGATGTAGAGATCGTAGTCACCTGCGGCCCAGGCTCGTTCAATTGCTGGAGAATCGCCTGTAGCGCACCAAGCTTCTCCTTGCGGGCCGATTGCCACTAGCGAGACTGTGTCAGAGCTATGCACGCTAATGCTGAGAAAATTGAAGCTGCTGGTGAGGGTGAGGACGTGATCGGGGCTTTCGTTAACAAACCCTTCACAGTTGCCGGTGTTTGTTGTGCTAGTGCCCGACACATCTTCTGCTTGCCGAAATCCGCCTACTTCGCCAGTGCCAATGGCGGGATCGGGGCTAAAGCCGGGGGCCAAGCTAAAGTCGAGATAGTCAGTTGAAACTTCGGCGGCGTTGGCAGAGGGGGGCGCAGTGCTTTCTGTGGAGGTGGTTTTGTCTAGAGGCTCGTTGGGGGGCCCAAAAGATGTGCAGGCCACTAAAGCCAAGGTCAGCGTGAAAGCCCCGATGGCGGGGAGCTGGCGGTGCGGGGTGGTGACTGGAGCAGACATGCGGCGATCGCGTGTGATAGAACGCGTGTGATAGAAGTAGTGCCCAGATTGTAGCTTGCAATCTGGGGTGGCTACTCGGGCTGGGCTTGCAATTGGGGCGAACTTGCAATCGGGGCGAAAAAGGGAGCGATCGGGCAGATGGCAGAAGGGGCGTTAGGATAAAGTGAGTAGGGTTTTGAATGCTTGTTGAAAATATGCAATGGCTGAAAAGAAATTAGAAGACCGGTTTATCGAGAATGTGTCCCGCTATCCCCTTTACGTTATTTCGGTGATGGTGGGTGGCCTTTGGGTGTTAGTGAAACCCCTAGCGGAGTTGTACAAAAAAAGTCGGTTTGCGGCGATCGCCGTAACACTGGGGGGTATTTTGGCATTCCTATTTGTGACGCTGACACTGCGGGCCATGATGGGGGAAACCTGGCTGCCGTCTGGATTGGCCTCTTAGCTTGGCTCTAGAAGGGGCTTTGCGGCGGCGATTGGGGGCGAATCTGTAAAGGTAAGGTTCTCGGCCGGTTGAAGGCTCGACCGGCTGGGGCAGGGGTGGCAACAGTATGCCGGGGAAGCGCAGCGATAGGCTGCGGTATGAGGGTTTATATGATGGCGAACGATCGACGAGTAGCTCGCGTGGCTGCATCAATTAAGCGCGAGATTGCCCAGATGTTAATGTCGGGCATTAAGGACGAGCGAGTCGGAACGGGCATGGTAAGCGTGACAGATGTAGAGGTGTCGGGGGATCTCCAGCATGCCAAGGTTTTTGTCAGTTTTTACGGGACTGAGGATGCTCGGGCAGCGGCAATGGATGGCTTGCAGGCATCGCAGGGATATGTGCGCAAGGAAATTGGCCGGCGGGTTAGACTGCGACGGACGCCGACGATCGCGTTTTACGAGGATCGCTCGTTGGAGCGAGGAACTCAGGTGTTGTCATTGCTAAACAAACTGCACGCAGAACGGCAGCGACGAGGGGAGACGCCGAGCGCCCCCGATAGTCCGCCCGCGGCTGAGTGAAGGTGCGGAATACCTCCTTAGGTTGGAGACAAACATGCGGGCTTTTATGCCTCAGGCTCGTAAGTAGAGGCAACACACAGTTCTTTTAACTGCTTGTCCTCAACCCCTGCAGGTGCATCGGTCAGCAGGCTTCTACCCTGCTGCGTCTTGGGAAAGGCAATCACATCGCGAATCGAATCTTCCCCTGCCATCAGCATCACTAGCCGGTCTACACCGTAGGCAATACCGCCGTGGGGGGGCGTACCGTACTCAAAGGCTTCCAGCAGGAAGCCGAACTTATCGCGGGCCTCTGCCGCTGATAGACCGATCGCCTCAAACACCTTCTCCTGCACCTCCCGCTGATAAATCCGCAGGCTGCCTCCCCCCACTTCAACCCCATTCCAAACCAAGTCGTAAGCCTGGGCGCGGGCCTGAACCAGATCGTCCAGATCTTCGGGGTTGGGGGCGGTGAAGGGATGGTGTAATGCCTCGTTGCGCTGCTCGTCTTCATTCCACTCAAACATGGGGAAATCGGTGACCCACAGCAAGTTCAGTTTGTCTGCGGGAATCAGATCGAGCTGGAGACCCAGATGTAACCGCAAGCGGTTGAGGGATTCGTTGACGATCGCCTCATCCCCGGCCCCAAACAGCAGCAAGGTGCCGGGTTCCGCCCCGGTTAACTCCAGCAGGCGCGCCTTCAGGCCGTCCGTCAAGCTATCTTTGAGGGCTCCAATCGTGTCGATCTCGCCCCCTGCGCGAACCCGAACAAAGGCCAGTCCCCCCGCACCGTACTGCTGAACCAGCGAGAACAGATCGCCACCGGGTTTGATGCTGGTGTTCGAGATCGCGTCATTGCCCTCGGGCACGGGCAGAGCCTTGATAACGCCGCCAGATTCGAGGGTTTTGGCGAAGATCTTAAACTTCGTGACCGCGAAGACTTCGGAGACATCGACCAATTCCATACCGAAGCGTGTATCGGGGCGATCGCAGCCAAATCGAGCCATCGCCTCGGCATAGGTCAGTCGGGGGAACGGACGGGGCAGATCGATATCTTTCACCGTCTTAAAGATGTGGCAGATAAGCCGTTCGTTGAGATCGAGGATGGCTTCCTGCGAGAGGAAGCTCATCTCCATATCCAACTGAGTAAATTCTGGCTGGCGATCGGCCCGCAAATCTTCGTCCCGGAAGCAGCGGGCAATTTGATAGTAGCGATCGACCCCAGACACCATCAGCAGTTGCTTGAACAACTGAGGGGACTGGGGCAGCGCGTACCACTCGCCGGGGTTGATGCGGCTGGGCACTAAAAAGTCGCGGGCTCCTTCGGGGGTCGAGCGGGTCAAGATCGGGGTCTCGACCTCCATAAAACCGGCTTCGTCTTCTAAGAAGCGGCGCATCGCTTTGACGACCTCGTGCCGCAGCCGCAGGTTGCGACTCATGCGATCGCCTCGCAAATCGAGATAGCGATAGCGCAAGCGCAACTCTTCTTTGGCGATCGCCTTCTCCCCATCTAGATCGTTTTGGGAGACGGCAAAGGGCAACTGCTTGGCCACCCGGTTGAGAATTTCCAGCTCTTCGGCATAGACCTCGATCTGGCCGGTCGCCAAGCGAGGGTTGAGGGAGTCTTCAGGGCGGAGATGGACGGTTCCCGTCACTCGCACGACATATTCGCTGCGGGCATCGCCCGCCAAACCGGAGGTGGCGGGTGTCTTTGCGGGATCGCTGACCAGTTGAACGATACCCGTGCGATCGCGCAGGTCTAGAAAGATGACACCGCCGTGATCGCGACGGCGGTCGATCCAGCCATAGAGGGTGACGCGATCGCCCTCGTGGGCTAGGCGCAGGTCGCCGCAGTAATGGGTCCGGGTGGGACGGTTTATCGCAGTGGTCATGGCGAGCGCTCGCAACAATTAGCAAATGAATGGGCAATGGCAAGAGACACTGACAGTTGTGCCTCAACCCAAGACAGGGGGCAAATTCCTGCTGAAATTGTCTTTGCCGCCCTACAGAGTACCAGTCTGCAGTCCCTCCAACAGCCCCTAGATTGACGACGAGCCGCTCGGGGTCGGACCAGTTGGGGGAATGGCAACCGATATGAGGCTTCAGATCTGGCTCAAAAATCTTAACATTCCACTCTGACCAATCGGACGGTTTAGCTGGAGGTAACCGATTATCTGCAGACGGCGAGAACTTTCTGCATGGAACTCTTCGTTTAAAAAAATACCGAGTTTACGGCTTGAACTGACGACTATTAAACAGTAAAAGCTCAATGAATTGTGAAGGAGGATTGGAGTTTCATTACTCTCTTGAAGGCTGGATCTTTGATGTGGGAAAGGGTTTGCTGGAAGAGAGAGAATATAAAGTAACTGCCATTCTCCTTAAAGATACGGTGATTTTAGGGCGATCGCATCTGGCCGCGACGGTATTGACGTACGTGTTCTGTTTGTGCGGAGTTTTCTTTTTTGTGTAATAAGTGAATGATTTTGTGTCAAATTTGGGATTAATATGACCAAGTGATGTTTGTTACAGACCTTGTGAGAGTCGACCGCATGTTTTCCACTTTTCAGCCCAAGTCCCCGATATATCGCCTCCTGTACGCTCGCAAGCAGGGTTTTACACTGATCGAACTGTTAGTCGTGATTGTCATTGTCGGCGTCCTCACGGCAGTAGCAACACCCACATTTCTCAACCAGGTGCGCCGCTCCAGACTGGCGGAGGCTCAAGCAGCTCTAGATGTGGTCGGCTCTGCTTCCAACATCTACCGTTTCGATAATGGTGTCTATCCGAATGACTTCAACCAAATTCGAATCGGCACGGGCTTCATGGATACGCGCTGGATCGATGCGGCCCCTAATTATGGCACTGCTCCAACCGCGAATGAGGGACCCAACCCAGGATTTATGACGGGGATGTTTTGGACGGCAACCGCCAGCGCTAGTGCCACTGCGTATCGCACTCAGGCCGGATTTCCAATAGAGTGCAGTTTGGGGCTGGGAGATGATGCGATCGACACCGTTACCACGATTAACTCAAACTGTAATTTATAGATTGGGTCAACGGGCAAGGGCTCTCCGCTCCGAACACTTTTAACAATCAAATTCCAGATTACCGGGTCTGACACCAAAAGAGTTTGTACCGATAGCCGGGAGCTTTACGTTTGGGCTCGGGATCGGGGTGGCAATGGTAAGGCTCCACGTCGGCAGGGGCGGTAAAGTTGAACAGCCACAGTTGAAGCGGTCGGGGCAGGGTCTGGAGGGCATCGTACAGTGCTTCGGAGGCCGGTGTGGGATCGCGGTCTTTGTGGGCTAACAGAAATTGGGGGGAAAAAGACTCGGGGGGGGCCGAATCTCCGGCAGAGTTGCGGGCGAGGCGATCGAATTCCCAGGCCAAGCCCATCATGCCGCCTGTTTGGGCGTGGGTTTTGTGGACGATCGCCACCAACACAGACGTGTCGGCAGAGGCCCGCTGGTGGGCTTCCAATAGAGTGGGGACGACGAGATCGGGGCGCTCGGGTTTTTGGTAGGCAAAGTTGGTGACGACGGTCAGGCTGCCGAGCAATCCGGCGATCGCCATCACGATAACGGCTCGCTGACCCGCTTTGGGCCGCCGCGAACTGCTGTCGGCATCCTCTGCCTCTTGCCAAGCCCTTGCTAACGTTGCCCCCAGCAGCAAGACTAAGGCGGGAAAGTAAATGAATTGGTAGCGGGGAGCCAGGGTGAGATCGGTACCGGCAAAGTAAGTGAGTGCTAGCACGATCGCGATCGCCGCCCCGATAAAGCTCCCCAATGTCTGCGCGGCCAAGCGGGTTTCGGGTTGTGCCAGCAGACTGCGAACTGCCCGTACCAGGATGGGTGCAAGCCAAGCCAGTATCCCCAACAGCAGCAGCCCGGAGGCGATCGCCACTGGCAAAGGAACTCCTTCCACCGGCAATAATATCAGCATGGTGATGAGCCAGAGCAACAGGCGACCGATCGGCTGGAAAAATTCTCTCAGGGGTTCGCCATGGTGAATCCAGTCCACTAGCTTGCTGTCGTAGACTCCCCGGAATTGCAACAGCCAGCCACTACTGAATAGGGCCGTGGTGAGGCCCACCAGGTAGATCTTGCGCCAGATGGGACTCCAGAGCAGGGCTCGCAGCTTTCCATTTCTCCAGGCAGATACACTTGCTGACAGCAAGATGCCCAGCAACACCAGAGCTTCGGCAGCGAGGGTGAGGGCGACAAAGTAATGGGTGGCAACTCCTAAGATATTGGCGATCGCCCACAGTATCGGCCAGCGATTGGGGAAGGGCGAACCGGGCGATCGCAGTGCTCGAACGGCAATGGTGAAGGCACTCAAGGAGAGCAAAATCCACAGAATCGCCAGGGTGTAATGGCGGGTTTCTTGGGCTAAGTAAATGCCGAAGGGGGAGACGGCCATCAACAGGGCGGCGAATTGACCGGCTAGGGGCGATCGAAATAGGGTGCGTCCGGCGAAAAAGGTGGCGGGGATGGCGGCGACGCCGAGGAGGGCGCTGAAGGCCCGTGCCAGCCAGAGGGAGACCAGTCCTGTGGGGGATAGCAGTTGCAACCACAGATGGCTGAGGGCGAAATACAGAGGGGGGTGAGTGCTCTCGGCCATGAGGGTGCGGACGGTGTCTGCGGGGCCGAGGTTGCGGTCCACTTGTAGCGGAGCGAGTAAGTCTGGGATGGCAATGGGGCGATCGAGGGGGATGTCGCGATAGCCGTGGCCGAGGCTAAAGGCCAATGTAGACCATTCGTCGCCCCAGGGGGGTTTGGAGTCTAGGAGTGTAAAGCGCAGGGCAAAGGCGATCGCCGTCCAAAGGAGAACGAGCGCCGTCGTGGGCCAGAACTGGTGAGGGCGGAGGCGTTGGGGCATTGCTGTGGATGGACAGTGACGTGGAGTTGTGGCGATCGCCTTATTCTTCTAAAAATAGATTTTCACTGCCGAATCACAACGGTTACGCCTTGAAGCTGCTCGGCTTCACATCAGTCGAACCCAACTCAACAGTAGTTTGCGAAGACGATGGCGGCATCTGTTGCAACCGGGCCTCAACCCGATTGCCCAATTCCCCCAAATAAGCATCGACAATCCCGATCGCCCTCAATCCCTGCACCGTATGCATTAAATAGTCGCAGCAGGTTCCCCATTCCCCCCTCGCCGTCGCGATCGTTTCCACCGTGCGCTCCAGCGATAATTTGCCTGCGTAATGGACGTGCTGGCGATTGGCGGCAAAGGCGATCGCCCATCTTTCACAATCGCGATCGCGCACCCGCACCCACCTCGGGCAATAGGCTTGCAGCATCATTTCCCGCCGCCACACGGGCAGCAGTTCGTCACGGGCGCGGGCGGCATCTACTCGATAGGCCACCCCCCGGCAGCTACCGCCGCGATCGAGCCCTAACACCAAGCCCGGATTTTCGATCGAGCCCCGTCCGAGGGGCGATTGCAAGCAAAATCGACGGTGCCAGCCGTAGACTTTGACCAAACGGCGATCGCAAAACTGAAATGTCGGATTCCAAATTAGAGAGCCGTAGGCAAATACCCATACCTGCTTGCCATTGGGATTGCGCTGCAAGCAATTGAGCATCGATTGCTGTAATTCAGCTTCACTCAGCACCGCGACTCCCGCTCGGTCTGCAGTTATCCCTGCCTGCAGCAGCATGCGCTGCAGGTGGCGAGCTTGTAAGTCGGTGCGAGTCAGGGCCATGTCGGGCGATTATGCTTTGAAGCCGTCGATATGGACACTGGTGGAAATCTTGGGGCCTGCCAATTTGTAGAGGGTATCGCGCTCGTTTTGATTGGTTTTGAATTCACCCCACTGCGCTACTTGCGTTTCTGTCAACATGGTTCCCATTGGGGGAAATTCTTGATTGATGTATGCTTTGACACCGGTAGTGAAGTAAGGGTCATCTTTGCGCACGTATTGGCGGGGTTCGATTTCAACTGCCACAAGCTTGCGGGTAGCAGTTTCCACACAGATAAAAATATCGGTTTCCATAAAGACAGGGAAGAATCCAACACAGACACAATTTTGGGTCAGAGCAGCAGATCGCACTCACTTTCTCACAGTAATCTAGGTTCGCCTTCTGGTGAAGGGGGGGTGAGGAATGCGGGGGTGTTGCAGAGCTGAAATTTGATGCTTCAATCGGGTTATCGCTAGCGGGTTCCCAATGGCTCCTAAAAAGACTGCTAAGAAATCCTCAAAGACCGATCGGTTAAGCCCGACAGCACCGATTATTCCGGGGGAACTGCTGCTGGCAGACGAGCCCATTCAGGCTAATGTGGGGCGATCGACGATCGCTCTAGAGGTGACCAACAGCGGCGATCGCCCCATCCAAGTGGGATCGCACTATCACTTTTTTGAAGTCAACCGTGCCCTGCAGTTCGATCGCGCCTCCAGTTTCGGCATGCGCCTCAACATTCCCTCCGGCAACGCCGTCCGCTTCGAGCCGGGTCAAACCCACACCGTTACGCTCGTGGCCTTGGGGGGCAAAGGATTAGTACACGGGTTTAACGGGTTAACGGGGGGCAGCGTGCGGACTGCGACGCAAAAAGAGCGATCGCTGCAGCGGGTCGCAGCTTGGTTGGAAACAGGGGCGATCGGCTAGCCGTTTTGCCATTCGCGCCGCACTCATTGCTTCCACTGAGATGAATTCAGCCTGTTTGAAGGCATCGCAGCAAAATTAGGAGGCAGATTCTCGCAGTTGTCGCGAGCGCTCTTTGGCTGCCCGAACGGCTTCCATCAAGGCCGAGCGGAATCCCCTTTGCTCCAAGACCGAAATACCGGCGATCGTCGTGCCGCCCGGACTGGTCACCCGATCTTTTAACACGGCGGGGTGCAAATTTTCTGACTGCAGCAGTTGAGCGCTGCCCAACATGGTTTGGATGGCGAGTTCGGTGGCGATCGCCCGAGGCAGCCCCACCCGTACGCCCCCATCAATCAACGCCTCGATTGTCACAGCCATATACCCCGGCCCCGAGCCCGATAGAGCCGTCACCGCATCCATTTGCGATTCGGGGATCGCCAGCGTGCGACCGACGGCTTCAAATAACGCCTGCGCTCGGGCTGCTTGGGCCTCGGTCACAGAGCCGCCAAAACTTAAAGCAGTCATCCCCGCACCGACTAACGCCGGGGTATTGGGCATTGCCCGCACCACTGCCGCTTGAGGAAAGGCAGTCTCCAACTGCGCTAGCGAAATCCCCGCCAAGATCGACACCACCAAATCGGCCTCGATATGAGGCTGGACTTGCTCTACCACCAGCGGAAAAACTTGGGGCTTAACCGCCAACAACACCGTCTCAGCTTTAGCTGCAACAGTGTTGTCAGAAAGAGCGCGCAGCCCCCATTCGTCAGAAAGAGCGCGCCTCAGATTTAAATTGGGTTCGCTCACGCCCACCTCTTGGGGAGAATAGAGTTGAGCGCGGAGAATCCCTCGCAACAGGGCAGAGCCCATCGCCCCGCCTCCAATAACCGCCAACTTAAGGGGTGTGGATAATTCGGAGGTCAGAGCATTCATTCTAGACGGCACATCCGAGCACGAAACTGCTGACGAACAGGATAGCCGTTGCGGGAGAGGAAGGCTAGCCGTTCGCGGCGGCGGCCCAGACGGGGTTATTCGCGCTGAAGTCTAACGGACGCTCGATGGGAGTCGGTTCGGGAGTGGAGATGGTGTCCTGTTGGCCAGTCGTGGTTGGGGTGGTGACGGCGATGCAGTTGGGGGTGAACAAAAAGATGTTTTCGCCAATGCGCTCTTGATGGCCGTCAATGGCATAAGTTCCGCCCGCTACAAAGTCCACCGAACGCTGTGCATCGGCAGGATCCATGAGCGTTAGGTTCATCACTACAGATTTGCGATCGCGCAAGTGCTTAATCACTTCCGCCATCTCGTCAAAGCTGCGCGGATTGACGAGCAACACTTCTCCCTGCAAGTTTTGTACTCCTGGCATATCAATCACTTTGTTGCTATCTAAATGAGAAACGGGCATGGGGCGATCGCGCAGCGGCCGACTGGGGGTGCGAGTCTTAAAGTCGTTGGAGGCAGACTCGCGATCTCGATCCCAGCGACGACGGCGAGCAGCTGAGTCTAGCGGTGCATACTCCGAAGAGGGGCGATCTCGCTCGTACAGGTCGCGATAGTCGCGCCCGTCCAACTCTGCATAGTCGTCTTCAATCGCATCCATTGGGTCGGTAAATCCAACCATTTCCTTGAGCTTGCCAAATAATGCAGCCATGATTAATCTCCCCAATTCTAATTCTGAATTTATTGAAGGAGCCCAACAGCGATTTCTACCTCAAGCCCCTGCAACTGACATGTATGCCAGCCTGTGCGCGATACAACAGACTCTAGCCGATCTCTACAATTCTGCACAGACTATCCTTGCCAAATCTGAAAAGCTTTTTTCGACAGATTTCGTATTTAAGGTGAGGTCGAAATGCTTCTTTACAAAGAAGCGACAAGATTCGCAACAAATACGCCACTACCGATAGCGCTTGGTATAGATATAGAGGCGATTTAACCCTTATCCCTAGTATTTACGCAGCCTTTGCTACAGGACTTGGCGACCCCTTCAAATGGCGGACGATCGAAAACTTTATGTTTATTTAGGGATCGCTTCATGTTATTAAACCTCAACACTTGAATTCAGATCGATTCGTCAGAAGAAGAGGTTTTAAAGATCGATCGGCCAATCCTGATTTGGGTTGCACCCGCTCGGATGGCTGTGGGGTAGTCTCCCGACATACCCATTGACAGGACGAGGGGCTGTTGCCGATCGCAAGGACAGACAGGGCTGGCTTGAAGGCGATCGCCTAGATCTTTCAGCTTGAGAAATAAGCTTAGCGACTCTTTTGGACTGAGGCCAGCGGGCAGGATGGTCATGAGGCCGCGAATGTGTAGGTGGGGGAGCTGAGCCAGTTGGGGCAGGCTATCCAGCAGTTCGGCGGGGGACCAGCCGTGTTTGTTGGGATCGGGGGCGAGCTTAACTTGTAGGCAAATCTGCGGAATTCGGTTTAGTTCTGCCGCGATGCGATCGAGACGCTGAGCCAGTTTGAGGCTGTCGACGCTGTCAATCCAATCGAAAAGCTGGACGGCTTTGCGGGCTTTGTTGGACTGGAGGTGGCCGATGAGGTGCCAAGTGCAGTCGGAAAGATCGGCAAGCTGAGCTAATTTGGCTTCGGCTTCTTGGATGCGGCTTTCACCAAAATGACGCAATCCGGCACTGTAGGCAGTGCGAATGTGGCCTGCCGAGAAGCCTTTGCTAATGGCAATGATGCAGACGCTAGGGGGGATTTCGGCTTGGAGTTGGGCTATCCGATCGCCGATGTAGGAGAGATCTGCGCTGGAGGGGGCTGTCGAGTTCACTGTACAGATATTGTATTTGCTGGGGTTGTTTGGCGGGCGAACCACTGGCGCATGCCGGTCAGAATGCGCTCGGTGGCACGACCGTCGCCAAAGGGGTTGGCGGCTTTGGCCATGCGGGCGTAGGCTTCGGGATCGCTCAAGAGTTCTGAGGCGGCGGCGACGATCGCCTCGGGATCGGTGCCCACTAAGCGGGCAGTGCCTGCGGCGATCGCTTCGGGGCGTTCGGTGGTTTGGCGCAGGACGAGGACAGGTTTGCCTAGGGCTGGGGCCTCTTCTTGAATGCCGCCGGAATCACTCAGGATGAGGGTGCAGTGTTGCAGGGCGGCGACGAGATCGCCGTAGCTGAGGGGTTCGACTAGGTGGGCGCGGGGATGGTTGGCAAGGACGGTGTTGAGGGGATCGCGAACGGTGGGGTTGCGATGCAGGGGGAGCAGCAGGGCGGTGTCGGGGAAGCGATCGAGTAGGGTGCGGAAGGCGGTGGCGATCGCTTTGAGGGGATCGCCCCAGTTTTCGCGGCGGTGGACAGTAGCGAGAAGGATGCGACGATCGTTCCAGTTGAGTTGGGGGACGGGGGGGGTGAGGTCTTGTCGGGCGATGGCGAGCAGGGCGTCGATGACGGTGTTGCCGGTTTTGATGGGGGTGCCGACGGCGCTGGAGGCTTTGAGATTGGCGAGGGCGCGATCGGTGGGGGCAAAGTTGAGGCTGGCCAGTTGGGAGATGAGGCGACGGTTGGCTTCTTCGGGGTAGGGGTTGAAGAGGTCGTCGGTGCGCAGTCCAGCTTCGACGTGGCCGATGGGGATTTGGCGGTAGAAGGCGGCGAGGGCGGCGGCGAAGGCAGTGGTGGTGTCTCCTTGCACGATCGCGAGGTCGGGGTTGGCCTGTTGGAAGTAGGTTTCTAGGCCGCGCAGGCTGCGCTCGGTGATGTCAGTCAGGGTTTGGCCCGGTTGCATGATGTCGAGGTTGACGTCTGCTTTGAGGTGAAATAGTTGCATGACTTGGTCCACCATTTCGCGGTGTTGGCCAGTGAGGACGACTTCAACTTCAAAGTCGGGGGCAGTTTGCAGTCCGGCGATAACGGGGGCGAGTTTGATGGCTTCGGGGCGGGTGCCGAGGATTGCGGCAATGCGATGGGGGGCGGTCACGGTGGTGGGTAGGGGGGATTGCTGGATCTAGCTTGTCATATGTTGGTTTTTGGGTTGGGGAAGGAACCATTGCTTTTTTAGTTTGGGATTCAAGTCGGGGTATCGATAAGGTCGGGAAGGTTTTGGAGGAGGGCGGGCAGAATTCGAAAAGGGATTTGCACGGTCGCACTCGCTTCGGGCAGATCGTTATGATGTCGAAAGAACAAATGCGGACACTCAGGCATCTATGAACGGGTTAGCAGTGAAGTTGAAACAGCTCGGGATCGCGCTCCTAGCGATCGCCTGGATGGGATTGAATCTCTTCAGTCCTCCCCCCGCCCGGGCAAAAGAGATCCACAGCTTCCGCACCCCCCCTGTCACTCAGCTAGCGGATGTGCGATTGGGGGCGGACAGTATCCAGCCCCCCACGATCGCCGCCCCCAACCTGCTCATGCCCAGCTTGACCGAAGGAGTCAGGAAGACCGTATCGAGCAATGGCCTCACCGTCTTGAGCAAAGAAGTCCATACCGCCCCCGTCGTCGCCGTACAAGTGTGGTATCGGGTCGGCAGTGCTAACGAAACCTCGGGCAACAACGGCATTTCCCACCAACTGGAACACCTCCTGTTCAAAGGCACCCGAGAACGCCCCGTACAATTCGGTCGCCTGTTCGACGCCATCGGCAGCCGCTCTAACGCCTTCACCACCTTTGACGCCACCGCTTACGTCAACACCCTCAGCCGCGATCGCCTCGATACCATCTTGACCCTCGAAGCCGATCGCGCCCTCAACACCCGCATTGACGATGCCTCCGTCGAAAGCGAAAAGCGAGTGGTCATCTCCGAACTGCAAGGCTACGAAAACTCCCCCAACTATCGCCTCAACCGAGCCGTCCGCAGTTCCCTGTTCGAGTCGCCCCGAGACAGTAGCATCGCCGCCTACGGCCTGCCCATCGGCGGTACCCGCGCCGATGTCGCACAATTCACCCCCGCACAAATCAAAGCCTATTACCGCCAGTACTACGCCCCCGACAATGCCGTGTTAGTGGTGGTGGGAGATTTTGACACCAACGACCTGCTCCACAGCGTTCGCAACACCTTTGGAAAATTGCGCGGCCACCCCAATCGCACCAAGGCCCAACCGGCGATCGCCAAGCCCCTGCCCCCCTCCGATCCCATTCACCTCGAAGAACCGGGCAGCCTGCGCCTCCTCTCCCACATGTACCCCTTGCCCGCCGCCACCCACCCCGATGTCCCTGCCCTCGACTTGCTCAGTGCCATTCTGTCGCGGGGGCGCAGCGGTCGCTTCTATCGCAATCTCATCCAAACGAACATCACCAATAGCGTCAGCAGCGGCACCTCCAACCTGCAAGGGGCTGGCTGGTTTAATGTGGGTGCCTCAATGCGAGACGGCCAACCGACAGAAGCCGTGGAGGAGGCCATTTTTGCCGAATTGGAGCGCCTGCGCGCCGAACCTGCGAGCGAGGCAGAGTTGCAGCGGGTCAAACGACAATTAATCGCAGGCGTGGTATTGGGCTTTCGCGATATTTCCAGTCAGGCTCGCCAACTGGGCAGCGATGAAGTGCTCGCTGGCGACTATCGAGATAGCGATCGCTACCTACAAGCCGCTGCTGCCGTCACCCCGGCCGATATTCAACGGGTGGCCCGCCAGTACCTGCGGCCCGAGCTGTGCCACAAAGGCTATTTCACCCCCACCCAATTCGCTCCTTCTGACTTGAGTACAGATGCCGGAGAGGCGATCGCCGATCGCCCCGCAACAGTGGTGCTGGACGATGCCGATAATGCGCTCGACCTGCAACAGTATTTACCTGCAGCCGCCGACTCCGAGATCGATTTCTCCAATCAACCCATCCCCGAAAAAATCGTCTATGGCAATGGGTTGAAGCTGCTGCTGCTGCCAGATCGCAGCGCTCCCGTCGTGACTCTAGAGGGGCAAGTGGATGCGGGCAGTGGCTTCGATCGCCCGGAAACAGCCGGCTTGGCTGCCCTTACCGCAAGCAATTTAACCAGCGGCACTGAACGTCAAACCGCCCTAGAATTTGCCGAAACCCTCGAAAATCTAGGGGCTGGTTTGGGCTTTGCGGCCCGTCGCGAGGGGGTGGAATTTGGCGGCGCGGCTCTGGCCCAAGATTTGCCCCTGCTGGTGGAGCAATTGGCAGATGCCCTGTTGCGGCCCACATTCCCAGCCGACCAGTTGGAACTCAACCGACAGCGCTCGCTGGCCCGCCTGCAAGCCATTTTGGACAACCCCAGCTCGGTTGCCGTTCGCACCTTCCAACAATCCCTTTACCCGCCCGACCATCCCTACTACACCATGACCACGGCCGAATCGCTGCAGGCGATCGGGCGGGACGAGGCGATCGCCTTCTACCAAGCCCACTACCGCCCCGACACCACCACCATCGCCTTGGTGGGAGACTTCGATGTCGAGGCCGCTAAGGCGTTGTTCAGTCAGTATTTCAACGATTGGTCCAAACCGGGTACTGCTCCCAAACTAGAGTTTCCCGAAGTCACTCCCCTCGCTCAAACCGAGCGGCAGTATGCCCGTTTGGAGGGCAAATCTCAGTCGGTGACCTATCTCGGCCATTTGGGCATCAAGCGCCTCGATCCCAACTTCGAGACGGCTCTGTTGCTCAACGACATTGTGGGGGGCAACACCCTAGCCAGCCGCTTGGGTCGAGAAATTCGCGATCGCCAGGGGCTTACCTACGGCATCTCCAGCGGTTTCCGCACCGGTCGCGGTGTGGGTCCTTTTGTGGTGTCGATGCAAACCGATCCGACGGATGTGGATCGGGCGGTGGAGAGTGCGATCGCGGTGCTCGATCAGGTCAAATCGGAGGGGGTGACCGAGGCTGAGTTGGAATTATCGCGGGACAGTATCGTCAACAGTTTTCCAGTGAGCCTAGCCGATCCCGATGCGGTGGCCAGTGCGTTTTTGCAGCGGGAAGTGCTGGGGATTCCGTTGGAGGATCTGTACGAGTTTCCGCAGAAGTTGAAGGCGATCGAGCTGGAGGATGTCAATCGGTTGGCACAGCAAATCTTACAGCCGGAGGCTATGCAAATTGTGACGGCAGGACCCTAATCTCGCGATTCGCGATCGAGCGTAATATATCCAGAGGATAAAGAGTTTATTTACGCTACATTAAGGCCACAGGCAATGAGGCGATCGCCTCCAGTCGTGCCGTATTAGTCTCTTTTGGCAAGCCATTCATTGCCAATCCCGATCTACCCTTGCGCTTTAAACTCGACGCCCCTTTAAACGAACCCAATCCCAAAACCTTCTACGGTCGCGGTCCTGAAGGGGCCGAGCTGGGATACACAGATTATCCCGCTCTGAGTGCTCGATCTTAATGTCAAATTCGAAACGATTTTACGTTTTTCAGGAATCGATTCAATATGGAGTAGCCGGAGTTTTGCTCTCATTGGGAAAGCTTGCTGGCGACCAATCGATTGAGACTCATGCCTATCTCTGCCGCCTGTGTGGCAAGTTTCCGGTGTAAATGAGGAGAAACCCTAACCATAAACTTGCCACTATAGGGTCGAGTCGATAGCGGCTCTGGCACGGGTTCTCCTGAAGCCTGCATATCTTGAAGGCACTTGCTGACAACGGCTCTCACACCGGATAAGGCTCTTTCTGGCGATTCGTCTAACCAGCTCAAACTGGGGAATTCAACACAGGAACCCACATATTCTCGGTCTTCTTCAGACCAAGTCACTCGGTAAGTATAACGCTCCAGATTATTGGTCACGATCGGCCTCCAACTTCTCGATGGCTAGCAGAACTTGTCGAACCTGGTAAACCGCATCCATGTTGAGACCTAGAGTTTTCAGGCGTTGCACTCGGCCCCCTAAATCCCCCACCAGTGGGGGACTTGTGAGAGGCTATTGGCTTCGTTCTAAAACTTTAATGACTGCGATTCGCCGGTTCGTCTTCCCCGTCTCCAAACCCCAGCTAGCGCTGTCGTCAAGTCCCCCAGAATGGGGGATTTAGGGGGCGAATACCGCGATCGACAGCGCTAGTGAGAGGGACTAATCGATGTCTCATCAAAACTACGGGTTTCAGACTAGACTCGGTTTAAGACTTTGCTTTGCCCTTGTTGTTTTGAATATTGACCAGCGGATCGCCAAGGCATTTTGTAAACTCGATGATTCCCACCAGATTGACGGGCTTTGCCAAAGTAATGGTCGCAAACCTTACAAAGATCGTTGAAGCGAACTCCGTTCGGATTCTGCTTCATCTGTTGAACGAGGTCGCGCAGGTTGCCCATCCCACTATAGTATCACTATTGGTACTGATATCGTGCCAGAATTTATCCTGTGACGATCGCGATCGCGCTACTATCGCTTCATCAACCGTTTCGAAAAATATATGAACGCTATTGCCCTAATCGCGATCGTTGTCTACGCCATTCTCGTCGCCGTTGGCGGCGCGATCGGATTCCTCAAGAGCAACAGCAAGATCTCGTTAATCAGCGGGCTGGGCAGTGCCGCAGTCCTCATCGTGGCTCGCATCGTCGCAAGTAACTCCCCCAGCGCCGGTCTGGGGATTGCCTTAGCCTGTGCGATCGTTTTGGCGATCGTGTTTGCGGTGCGCTTGCGCAAAACCAAAAAGTTAATGCCTGCTGGAGTGATGATTGTGGCTAGCGCGATCGCCGCCGTCCTGTTTGCGGTGGCATTGGTGTAGAGACATTTCAGCATTGCTCCCCATTCTCACCCTGCTCGCCCTCGGCCTCTGCGTTCGCATCGCGATCGCCATTCTCCTGCCCCCCGGCTTTGACGAAGCCTACTACTACGCCTACACCCTCCACCCCAACTGGAGCTATTTCGATCACCCGCCCCTCGTGGCGATCGCCACTGGCTTCGGCCCTTGGCTAACCGGCTCGGTGACGCGCTGGAGTATTCGGTTGGGGCCACTGCTGCTGCATACCGGTTCGCTGCTGTGGCTAACCCTCGCCACTCGACACCTGTTCGGTCGAACTGCGGCCCTGCTCGCGCTGGCGATCGCCAGCGTCATCCCCATCTTTCAAGTGGGATTCGGCACCCTCGCACTCCCCGATAGCCCCCTCGTGTTTTTCTGGAGTTTGTGCCTTTACTGTGCTGCCCGGGAGTTTTTCGATCGCGATCGCCCCTACCGTCCGTCTTGGCAACTGTCTGCAGTCAGCTTGCTGGTCGGGCTCGCCTGTTTGGGCAAATACCACGGTCTCGCCCTCGGCTTTGGGCTGGTGTGCTTCTGCCTCCTGAGCGATCGCCATCGGTCCGCCCTGCGATCGCCCTGGACGCTATTGGGCTGCGGCCTGTTTGCCATCGCCCTTGCCCCGATTGCGATTTGGAATGCCCAACACCAATGGGCCTCATTTCTATTTCAATCCAGCCGCGCCATTCCCACCACAGGCTATCGATTCGACAGTCTGGCCGTCACTGGGTTGGTGGGGATTGCCTATTTATTTCCCACCCTGGGCTTGCCGATGTGGTGGGCGATCGCCCGGGGCAGTTGGGTCAGCCTCGCCGCTCGCTGGGGGCGATGGCAGGGGCAAGCGGAGATTCCCGACAAGTATCTGCTGTTGCTGTGCGTCTCTCTGCCCATTGCGATCGGGTTTACCGGCATGGGGGGATACCGCGCGATTTTGCCCACTTGGCCGATGCCAGGGTTTTGGGGCATTGTGCCGCTACTCGGACATCTGGCCTCGCAATGGCGATCGCCCTCCCCCGCTCTCGTCTGGCGATGGCTGGCGGGGTCTGGACTGACTGCGAGCCTGTTGATGCTGCTAGCGACCTTACACGTTCGTGCGGGTATTTTTCAAATCCCCAGTACCCAGGCGGTATTGGGCGGCATCATTCCGGTGGAAACGGATGCCTCGACCCAACTGCTCGATATCGAACAACTGCGGCGCAGCATCGAACAGTCTCCAGACTTAATAGAAGCTTTGAACGAGTCCGGGTTTGTCTTTACCAACAACTGGTTTGCCAGCGGGCAGGTGGCAATGGCGATCGCCCCACTGTCCCCAATTCCCATCACCTGTTTCAGCTCCGACCCGCGCGGGTTTGCCTTTTGGTCCGAGCCCGCCCAATGGCTGCACCGCAATGGGGTCTACGTTGCCCTCGACTATTCTGCTAACCCAGACCGGAACCCCGAAGCCCCCTACCGTCCTTACTTTCAATCGGTGGATGCGATCGGACGCATCTCAATGGTGCGAGGGGGAACGGAAACGGCGATCGCTCGTTTTTACCGCATGGACGATCTAATACAGCCCTACCCGTGGCCCGATTGAATGCCCTGCCACCTGCAGCCACTCTCGTTTAGCGCTATTGTTGGAACGATGTAGTGACTGAGGGACAGCAGGAGTGGAAGCCTTTCTCGACAACCTCTACGGCACCTGGTTTTTTCCCGATCGTACCTTTCGATCGCTGCGGGAGGAGGCTCCCATTTGGCAAGCTGCCATCATTACGATCGCCCTCAACGCCCTCGATGTGGGACGCAGGTCGGGGTTTGGCATTTTCTCTCTGGTGCAGTGGGTCTCGATCGGGCTGCTGGGTTGGGTAATTTTAGGGGCTTTGTTGCGAGGGCTAGCCTTTAGCTTCGGTCGCGATCCCCGTTTCGATTCCGTCTTGGTTCTGATTGCTTTTGGGGCGCTACCGTGGGCATTCGTGGCTCCCGCCCAAGCCTTGGGCGGTCCTTTAGGAGCCCTGTTCGGATTAGCAGCATTGGTGTGGTTTCTGGCCTGGGAATTGTGGGCGATCGCGATTGCTTTAAAGATATCGTGGTGGCGAATTGTCTGGCTTTTGCCCTTAACGTTTGCGGCTGGGTTTGTGGCGATCGCTTGGGCGGTTAGCACGTTCAAGGCGATCGCGTCGCTGGGGTGAAGTGAGGGGTCGCCCACCTCTCGCTGCTCGACAGAGCCGACAAAAACGACCGCAAGCAACGAAAAGGGGAAATGGAGAGGTGCGATCGCCTATTCCACAATCGGAATTAACTGCACGGACTGAATCACCTGCTCTTGACTCTCCTACTAGTCACGCAAACTTGCAGTGCCGCTGAACAGCGGCACCGCTTGCTGTAGCTTCCGAAAACTACGATCGCCCCCGTTCCAGAGTAGAGGGAGCTAATTCCAAAGGGTGGGGTCTACTTCCAGCCCACCTCGTCAAACACCGCGATCGCCTCTGGGTTGTTCTCGCCATAAAGGGCAACCCCGATACTATCGGTTTTGAACTCCCCTAACTCAGCCACAATCGGATCCACCTCCACCCCCTCCACAACAGGAAATTCGTTATTGCCTAAGGCAAAGGTCGCCTGGGCCGCAGGAGTGGAAAGATATTCCAAGAAGGCGATCGCCGCCTCGGGATTGGGGGCATTGGCCGCAACCCCCGCACCACTGATATTCACGTGGGTGCCCCGATCGCCCTGGTTGGGGAAGAAAATAGCCGTCGATTCAGCCACCTCGCGATCGGCAGGATCGTCGGACTTTGCCAGACGAGCCCAATAATAATGGTTGGCGATCGCCACATCGCAAACGCCCACCGCAACACCGCGAATTTGGTCGGTGTCGCCCCCCTCAGGTTCCCGCGCAAAGTTATTCACGATCCCCTCCGCCCAGCTTTCCGCAGCCTCGCGACCGCTATGGGCGATCGTCGAAGCGAGCAAAGACTGATTGTAAATATTGGAAGAACTGCGAATGCAGACGCGATCCTCCCATTCTGGCTCTGCCAGAGCTTCGTAGGTAGACAGCTCGGAGGGATCGACCGTTTCGGGATTATAAACAATCACCCGAGCCCTTTGCGTCAATCCGAACCAATGCCCCTCGGGATGGCGGAGATAGTTGGGAATCGCCGCTTCCAAGGTTTCCGATGTCACCGGCTGGAACAATCCCTCCGTGTCGGCCCGCCACAGAGTCCCAGCATCGACAACGATCAATAGGTCTGCCGGACTGTTAGCCCCTTCACTCTTCATCCGTTGAATCAGCTCGTCAGCCTTACCTTCAATCAGGTTAATGTCGATCCCTGTCTGCTCGGTAAATTTGTCGTATAGGGCATCGTCTGTGTCGTAATGGCGAGCCGAATAGATATTGAGAGAGCCCGAAGGGGCTGCAGGGGTTGACGTGCTTGCGATTGGCTCTGAAGAACAGGCAGCTATTCCCAATGCAACCACCATCAATCCCAATACTGAGACTTTTTTCACGTCTGTATCCCTTTATCTGATTGAAATGCGGTCATTATTGCCTCCAGTTTTGGAGTGCTAGCGCATTCTACCACCATTAATGCAATTAAGTATCAACAGTGATGACATATTTGCGAAGACTTCTTGCTCGATGTCGTCCACATCCAGTCGATTTAAACTCTTCGTCCTCTTCGGGATTCCTGGTTTTGTACGCTAAAGTCTTCTTTTCTCCCCAGGATTGAATTTATTTTTATCTAAAAATTTTATTGAGCGTGCTTTATGCTGCGATTGTTCTTCTGTGTCATCTAGGGTTCCGTATTCAGTTGGTTGGGGCTCCAACCTCATCCCTTCGGCCTTCCAGTGACGGCCAGTTTCAGGCTGGTTTACTGATTGAGAGGTATATGCATTTAGTTTGGAGCGGATGGCACAGTGACAACACTCTAAGAACAGGCAATGCTAAGCTCACTTCCAATACTGACTCTGCATGCCCTCATTAATGTTCCAATTGTGGAGATTTGGTCGCACTCTCTTACGCCTACTGCTACGGCGACCCCTGGTTGGTACGAGTATCATTCCCATTCTCGGGGATGGGAGAATTGTCTTGGTGCGACGTCGAGATACCCGACAGTGGTCGCTGCCAGGAGGGTTAGTCGATTGGGGGGAAACAATCGAAACAGCGGCTCGGCGGGAACTGGTGGAAGAAACGGGCTTGGAACTCACACAAGTGCGCCGATTGGTGGGGGTCTATTCGTCAACCGATCGCGATCCCCGCATGCATTCGGTCTGTATTGCGATCGCCGCCGATGCCTGCGGTCAATTCAGCATTAGCGACACTGCAGAAATTGTTGAGGTACAGGCCTTCGAACTCTCAAAGCTGCCTCTGGGCTACCTCGCCCACGACCACGATCGCCAACTCTCCGATTTTTTTGCCCATCGCACGAAGTTATCCTAACAACCCGCGCCTCTAGACGTAAAAAAGGAAGGCCATCCGACCTTCCTCGAACACTTAACTGGAATCTGAGGTGTTGTCAGAACAGCCCTAAAGTCAGGGACTTATCCAGAGGTAACGTTGCACCGATCCCCAAATAAATGGTGAACAACGTGCCAATTAAGAACACCGTGGTCGCAACAGGACGACGCAGGGGATTTTGGAACTTGTTGACGTTCTCCAAGAAGGGCACGAACAACAGGCCGGCAGGAATCGAACTCATCAGAGCAATCCCCAGAAGCTTGTTCGGGGCAATGCGCAGCAGTTGGAAAGCGGGGTACAAATACCACTCGGGCAGAATCTCGAGGGGAGTTGCAAAAGGATTGGCAGGCTCGCCAACACCAGCAGGCTCCATAACCGCTAGGGCGGCACACATTGCGATCGTCCCCAGGATGCAGACCGGAAACATAAATAGCAGATCGTTAGGCCAAGCGGGCTCGCCGTAGGTCATGTGACCCATGTTTTTTTCT